>DASXFW010000200.1:0-1528 GCA_036489395.1 Acetobacteraceae bacterium | reverse complement strand
GACCGGCTGGTTGAGCCGCCAACCGACCTTAGCGCGATAATCTCGGCGGGACGCCGGATGCTTCTTGACCGTGGCTGGCACCTTGCGGTGTGCGTCACCGACCTCCCGCTGCAGACCGCGCGGCGGCCGGTGATCGCCCATATCAGCGCCACGCACGGCGTCGCGGTCCTGTCCATGCCCGCGCTCGGCCCGGTTTCGGTGCGCAAGCGCACGGCTGAGACAATCGTCCGACTGATCAGGCACATGCTCGGCGATAGCGCGCTGGCGGCGGACGCCGGGCAGCGCCGTACGCTCGCTGGCACGGTAACCCGGCGGATGCGCGAACTGGGCACGCGGATAGAGCACGGGGAACAGGGCGTGGGCTTCGCCGCTCGGGTCGTCACCGGCAACATCTGGCTGCTGCTCGGCATGCTGCGCGCCAACCGTCCGTGGCGGCTCGCGCTGCGACTCATGCGCGCCCTCGCCGCCGCGTTCGCGGCCGGGGTGTTCGCGCTGGTGACCAGCGATATCTGGCGCCTAGCGTATTACCTCGGGCCAGCGCGGCTCGCGGTCATCGCCGTCGGCTCGGTGGCCGCCGTCATCATTACGATCATGGTCACCACGGGGCTGTGGGAACGCAGCCCTCATCCGGCCGCGCGCGAACAGGTCATCTTGTTCAACATCGTCACCGCAGCAACGGTGGGCATCGGCGTGGTCGTGCTGTATCTTGCTCTCTTCATCGCCATGCTCGCCTCGGCCCTGCTCCTCGTGCCGGGAAACCTTCTCGGCGTCCAGCTCGGCCACCCCGCCGGCGCGGTGGACCAGATCAGGCTGGCCTGGCTGGCCACCTCGATCGCGACGGTCGGCGGCGCGCTCGGCGCCGCGCTGGAGAGCCGTGAGACCGTGCGCGAGGCCGCGTACACCTACCAGCCGGATATACGGCCGGCCGCCGCCCCGCCCGAGCAGGCACCGAACCCCTGAGCACGATTGCCGCCGGGGCGCCGTCGTTGAGGCCGCGCGACTAACTGAATGGGGGATGCGGCCTAGGCGCCAGCCCCGGCAGTATTTCCGGGTAAGGACGGATTCCTGGGTGAGGGCAGGAGGCATCGGCGGACGGAGGCGATGATTTTCGGCATCGGCGAGATCGCCGTCCCGGCGCCCGCCGCATGAGGCTTGCGCTCCGGCCCAGCCAGCGGCCCACCCAGATCAGCGCCGCGGCACGGACGATCACCCAGCGCGCACCAGTGACCTTGACCCTGGCGGGGCACCGGGCCCAGCCAACGGCCGCGACCATAACCAGGCTGGCCGCCTGCGCAGTCTTCGCCTACCTGATCGCCTTGCCGGTGCCGGAGACCTCGCCTCCCGTGCTGGCGCCGCTGACGGCGATTCTCGTCCTGCAGGTCAGCATCTACCAGACGCTGTTCAGCGCGGTGCGCAGAGTCGCCGCCGTGGTGACAGGCGTCCTGATAGCGCTCGGGCTGTCCAGATGGATCGGGTTCACCTGGTGGAGCCTCGGGCTCACGATCACGCTCGGGCTCGCCGTGGGGTA
>DASXFW010000101.1:0-12028 GCA_036489395.1 Acetobacteraceae bacterium | reverse complement strand
CAGGAGGCAGAGCCTCCTGGCGGGTTTCAGGGCGGAGCCCTGACCTTCCGCCGTTCACCCGGTTGCCCCGGGTCGTTCGATTGCGCACGGACGTTTGACCAGACGTCGCGAACACCCTGGTGCGGACCAGGGCAATAAAATCGCGCGTGGTTGATCCAGATCAATGTTCCAGTCAGGCATTGGCGGCATTCTATGCTTCGAGAAGCAGACGAGCTTTCTCGTCGCGTTTCTCTCTTGGACTCCTCCCCAAACTTGGCGGCGTCCCTTGGACGCCGCCATTTTTTCTTCGCCGTTCGGACGCAATCCTACGGTTAGGGGAGAATGAAAGGACCTGATGTGGAGTGACGGGCGATGCGGGCCGACCACGGAAAGAACTCAAGCGGGCTCCTGAGCGGTGCCCTGCTGGCGATCGTGATTTCGTTGACCGGCGTGGCTGGTGCCGTGAAGATCGCACAATCCGCCGTGAATCTGGGCCCCGGCGTGGGAGACATCATCTCCTTCGATACCAAGGCCAAAATGCCCGGCGACATGAATTCGCAGGTCGTGGTGGCGCGAGATGGCAGCGGTGAGTGCATGCTGGATCTCGATACGCTGCACCGCGAAGGCGGCAGCCTGATCGTCGAGGCGCGTGTGCCGGCCAATCCGCCGGCGTATCGGGTGCATTGGGCGGGCAACCAGAGCAGTACAAGCCAGTACAATTGCGGCACCAGCGCAGAACTGACAGTGGACGGCACGAATCTCGACATGCTGGCAATGGCCGCCGGCGGCTGGGGGCCGACACATCAGCCCTTGATCAGACTTTCGTTGCTGGATTGGGGCAGCCGCAAAGACGGCACGGACTGAACCCCGACCGAACCGCGCGCTTCACCAGCCCTGATCAAACCGCCACATGCGGCCGAACAGCGTCCAGAAGTTGCGCGGTTGGAGCGAGCCTTGGTCCATCGCCCGCATCGATTGGCGGCACGATTGTCACGCCCCAGCCAGGCAACGTCCGCAATGACGATTGCGCCATCGGATGATCCAATAACGGCTGGTTGAGTGATGGCGCCACAAAGACGGGGGTGCGGCGGCCGATGGCCTCCGCGACGATGGACAGCGCGAGGTTGTCGGCAATCCCATGCGCCAGCTTGTTCAGTGAATTGAAGCTGCACGGCGCGAACAATACCACGCCGCGCGGCGGCCGCGGGCGGATCGCCAGATCGAAATAGGACTCCACGACCTGGCTGCCTGGCACGTCCGCCAGCTCGCGCGGCGCCACGGTGCGCGCGGCGTTCGGCGTAGGGACTGCGATCACCGTGGCGAAGCCGAGCGCGACGAGCCCGCGCAGCACTTCGGGACAGCGCGCGGCGGTCGTCGTGCCGCTGAGCATCAGGTAGGCGACGTGGAAGCGTTCGTCGGGCATGGGCGGGCGACCTTTGCGATCCAAGTGAAGCAGGGAATCAGGCCCCTGTCATTGCGAGTTCACCACCGGCCTGGCGGCCGATCCGCCCTGGATGAAACGGCGTCGGCGGCCTGACGTAGGTTCCCCCCTCCCCTTGAGGGAGGGGTTGGGGGAGGGGTGCGTACATCCGCGGTCGGTGGATGAACGCACCCCTCCCCCAAGGGGAGGGGGGAACCTTGTTTCTTGTTAGTTCACCACCGGCCTGGCAGCCGATCCGCCCGGGATGAATTGGGGCGACGAGCGAGCGTGCCTCCCATCTGATCCTTCGCCACCCCGGCGATCGTCGCAAGCAGGGCCGTCGCCGCCGGGTTCGGTTCCATCCCGCGCCGCGTGATGATCCCGGCCGCGCGGCGCCATACCGCGTTCGGCACGTCCAGCCGCACGATCGTCCGGTCCGCCAGTTCCGCCAGGAACCCCGCCGCCGAGAAACTGACATACGGCCCCGACACCAGAAGCTGGTGGCGCAGCGCCACGATGTCGGTCTCGATCGCCGGCACCGGCGCGGGCAGCGCGTGCGCGCGGAAAATAATGCGCAGCCGCTCTACCATCAGCGAGTGCGCGCCCGGCAAAATCCATGGATAGGCCAGCAGTTCGCCCAGCCCGATCCCGCGCCGCCGGCGCAGCGGATGCGAGCGCGCGGCGATGACGCAGTACTGGTCGGTCAGCAGCGGCTGCCATTCCAGGTCGGGATCGAGCGCCGGCGCGTCCGGCGTCGCCGCCAGCACGAGGTCCAGCACGCCGTTGCGCAGGTGTTCTTTCAGGAAATCGTCGGTGCCGCCCAGCACGTGAATGCGCACCTCCGGCCGGTGCGCGCGGAACGCCGCGAGCGCCTCGGGCAGCACCGCGCGTTCCCAGGACGGGCCGGCGCCGATCCGCACCACGCCCGTCGCGCCGGATTTCAGCGCCGCGATCTCCACCTTCGACGCGCGCAGCGACACCCGCAGATTGCGCGCGTGGCGCAGCATCGCCTCGCCATACACGGTGGGGCGCACGCCGCGCGCGGAACGATGGAACAAGGGAACGCCGTTCTCGTCCTCGATACGGCGCACCGCCTTGGTCAGCGCCGGCTGGGTGATCCCCAGCGCCTGCGCCGCCGCGCGCAAACTGCGGTGCTCCCCCACCGCCAGCAGGTAATCCACGGCGCGGATGTCCACCGATAACCTCCGGTAATCGCCTGTCCTCGCATTCGGACTTGCCGCTCCTCGCCGCCCCCGTCAACCTTCCCCCATGCAACCCGCCAATCTCCTGTTCATCCTGTCCGACGAGCACAGCCGCCGCGTCCTTGGCTGTCACGGCCATCCGATGATCCGCACGCCGAACCTCGACGCGCTCGCCGCGCGCGGCGTTCGCTTCACCGACGCCTACTGCAACTCGCCGATCTGCGTGCCGTCGCGCGCGAGTTTCGCGACCGGGCGTTACGTCCACGACATCCGCTTCTGGGACAACGGCATTCCGTACGACGGCAGCGTGCCGTCCTGGGGCCACCGGCTGCGCGAGGCCGGCCACGCTGCGGTTTCCATCGGCAAGCTGCATTTCCGCTCGCAGGACGACGACAACGGCTTCACCGAGGAGGTGATGCCGCTGCACGTCATCGACGGCATCGGCGACCTGAGCGGCATGATCCGCGACGACATGCAGCCGCGGAAAGTCTCGCTGCTGCTGGCGGAGGAAGCCGGACCGGGCGACAGCGACTATCAGCGTTACGACGACGCGATCACCGAGACCGCGATCGCCTGGCTGCGCGACAAGGCGAAGCGGCAGACCAAGCCGTGGGTGGTGTTCGTGTCGCTGGTGTGTCCGCATTTTCCGCTGATCTCGCGGCCGGAATACTTTTCGCTGTATCCCGAGGACCAGGTGCCCTGGCCGCTGCTGTATTCGAAGAACGAACGCCCGCAGCATCCGTTCATCGAGCGCATGAACGAGACGATCATCTACGACCAGGCGTTTACGCCGGAACGCGTGCGGCGGGCGATCGCCGCGTATTTCGGCATGGTGACGTTCCTGGACCATAACATCGGCCGGCTGCTGACGGCGCTGGGCGAATTCGGCCTGAGCGACAGCACGCGGGTGATCTACAGCAGCGACCACGGCGACAATCTTGGGAACCGCGGTTTCTGGGGGAAGTCGAATCTTTACGAAGATGCCGCGGGCGTGCCGCTGATCATGGCGGGACCGGAGATTCCCGAAGGCATCGTCTGCCACGAACCGGTGTCGCTGGTGGATGGGTTCCCGACGATCCTTGCCGGCGCCGGCGTGCCGTTGCGCCCGGAAGATCGCGCGCTGCCCGGCCGCGATTTGTTCGAGGTCGCGCGCGGCCGTGCCGCACCGCGCACCGTACTCACCGAATACCACGCGGTCGGTTCCTGCACCGGCGCGTTCATGATCCGTAAGGGCGATTTCAAATACGTGCACTATGTCGGCCTGCCGCCGCAGTTGTTCGACCTTGCGGCCGATCCGCTGGAGCAACGGGACCTGGGGCAGGATGCCGGATACGCGGGGCTGGTGGCGGATTGCGAACGAGCGTTGCGGGCGGTGGTCGATCCGGACGCGGCGGATGCGCAGGCGCACGCCGACCAGGCGGCGCGGGTGGTGGCGTTCGGCGGCCGCGAGGCTGTGCTGGCGCGGGGCGTGCTGGGCCATTCGCCGGTGCCGGGAGCGGCGGCACAGGTGATCTGACACGTGTCATTGCGAGAAGCGTAGCGACGAAGCAATCCCCTGCCTGACGAGCCGAGGAACGTTCGTCACGAACGAGGTTGCTTCGTCGCTACGTGCCTCGCAATGACAGAAGGAACGAATGCAGTAAGAACGAACCAAGGGGGAAACCGATGTCCGAAACAACAGCCGCCGTGCCGCCCTGGCAGAACCGCTGGGTGCGCATCCTGATCGTCGCGCTGCTGATGTACATCATCTCCATGATCGACCGCACCAACATCGCCATGGCGATCCCGTCGATGCGCGCTGAGCTCGGCCTCGGCCGCGCCGGAATCGGTTTCGCCACCGGCACGTTCTTCTTCGGCTACGTGGTGCTGCAGATCCCCGCCGGCCGCCTGTCCTCCGTCTGGAGCGCAAAATGGGTGATCTTTACCCTGCTGTTGTTCTGGGGTGCGATCTCGGCCTCCACCGCGCTGGTTCACACAGAAGGCGAACTGATCCTCAACCGCTTCATGCTCGGCGTGGCCGAGGGCGGCGTGCTGACCTCGACATTGGTGCTGATCCGCAACTGGTTCACCCGCGAGGAACGCGCCCGCGCCAACACCGTCTTCCTGATGAGCCTGGCGCTGGGTTCGGTGATCGCCAACCCGATTTCCGGCGTCGTGCTGAAGGTGTCCACCTGGCAGTGGATGTTCGTCATCGAAGCAATCCCGTGCTTCGTCTGGGCCGCGTTCTGGGCGGTGGCGATCACCGATCGTCCAGAGCATGCGGCGTGGCTGCCGGACGGCGAACGGCGGCGGCTGACCGCTGCACTGGCCGCGGAACGCGCGCTTGAAACGCCGATCCTCGGACATTGGACGCGCGCGATCTGGAACCCGGCCGTGCTGATCATCGCCGCCTATAACTTCCTCGCGCTGGCGGCGAACTGGGGCGTCACGATCTGGCTGCCGAGCGTGCTGAAACAGGCCGGCCTGTCGATCATGAGCGTCGGCTTCCTCAGCGCGATCCCCTACGCCGCCGGCGCCATCGCGATGCTGATCGTGGCGTTCAGCTCCGACCGGCGCATGGAGCGCAAATGGCACACCATCGTCATGACCGGCTTCTCTGGCGTCTTCCTGCTGGCGGCGCAGCTTTCAGGCGAGACGGCGATCATGATGACTCTGCTGCTGCTGACGCTGTCCTTCGCCTGCTTCTACGGCCGCTTCGGACCCTTCTGGGCACTGCCGTCGGAGGTGCTGCCGGCCTCGGTCGCCGGCGTTGGCATCGCGGTGATCAACGGTATCGGCAATCTCGGCGGGTTCGCCGGGCCGTTCGCATTCGGCGCGATCCGTACCGCGACCGGCAACTTTGGGCTGGCGCTGTCGCTGGCCGGGCTGGTGCTGGTGGTGTCGGCGGCGGTGCTGGTGATGCTGCGGATGCCGGGACGCAAGGCCGCGCTGGCGCCGGCGGAATGACCTTGTCATTGCGAGGTCGGAGTTTTTTCTGTCATTGCGAGGCCGCTTCGCCGAAGCAATCTCCCGGGAGATTGCTTCGGCCAAGCGGCCTCGCAATGACAGGAAGTCGCTACCCTTGCAGCACCTTCACCATCGTCGAGCCCAGTGCCGCGGGGCTTTCCGACACGTGAATGCCGGCCGCGCGCATCGCGTCCATCTTCGCCGCGGCCGTGTCGCGCCCGCCGCTGATCACCGCACCCGCATGCCCCATGCGCCGTCCCGGCGGCGCGGTGGAGCCGGCGATGAACCCAACCGTCGGCTTCTTGACCGAGTTGTGCGCCAGGAAATCCGCGGCATCGATCTCGCTCTGGCCGCCGATCTCGCCGATCATGACGATCTGCTTCGTTTCGGGATCGGCGAGCAGCATCTCCAGCACTTCGACGAAATCGGTGCCCTTCACCGGATCGCCGCCGATGCCGACGCACGAGCTCTGCCCCAGCCCCACCGCCGTGGTTTGCGCCACCGCTTCGTAAGTCAGCGTGCCGGAGCGCGACACGATCCCCACCGTCCCGCGCTTATGAATATGCCCGGGCATGATGCCGATCTTGCACGCGTCGGGCGTGATAACGCCCGGACAGTTCGGCCCGATCAGCCGCGACTTCGAGCCGGTCAGCGCGCGCTTCACCCGCACCATGTCGAGCACGGGAATACCCTCGGTGATACAGATGATCAGCGGGATTTCCGCGTCGATCGCCTCCAGGATCGCGTCGGCCGCGTAGGGCGGCGGCACGTAGATCGCAGTGGCATCGACGCGCGTCGCGGCGGCGGCTTCCGCCACCGTGTCGTACACCGGAACGTTCAGATGCCGCGTGCCGCCCTTCCCCGGCGTGACGCCGCCGACCACTTTCGTGCCGTAGGCGATCGCTTGCTCGGTATGGAACGTGCCCTGCGCGCCGGTAATTCCCTGCGTGATGACCGTGGTATTGGCATCGACCAGCACCGACATATCAGGCACCCTCCTGCACGGCTTTGACGATTTTCTCGGCCGCGTCGGCCAGGTTGTCGGCGGAGATGATCGGCAGGTTGGATTTCGCCAGGATCGCCTTGCCGAGATCGACGTTGGTGCCTTCAAGTCTCACCACCAGCGGCACCGATAACTGCACCTCGCGCGCCGCCGACACCACGCCGTCGGCGATGACGTCGCAACGCATGATGCCGCCGAAGATGTTGACCAGGATGCCTTCGACGTTCGGATCGGACAGGATGATCTTGAACGCCGCGGTGACGCGTTCCTTGGTGGCGCCGCCGCCCACATCGAGGAAATTCGCCGGTGACGCGCCATACAGCTTGATGATGTCCATCGTCGCCATCGCCAGGCCGGCGCCGTTCACCATGCAGCCGATGCTGCCGTCCAGCGCGACGTAGTTCAGATTGTACTTGGCGGCTTCGAGTTCTTTCGGATCTTCCTCGGCCTCGTCGCGCAGCTTTTCTATTTCGGGGTGGCGGAACAACGCGTTGTCGTCGAACGCCACCTTGGCGTCGAGCGCGATCACACCGCCGGCGCCGGTGACGACCAGCGGATTGATCTCCACCACGTTGCAATCGAGGCTGGTGAACGCGTTGTATAACCCGGGCAGCATCTTTGAGAATGCGGCAGCCGCAGGGCCTTGCAGGCCCAGGCCGAACGCCAACTTGCGGGCATGGAAGCCGGACAGGCCGGACGCCGGATCGACGGAGACGCGCAGGATTCTGTCGGGGTGATGCGCGGCGACTTCCTCGATCTCCATGCCGCCTTCGGTCGAGGCGATCGCCGTGACACGTCCGCTGACGCGATCGACCAGCAGCGACAGATAGAGCTCGCGCGCGATGTCGCAGCCGGCTTCCACGTAAACGCGATGCACCGGCCGGCCATGCGCGCCGGTCTGCCTGGTTATCAAAGTGTGGCCGATCATCGCCTCGGCGGCGGCATGGACGTCCTCGATCGAGCGCGCGATACGCACGCCGCCCTTGCCGTTCGGGTCGTCGGCGAAATGCCCCGCGCCGCGCCCACCGGCGTGGAGCTGCGCCTTCACGACATAGACGGGCCCCGGGAGTTTGCGCGCCGCTTCCGCCGCTTCGTCCGGCGTCCACGCGACGTGGCCATCCAGCACCGGCACGCCGTACTTCTTCAGCAGTTCCTTGGCCTGGTATTCATGAATGTTCATGGCTTACTCCTCCCCCTCCCCTTGAGGGCTTGGGCCGCGAAGTGGACCAAGGTTGGGGGGAGGGGTGCGAACGCCCCCAACATTGCGGGAGCAGGTACCCCTCCCCCCAACCTTGGTCCACTTCGCGGCCCAAGCCCTCAAGGGGAGGGGGAGCATACGAGCCAGTGCCCCGTGCGTGCGATCCATCGCCGGTCAGCCGATCAGCTTCTTTGCCGCCTCGATAAGTTCTCTGACCGCGGCACATGATTTGTCGAACGCCGCACGTTCCTGCGCATTCATCTCGATCTCGACGATGCGTTCCACCCCGCCCGCGCCGAGCACCACCGGCACGCCAACGTACAGATCGTCGATCCCGTATTCGCCGTTCAGCTTCACCGCGCAGGGGAACACGCGCTTCTTATCCTTCAGATACGCCTCCGCCATCGACACCGCCGCGGATGCCGGCGCGTAGAACGCGCTGCCGCGCTCCAGCAGCTTGACGATCTCGCCGCCGCCGTTGGCGGTGCGCTCGACAATCGCGTCGATCTTCGCCTGCGTGGTCCAGCCCATCTTGACCAGGTCCGGCACCGGAATGCCGGCCACCGTCGAATACCGCGTCAGCGGCACCATCGTGTCGCCGTGGCCGCCCAGTACGAAGGCCGTCACGTCCTCCACCGACACGCCGAATTCCTGTGCCAGGAACAAGCGAAAGCGCGAGCTGTCGAGAATGCCGGCCATGCCGACCACCTTGTTCGCCGGCAGGCCGGATTTCCGCTGCATCACCCAGACCATCGCATCGAGCGGGTTGGTGATGCAGATCACGAACGCGTCGGGGCAGTTGGTGCGGATGCCGTCGGCAACCTGCGCGATCACGCCGGCGTTCTTGCCGATCAGGTCGTCGCGCGACATGCCCGGCGTGCGTGGAAAGCCGGCGGTGACGATGACCACGTCGGCGCCCTTGATCGCGGCGTAGTCGGAGCCGCCGGTCATCAGCGCGTCGAAGCCCTCGGGCGGGCCGGACTGCATGATGTCGAGCGCCTTGCCCGCCGCCACGCCGCCGAACACGTCGAACATCACCACGTCGCCCAGTTCCTTCAGCCCGATCAGGTGGGCCAGGGTGCCGCCGATATTGCCGGCGCCGATCAGGGCGATCTTGTTGCGGGCCATGGTTGTTGTCCTTGCCGGGGCGCCGAAGCGGCTGCCGAGTGGAAACGTGCAAAGCCCGCCGGGCGTTTGGCGTGATCGCAGCGGCCCGGAAGGCCCGCGCGTGGTAGCCGGTCCCCGCGGCGCGGGCAAGACGGTGCAGTGCAGCATGAGCGGCTGGCGGCGTAGCCTGAGGGCGGGGGCTTCCGCAGCCGCCGGGGCATTGGTGGGCGCACTGCGGGGATCAAGCAATCGACACCGAGAACCACCGAGGGCGCACCGCTAGCCGCAAAGAATAGTTCCTTTGTGGCGCTTGGCTTTGCTTCGCTCGGTGGCTCAGGGTGTGAATGCTTGCCAGGCAACTGCCGCCCCCCGCGGTGACGCCTGGCAATGCCTGTCCGGACTTCCAGACGATCATGCCGACCCGAAGCCTGCCGTGACGACTGGAAGGCCGGCTCCGTGTCGCCCGGGCGATCGCCTGGTGTCATATGCCGCCTTGCGCGGTTCGGTCGCGGCGTGCCGGCCCCGGCTTTTCCACCAGCCCCGCCCGCAGCGGCCCGACAAACTCGTCTAATCTGTGCAGCAGGCGTTGCCCGGTTTCGCCGCCGTCGCCGGCAATTCGGTTCTCCGCCACGCGCCGAACAGCGGTGGCGATCGCGCCGATCGCCTGCCCGATTTCGACGTGTCTGCCCGCGGCCAAGGCCGGCTCATGCTCTGCCGCCTGCAGCAGGTCCGTGCCGCGCTGCGCCAGCACGCCGGCCAGCGCATAGCCCATTGCATCCGCCGCACTCATCATGCTGTGCATCCGGCGGCGCATGCCGTGCCAGGCCGCGATTCGATCGTCCTCGCGCGTCACGGGCCGACCGAGCACCGCCTGCAACGCGGCCACGTCGGCCAGCAGCTTCGCGACCTGCTGTTCGGCATGCTCTGCCGCGGCAGCGTCGGCAGGATCGGCGGCCGGTTCGGACAGACCCAGGATCGCCCCCACCTGCTCGATCAGTTGCCGTGCGGAGATCGGCTTCGCGAGCCATGCGCCCACCCCCATGGCCTGCGCCTCGGCGACGATGGCGGTGTCGCTTTCCGCGCTCAGCATGATGACTGGCCGGCCGCCGCCGAGTCCGCGCTCGGCCAGCTCGTGCAGGAACTGCCGGCCGTCCATCGGCTCCATGTGCAGGTCGCAGATGATCAGGTCGAAGCGGCGGCCGGTGCACAGGTCCAGCGCTTCCTCCCCGTCCTTCGCCTGCACGATGTCGCGGCAGCCGCGCTGGCTGAGCGCAGCGCGTACGATGGTGCGCATCACCGGATCGTCGTCCACGCACAGCACGGACACTCGCGACAGGTCGATCGGTGATGGGGACATGGCGCCGATTCTGCGCGCCGGGGGTGAACAGGCGGTTAAGGCCGCGGCCCGAAGTCCTGAGCCGTGTCATGGCCCGGCTTGCCCCCATATGCATCAGGACAGGGCGTGGGCCGGCCATGACACATAAGCATCGGCATCTCCGCCCCCCTGCTTATTCCTGATGCCTATGGGGCTTGCGCCGGCCATGACACAGAGAGTCAACGTCAAGTGCCGGTGGTATGCGGGGCCGCAAACGGAGCGGGGCTACGCCGGGACGAGCTTCACTTCGCGTCCGGCGGCGCTGAGCGCGATACGGCCCTGTTTCAGCGCCAGTGCGTCCTCGCCGAACACCTCCCGACGCCAGCCGTGCAGTGCGGGGATGTCGGGTGTGTCTTCCAATGCCAGACGATCAATTTCCTCGCTGCTGGCGATCAGCTTCGGTGCGACGTGGTGGTGTTCGCATTTGGTGTGCAGCAGCACCTTCAGCAGCGACACCAGCGCGGGGGATGGCCGCAGTGCGTCGCGCGGCGGGGGGGCGGGCGGCAGCGCGCTGTCCGGAACGTTTTGCGCCGCCGCGATGGCTTCGAGCAAGCTCTCGCCGATGCGGCCTTCCGCGAAGCCGCGCGAGACGCCGCGCATGCGGGCGAGTGCCTCCACGTCGGCCGGCGCGGTGGCGGCGATCTCCAGCAGTGCTTCGTCGCGCACCAGGCGTTGGCGCGGGATGTTGACGCGCTGCGCCTCGCGTTCGCGCCACGCGGCCAGGGCTTGCAGGCGGCCGAGGAAGCGGCGGTTGCCGCTGCGCGGTTTCAGCCGTTCCCAGGCGGTTTCGGGGTCGGCGCGGTAGAAGGCGGGGTCGGCCAGAGCGGCCATTTCCTCGGCGACCCAGTCCAGGCGGTTGTCGCGTCGCAGGCGGTCGCACAGGCGGCGGTACACGTCGCGCAGATGCGTCACATCGTTGGCGGCGTAGGCGATCTGTGCGGGGCTGAGCGGACGGGCCGACCAGTCGGAAAAGCGGTGGGCCTTGTCGATCGGCCGGCCGGTCAGGCCGCCGACCAGGGCGTCGTAGCCCACCTGGTCGCCGAAGCCGGCCACCATGGCGGCGATCTGGGTATCGAACAGGGGGGTTGGGACGGCGTTGAAGCGGAGGACGAAGATTTCGTTGTCCTGGCGGGCGGCGTGGAACACCTTCAGGACGTTGGTGTCGGCGAGGAGTTGGCCGAGCGGGGCGAGGTCCATCCCTTCGGCCTGGGCGTCAATCACTGCCACGTCGTGGTCGCCGGCGAGCTGCACGACGCAGAGCTCGGGCCAATAGGTCCGCTCGCGCATGAACTCGGTATCGACGGTGACGAACTCCTCCGCCGCGAGCTTGCGGCAGAGTTGGTCGAGGTCGTCGGCGGTGGTGATCAGGCGGGGGATGACGTCGGCGCGCTGCGGTCTGGGCATGGGAGTGGGTTGTAGAGCGAAGGCGGACGGGAGGATACCGGGGGTGGCGGTGGAACTCGGGTTTCGACCAGAGACCGGAACGGTTGCCTGCCCTCGCGGTGGTGGTCCGGTCATGTCCGAAGGTGGCGTACGTCGCTGCTGACGGCCGCGTGGGGTGGAGAGCGGACACCTGGATGACGCGGCGCGCTCAAGCCGGATTCGCCCGGATCGGTATCTTCATCGGCTGTTAACTGTCAGGGGGCATTGTTGCTCTTTCTCCGAGCCGGAGCGCAGGCCGCGTGGTCGAGAAGGAATTTTGCCGCAGATGCACGCCGAGCACGCAGATGAAATTCAGACCGGCGACCTGTCGGGGCGCATCATTGGTTGCGCTTTCCGTGTGCAGAACACGCTCGGG
>DASXFW010000047.1:0-66296 GCA_036489395.1 Acetobacteraceae bacterium | reverse complement strand
CAAACCCGCCCACGTGGCCGCCTCCCGTTCATCCAGCGAAACAGATGGATTGCAAAGGCTACGCCTTTGCCGGAGGTCCAGGAGGCAGAGCCTCCTGGTGGGGTTCCAGGGGCGAAGCCCCTGACCCTTTCCTCCCCCGATAGCGCCTCAGCCCATCAGCGACCGATACTGCTTCCAGAAGCCGCGGATCGCCGCCTCGGTGGCGCGAAACGGCTGCGACTGGGCGTTGTGGCCGCCCATCATCACCACGCCGGTGCCGTCGTCGTCGTAGCGCAGCGCGCGCTGGACGAAGCCGCCGACGCAGCCGTCCTCCATCGAAATGAACCCGGCGGCACCGACCAGGTTGCCCTGGCGCAGGCGGCGTTCGGTCATTGCCTCGTCGTCATCGGTGAAGCCGAGGTGGATCCAGTCCAGCTCGCTGCGCTCCACCCCGCGCGGACGCAGCACGCGGATCGCGATGGTGTTGCGAATCTGCTGCAGCACCATGCCGGGGAACACGGTCAGGATCTGCACGGAAACGCTGTCGCCGTACTCGTCGATCGACTCGATCACCGAGTTGTCGTGCAGGCGGAATTCGCTGTCGGCACGCAGCGCGGCGACCTTGTAATCGGCGTCTTCCGCGGCGTAGTCCATGATCGCCTGGCTGAAATGGTTGCCGCCGTTATCGGCGATGTAGATCGCGCCGGGCTGGCTAAGGCGGTTGATGCGGAAGGTCGTCAGGAACAAGTGAAGGATGCTGGCGTGGTAGGTGTCCTTCACGTTCTCGAAATAAAGTTTCCAGTTGTTCGGCAGCACCTGCGTGCTGCGGCCGAGCAACGTCACCGGGCGGTTGAGGACGCGGCGTATGCCGCCGGTGACCTCGGGGCCGAGATAGGTTTCCAGGTCGGGCGCGTCGGGATCGAACGTGCCGAACACCAGGCCGGCGAGTTCGGCGACGCGCAGGCGGCGCAAATGGTGCTCGTCCTTGTGGAATTCCGGGGGCATGCCGCCCTGGCGCTTCACGCCATGCTCGAAGGCGACGCCGGTCAGGTGGCCCTGCAGGTCATACGTCCAGCCATGGTAGATGCAGCTTATTTCCTTCGCGTTACCGCGCTGCTCGAAGCACAGCAGGTTGCCGCGATGCGCGCAGCGATTGACGAAGGCGTTGATGCCGCCTGCGGAATCGCGGGCGACGATGATCGCGGCTTCGCCGACGGTGGTGGCGATGTAGTCGCCCGGGTTGGCGAGTTCCGCTGTCAGGCACAAATAGTTCCAGGTTGGGCCCTGGAAGATGCGCTGTTGTTCGGCGGCGTACTGGGCGGGGTCGGTGTAGAGGCGGAACGGGACCTCGCTGAGGCCGTTCGACGGCCAGGCGATTGGCGGTTCGGAAGCCAGGTTGAGTCCGGACATTTGCTGCGCCCTCCTCCCGGGTTGGATGGCGGGAGCGTAGGGCAAAGGGGCGCGGTGGGATAGCTTGGGATCCACATGCTTCCCGGGGCAGTATCCGGTGTACTCGACTGTGATAATCCTGTGGCGCCGGAGGCTGGGGGCGGCTGGCGTGTGAAGCGCAGAGATCGCCGAGACGCAGAGATCGCAGAGAAGATTGTTTGCTTACGTAGCGTTCGGCACTGCCTGGCGGCTCCAACCGACCACAGTGCCGCAGTGGAGCAATGTGGCCACGACCAGGGCTCGGATCAATTGAAGCTTCTCTGCGATCTCTGCGTCTCTGCGGACTCTGCGCTGCATACGCCAGCAACAACCGGCACCGCCCCAACCGATTCTGCCCCCTGCCGCCGTGCAGCCTGCCACCTGCTATGGAATGAATCGGTGCAGATCATCCTTCAGCAACACGCTGTTGAAATTCATCAGCAACCCGACCCGGCAGCCGCTCGGACGCAGATAGGTTCGTGTCTGTGCCTTGTGCACCGGCAAAAGATGTTCGACCGATTTCAATTCGAGCAGTACCGTGTCATCGACAATAATGTCGGCGTAGTAACCGCAATTCATGCGCACACCTTCGTAGATCACGGCAAGCGGCACTTCGCTTCGGAACGGCATGCCAGCATGTTCCAGCTCCCAGCAAAGACAACGGTGATAGACGGACTCGAGCAGCCCGGGCCCGAGTTGCCTGTGCAGTTTGATCGCCAGGCCGATGATGCGCTCTGTTGGCAGTGGCCCGGGTTCGGTGTGTACAGCCATGCGGAAACACTGGAGCGAATTGATTGACGGAGTCTTAAGGCCTGGCCCCGCAGCACGCCGGCGATTGCGCAGCCCCCGCACTGCCGCTAAACCATGCGTCGGCGCGGGTGTAGCTCAATGGTAGAGCTCCAGCCTTCCAAGCTGGCTATGCGGGTTCGATTCCCGTCACCCGCTCCACTCAGACCGACTTCATCTTCCCCGCGATGATCGGGCTGGACTGGTCGGAATCGAACATCCGCAGCGTCAGCATCTCCCGGTCCGAGAACAGCTCTGCCACGATGGCGCCGGCCAGCATGCAGTCGTGCGTGATCAGGTGCCGCGTCAGCACGTACGCATAGAAGCCGCGCTTCTTGCCGCGGTCTTTCTTGAACGCGAAGCGCCCCAGCCGATACATGTTGGTCAGCAGCGAAGCGCCGGGCACGACGCCGACGCCCTTCTTCACCGCCTTCTCTGTCTTCTGGCTGATGATGTAGGGCAGCACCTTGCGGCCGATCCAGTCGTGATCCTGCGCCATCTCCGCCGACACCAGCCCCACGTTCACGCAGTTGCAGCCCCGGAATTCACCCAGCTTGCCGCAGATCTTCTTCAGCCCCATCACGTGCGCGGCGGTCTTGACCATGGACGTGGCGTTGGTCGCCATGCTGGTCAGCGTCAGGACACCGCCGGTGACGACCAGGCCGATGCCGGTGGCCGACACCGCGGCGCCTGCGGCAATCGCGCCGGCCACCGCCAGCGAGTTGGTCCCGGTCGCGAGCGACGCCGCGGTGATGCTCATCGATCCAACCGTGTTGGTTGTCGTGGCGACCGTCTTGGCGGTGCCGCTGCCGCGCAGGCGGGAACCCTTCGCCGCAAACGCGCTCTTCACATTCACCCAGGTCGCTGAGATCTGGCCGTCGAATTCGGAATCATCATCGTCCATAACGTCGGACACGCTGGCATTCCCCCCGCAGTGCGTTCTCGCAAAATGATACGTGCCGCGATTATCCGCCGGGAATCAACAAAAATTCGTCACCAACCGCCACTCTTTGCGTTACCCGCTGCCGTTGCGCCGCTGCCCGGCCTCATCCAGTACCCGCTGCTCCCGCCGCGCCTCCCCCGCCGCCCGCACCGCGGCGTGCCGCGCCTGCAACGCCTCCACCACCCGCGTCGCCGCGCGGGCGTCGGCCAGTTGCAGCCGCAACGCCACGGTGCGCTCCGTCGCGGCATCCAGCGCCGCCTGCGCGTCCCGCCGCACACGGCGTGCGTGGGCCAGCCAGGTCGGGTACGCCGCGCGCAGCAGGTCCGCATCGGCCACACCCGCCACCGCCGCCGTCTCCTGTTCCAGCGTCAGATCCAGATCGGACAGCCGCACCGCCGCAGCGAATTCCGCCCGCACGCCCTCCCCCAGCTCGTGCTGTGCCGCGTCCTGCGCCAGACGGCGTAGCCGCAGCAGCACCGGCAGCGGATCACGCGCCATCGTTCATCGCCTCCCGCAGCCGCTCGAATGCCTGCTGCATCGTGCCTCGCTCGGCACGGTCCTGGCGCAACATCGTCTCGATGCGCGGGCCGAGCGCCACCGCCTCGTCCACCGCCGGGTCGGTTCCGGCCCGATAGGCGCCCAGCCGGAGCAAATCCGCCATGTCCTCCTGCAATGCCAGGATGCCGCGCGCACGGCGCACCAGCGCCGCCTCCCAGGCATCCAGGCAGCCGGCTGCGGCGCGCGACAGCGAGCGCAGCACGTCCACCGCCGGATAGCGGCCAGCCTCGGCGATGCGGCGATCCAGGATGACGTGGCCGTCGAGGATGCCGCGCACCGCGTCGGCCACCGGTTCGTTGTGGTCGTCGCCCTCCACAAGAACAGTGAAGAGGGCGGTGATCTGGCCGGCCGGATGGTCGGGGTGGTCGCGGCCGGGACCGGCACGCTCCAGCAGGCGCGGCAGCTCGGCGAACACGCTCGGGGGGTAGCCGCGCGTGGCTGGCGGCTCCCCGGCGGAAAGGCCGATCTCCCGCAATGCCAGGCAGAAGCGGGTGACGCTGTCCATCAGGAACAGGACGGAGCGCCCTTGGTCGCGGAAGTGCTCGGCTACCGTCATGGCGGCATAGGCGGCCTGGCGGCGCAGCAGCGGCGGCGCGTCGGATGTGGCGACCACAACAACCGAGCGGGCGAGGCCCTCGGCGCCGAGATCGTCCTCCAGGAACTCCCGCACCTCGCGTCCGCGCTCGCCGACCAGCGCCAGGACGGCGACGTCGCAGGCGGTGTGCCGCGCCAGCATCGCGAGCAACGTCGATTTGCCAATGCCGGAGCCGGAAAACAGGCCAAGCCGTTGGCCCATGCGACAGGTGGTGAAACAATCCAGCGCCCGCACTCCCAGGCTGATGCGCGGGCCGAGGCGCGCGCGCGTGGTTGCGTCCGGCGGCGCGGCGCGCAGCGGGCGCGGCTTCGGTCCGCCCGGCAATGGACCGTGCCGGTCCAGCGGCCGACCCAGCGGATCGAGCACCCGGCCCAGCCATTCGTCCGCCACGAAGAACGCGCCATTGCGCTCGCTCGCGCACACCGCCTGGGTGCCGGGGCCGAGACCGTCCAGCGCGTCGAACGCCATCGCCTGCGTCATACCGGCACGAAATCCGACGACTTCCGCCGCTACCGCGTGGCCGTCACGCGCCTCCAGCAGCAGTCGATCGCCCACCGAGACGTGCCCGGCGAGGCCATCGATTTCGACCGCGAGCCCGGACAGGCTGGTAACCCGCCCGGCAACACGCAATGGCGCGATGTCGCGCAATGCCGAGCGGCTGGTTGCAACCCGGTCTGCGAGAGATGTTCGTCTCATTGAGACTTCGTCCGGCTGAATTGCTGCGAAAATATCGAATCCGGTCCAGCGTATCGACTACAAGTCTGTTCCGCCGATACCGATACACGCAAATGATGAAAAAACTGTAGCGAACTACACGCAATGGTGGTATAACGCGTTCGTGAAAGGGAGGCTCCCGATGCGCGTTCTTCTTGTGGAAGACGACCTCACAGCGGCTCGGGGAATTTCCCTTATGCTCAAGGACGGCGGCGCCGTGGTGGACCATACGGACACCGGCGAGGAGGCGCTCGAGCTCACGCGACACTATGAGTACGACGTCGTGCTGCTGGACCTCCTGCTGCCCGACATCGAGGGCTACGAAGTCGTTCGGCGCATGCGCATCGCACGCAACGATACGCCGGTGCTGATCCTCTCCGGGTTGAGCCGTCCCCAGGCCAAGGTGAAGGGGCTGGGCATGGGGGCGGACGACTACATCACCAAGCCGTTCGACAAGGCCGAGCTGCTGGCGCGCATGCAGGCGGTGGTGCGGCGCTGCAAAGGTTTCAGCCAGCCGGCGCTGCGGGTTGGCGCACTGGAGCTCAACCTCGACAGCCGGGAAGTCACCGTCGATGGCCGCGACATCCATCTCACCGGCAAGGAATATTCGATCCTGGAGCTGCTGGTGCTGCGCAAGGGCATGGTCCTGACGAAAGAAGCGTTCCTGAACCACCTATACGGCGGGATGGATGAACCAGAGATGAAGATCATCGATGTTTTCATCTGCAAACTGCGAAAGAAGCTCGCCCAGGCGGGCGCCGGCGCGCTGATCGGCACGGTGTGGGGACGCGGCTACATGATCCGCGAGCCGATGACGGAGCACGGGCTGGTAACGGATGATCCGGAGGCCATGGAGGTGGTGCCGGAGCTCGACGCGGCTTAAACGCGGGGATCCGCCCCGGCGGAGCCCCGGCGTTGCCTCCGTTCACCCGATTACCCCGCATCGCGGCGGACGCGCGGTTGCCGGTTATGGGGCAGCGTGTTATCTCGGCGCCGCTGTTCCGCTTGGGGGATAGTTTAGCGGTAAAACTCCCGGCTCTGACCCGGGCATCCTTGGTTCGAATCCAGGTCCCCCAGCCAGGAAATTCACTGATATTCATCAATACCCTGCTGACAGACACCCGTGCTGGATTCGAACCTTACCCTGGTCGGAACGTTCGCGAACGCGCTCGAACGTCGAGTTCCGACTGGTCTCGTGGTTATCTCATCAACCGCCACGCCGGCAAGCCGACAAACGGTTTGGCGACGGCCGCGCGCGGGATCGGTTAAACAAACAGCTCCGTTTCAGAGCTGGAGAACGGACGCGCGGCGGTGTCGTTAAGGCTCGCTATCATATCAGGAACTCTATCGGCGGAGCATGCCCGGCTGAACAGATAGCCTTGACCTTCGGTGCATCCTTCGGCCCTGAGTTGCGCCAACTGTTGTTCCGTCTCGACGCCTTCGGCGGTAACAGACATCCCTAGCGCGTGCCCGAGACGGACGATTGCGCGTATAATAGCAATCGAACCCCCGCTTGTGCTAAGATCGTGTACGAAGCATTGGTCGATCTTAATTTTGTGGAACGGAAAGCTCCGCAGATAACTGAGTGACGAATAACCAGTGCCAAAATCGTCCATTGATATTCTGGCACCGAGGTCCCGCAGTCTTCCCAGTGTTGCCAGTGTTACCTCTGTGTCCTGCATCAACACAGACTCGGTGATCTCTATATCGAGCCGGTCAGGGGCGAGGCCGGAGCTTCGAAGTGCTTGCGCCGTCGCCTCTACCAGATGCGGGCTCCGAAACTGTGCCACGGACACGTTTACGGCAAGCCTGATCTCCCGCGGCCATTTCACCGCTTCATGGCAAGCCTCGTCCAGCACCCATTCGCCGATCGGGATGATCAGACCGACCTCCTCGGCCAGCGGAATGAAATCTCCTGGCTGCACGAGACCACGCGAGGGGTGATGCCAACGAAGCAGGGCCTCAAAACTACAAACCCTTCCGCTCGCCATGTTTATCAATGGCTGATAGAATAGCTCAAGTTGCCGGTTTGCCACCGCATGACGAAGGTCCAACTCGAGATGTCGACGCTCCTGCATTTGAGCATTCATGATTGGCGCAAAGAACCTGTAGGTGCCGCGACCTTCCGCTTTGGCGCGGTATAGCGCCAGGTCCGCATTCTTCAGGATGTCATTCGCGGTCAGTCCGTCCGCCGGCGCCAGTACGATGCCGATACTAAGACCGACGACGACCTGATGCTCGTCGAGATCAAAGGGTTCGCCAATGATATCCACCAGGCGGCGGGCCAGGGCAGTGGCACTTATAGGTTGTTCCACGCTAGACTGGATAATCGCGAACTCGTCGCCACCGAGACGGGCAATGACATCACCCTCTCGGACGCACTCCTTCAAGCGGCCCGCGACCGCCCGCAGCAATGCGTCGCCAATTTGGTGTCCGAGCGTGTCATTGACGGTCTTGAAGCGATCGAGATCCAGAAAAAGCAACGCGAATCGGTCGCCCCGGCCGATGAGGGCAAGCTCACGTTCCAAATGCATTCGGAAAAGCGCGCGATTCGGCAAATCGGTCAGCGAGTCGTGCAGCGCCATGTGGTCCAATTGAGCTTCGGCCCGATGACGTTCGGTGACGTCCTCGTAAGTTACGACCCAGCCGCCGCCCGCCACCGGTTGACGGTTGACGGTGACCATTCGGCCGTCGGCGAGTTCGCGGGTGAACGAAGCGATGGTGCTGACCTCCACCGCCTGCGGGAACATGAACAATTCCTCGCCGGTCGGATCGGTAAGCGTGCCAGCCTTCAGTGTCGCGTCCAGCAACTCGCGCGGCGGTGCATTCGTGAGCGCATTCCTGTCGGCGATGCCGAACATTGTGGCGAAGCGGCGGTTCAGGACGGCGATACGGTGCGTCGCGTCCAACATGCAGAGCCCTTGGGTCATGTTGTCCAGCGCGGCCTCGAAGCGGATGTTCTGCAACTCCAGTCTTTCGAGCGTGCTGTCGAGCACCCGATTGGATTGGCTGCGGATATGCCCCCCTTGAGAAACCGCCTCCTTCAACAGGCGATTTTCCCGTTCAAGGGCGATGACGCGCGCGCCCAACAGGTGCGGGTCCTCGCGGATCATAGCGGACCTCAGCGCCCGGACATTCCAGCATAGACGATGTCCAGCCCGCAGCGCAGGTTCCTCAGATAATTGAGGGCAGCGGGAACATAAGCCGATGGGATGATCGATCCATGCTGCGGCAGGATCGCATCGATCGCCAGGCCATCCAGTTTGTGGACGAACCCCCGCGCGGCGACATTCGAGGCCATGTAATCGATATGGAACAGATCCATTCTGTTGACGTGGCTCTCGAAATCATCGACCACCAACGTCCAGTCCAGATCGAGCGCGGCCCAGATGTCTCCTGAGAACAGGAACCGGGTGGTCTCATCATACGTCGTGAAGGCGCCGGGAAAATGCAAAAACGGCGCTTCGATGAAGCGCAATTGCTGACCCGACGGTAAGATGAGGATCGGCTTGCCGGAGACGTTGTGGTACCGGTAGTCGCTTGCTCCATAATGCGGCAACAGCACCTGGGTACGCGGCGTCGTGTACACCGTCGCCTCGGGGACGATGTCCAGCCAATCCACCATGGAAGCGCCGACGTCCGGATCCTGATGGCAAATCACCAGCCCGGTGATCCGCGACGGATCGACCACCTGGGCGACACGGTCGCGGACCTGCTGGAAAAAGCTTCGGCTGCCAGGATCGACGAGGAGAAACTGGTCACCGTCGGCAATCAAATAGGTGTTGCATCGGAACGCCGTGGCGTCGGTGATGCCGAGCCAATAGATCGCGTGATCGCCAACGTCGAACAGGGCCGTCTTTGTCTCGGTGTTGAGCGTTTTTCCAGAAAGTGACGCGAAGTTTGATCCGATACGCGTGTCCATTGAGCGGCTCCGAATGCATTTGTCGGCGGCGAGACTCCCGCGACGCCTGTGGCTGCTGCGGAGTAACGGTCTAACTCTCTCAGATTAAGCAATAGTTAACGTGCAGCGGAATGCCCAAGAGCGGTGTACCGTCCGCATTTGATTGTACCCAAAGTAAGTAGCTCACGAATGGAGCGGATCAGGTTGAGTGTCCTCTCACCCGGCGTTTGCCACTCCTTCAAAATCGGATCGACATCTGGCGTCACGGCAGCATCAGGCGACGAACCACATCCCCCCTGATTTCCTCCAGCACCCGCCGAAGCGCTGGCTCCGGCGCCACACACATGGTTCGATACGTGTCCAGGAAGGGCAGCCAGGAAATTCACCGATACATTTCAATGTCTTGCTGACATGCACCCGTGCCGGACTCGAACCCGGTCCTGGCAAGGACGTGCCGAAATCACGCTATCACCGGGCGCCACCATCAACGATGATCCGCGTGCCGATGCCGTCACCAATCCGGCGAACGGCAGCGGCCTTGACTTTCTGCCCTGAAAGTCCACGTTTTACTGCATGGACGAACCAGGGACCGAGCTCGATATCGCCGCCTTGTTCGAAGCCGAGCCGGTACACGGCGAGCGGTTCAGCGTTTACGTGCCGAACAGGGATCGGAATGGCACCTTGATTTCGCAAGAGCCGTGGGTGGAAGAGGCTCTCGCCCTGTTGTCCAAGATCGGGGGCGGTGCGACGGCCATGCCACCAGTCGAAGGGGCCTGGCTCAACGAGGAGACTTCGGAATTGATCCGGGAACAACCCCGTGTCGTGTACTCATACATCATTCCTGACCGATTCCTGGAACACCGCGACGAACTGGTCGGCTTCGTCAAACGCATGGGCCGGGAAACCAACCAGGGCGTAATCGCAATCGAGTTCGACGGCGTTCTCTACTTCGTCGACAAGTTCTCGGAACAGGAGTGATCGCATGCCGAAGATCACATTCTCCGCTCGCTCCGCGAAAGGCCGCGTACGCAACGTGTCCGCGCGGCCTCGGCTTGGGCAGGAGGAGTTCCGCGCGGCGTTCGCCGATGCGCGCCCGCTCGGGCGGCTGCCAGGAGACAAGAGCGATCCACTGAGCCTGGCCGCGATTGGTCAGGTGGTTCAGCGGACTTTGAGATCGAGCGGAGGCCGCCCTGCGCTGGAAGGCGCCGACGCAGTGCCGATGCGCGTTTCTCTTATGCACGGCGATCGGGCGAAAATCGAGGTAATCGCCAGCCACGTTTATCCCCGTACTTCGCCATCGCAAATGGTGGCGGTTCTATGTCACCTGGCATTGGCGCAGATTCCGGAAGACCAGATCGTGGACACCCTGTCGCGGCTGAATGGTGAAGTGGGGAGGACTGCCTGAGCCCTGGCGTGTCGGCATCAGGCGGCAAGCCGCATCTGTTGGATGTCCTCAAGCAGGCGCCGGAAATCCGGCGGCGGGACTACGCACATGGTTCGATACGTGTCCAGGAAGGGCAGCCAGGAAATTCACCGATACTTATCAATACCTTGCTTCGCGGCGATGCCATCCGGGCTGCGCCGCTGCCGCCACAAACGATTCCGGGAATCTGGCCGGCAAATCAGAGAAATTCACGGTCGCGCGGGATCCGTTCAAGCGACCTGCCTCCGCCGGTGCGAGCGGCTTCACGCTTCCTTCATGTATTTGGGCTTATGGGCAGACGGCGCTTCGCACCCGCCTCCGTGGGGAACATGCTGGATGAAACTTCTCGGCCACCTTCGGCTCCGCACCAAGCTGACCTTGTTGCTTTGCCTATCGGCCCTGGGCCTGATCCTCTCGATCGGCGCGGGGGCCTTCCAGATGCATCAGCGGATGCTGGACGATCGGATCGATAAACTGCGTGCCGTCGTGCAGTCCACGGTCGCCTACGCGCAGTCGCTGGAAAGTCGGGTCGTGGCTCACCAACTCACCCACGACCAGGCCTTGGCGCTGCTCCGCGACGACATCCATGCGATGCGCTTCGACGGCGGCACCGGTTATCTCAGCGTTCAGGCCGAGGATGCGAAGGGCGGGACGCTCATTCTGGTGCATGGCGCCAGCCCAGCGCGCGAGGGAAAGCCGTCCGACGCGAAGGATAGCGACGGTCGCCCCATCAGCGACGTGATCGCCGCGGCCCTCGATGGCCACGACGAGGGGATCTTCCGCTCCATGTTCCCAAAACCCGGGCAGACCGTTCCGCTGCCTAAGCTGTCCTACGTAGCCCGTTTCGCACCTTGGAAGGCAGCATTCTACGCGGGCGCCTATACTGACGATCTCGACGCCGATTTCCATGCCACGTTGTGGCAACTGGCGATGATCGCCGGATCAATCCTGCTGATGACCCTACTGAGCGGTTGGCTGATCAACCGTGATATCACCCGCTCTCTGGGAGGACTGTGCAATGCGATGGTTCGGCTGGCTCATGGCGAGCTGACCGCCGAAATCCCCGGCACCGGGCGAAGCGACGAGGTTGGCCAGATGGCCGCCGCGGTACTGGTGTTCAAGGATAGCATGACCGAGACTGAGCGTTTGCGCGCCGCGCAGGAGACGGTCAAAGCGCAGGCTGCGGCGGACCATAAAGCCGGCCTGGACCGAATGGCAGGAGATTTCGAGGGCAAGGTCGGGTCGCTGGTTGGCATGCTGTCGTCGGCCTCGACGGAACTGGAGGCCACCGCGCGTTCGATGAACGGTACGGCGGACCACAGCAAGCAGCAGGCGGCTACGGTCGCCGCCGCCGCCGAGGAGGCCACGGCCGGACTGCAAACCGTCGCCGCCGCCGCCGAGGAACTGACCGCCTCGATCGGCGAGATCGCCCGCCAGGTCGCGCAATCGTCGAAGATCACGGGCAAAGCGGTGGACGACGCGAAACGGACAGATGAGATCGTGCGAACGCTGTCCGAAGGTGCTGAAAAGATCGGCGCCGTGGTCGGCCTGATCACCAATATCGCGAGCCAGACCAACCTGCTGGCGTTGAATGCCACGATCGAGGCGGCGCGCGCCGGTGACGCGGGCAAAGGCTTCGCCGTGGTGGCGTCGGAGGTCAAAAGCCTCGCCACCCAGACCGGCAAGGCGACCGAGGAGATCGGCGCCCAGGTGGCACAAATACAGACTGCGACCAAGGAGGTCGTCGATGCCATTCGGGCCATCTCCGGCACCATCGAGGAAGTCAGTACGATCGCCGCCGCCATCGCCTTGGCGGTCGAGCAACAGGGCGCCGCCACGTCGGAGATCGCCCACAATGTGCAACAGACAACTCAGGCGGCACGCGATGTGACCGTCGGCATCGGAGGTGTGAGTCAGGCCGCGGGCGAAACCGGCACGGCAGCCAGCCAAGTGCTGTCCGCGTCGTCCGATCTGTCCAAGCGGGCCGAGCAATTGTCTGGCGAGGTCAATAGCTTCGTGGCTGGAGTCAGAGCGGCGTAGGCGCCGATTCAGAAAACGCGACGGTCCGGCGGCGCGGCCCCCCCCGGATCCCGCCTCTGCGCATGTCCGCAACGAGCGGAACCCCTTGGCAGCCGCCGCTGTCGCTCTGCCGCCGGTCCGAGTTGGTATCCCAGAAACCAGGGGGCAAAATCACGCTCCGACCGGGAACCTGGTTACGGCATAGCCGCGCCCGTGTCGGCCGAAGGCGGCGGTTCATCGGTCCACCGAACGTACCGCCTGCCCAATGGTAAGGCACTGTTGACGAATAATCGCTGCAGTTGACGCACGGTCGCATAATGTCGTCATGCCGACGAAGGTCGGCATGACGGGGCAAAGGCCGGTGCCTCACTCAACCGATTCGATTATTCATCAACAGTGCCTAAGTGGCGGTCGGCCTATGCGGCGCCGTAGATTTCTTCCACCGTGACGACGATCCCGGGTGGGGCCATCGCAATCGGACCGTTGACGATGATCCGTGTGTCGATGCTGTCGTCTGTACGCCGGTGATGGGTAACGGTTCGGCGGGTCGGATGCACGATCAGGTAGTGAGCGACGGATGGCACGCAGAAATAGTCAGCCAGCTTGCCGCCGGCATCCGTCGATGCCGTGCCGGGTGACAGGACTTCGACGATGATCACCGGGTTCGGCGCCGCGATCGCGTCGTCGGCCATTGGCTCGCCGCAATTCACCAGGGCGTCCGGTTCGTAGTCGCTGTCGCCGGTTTCCACCGTGGCGCCATCGGGCAATGCCTGGCAAGGCACACCGGCAGCGGCGACCGCGCGCTTCAGCGCGCTGTAAACCGCTCCCTTGATCCGCAGGTGCGCACCACGCTCGGGGGCCATGGGCACGATCCTGCCGTCCACGCGTTCGTAGCGGCCACTCGTCTGGGCTTCATACCACCGCCTGAACTCCTCGCGGGAATAGCATCTGTCGGTTCCGGGTTGAGCGAGGTTCATCGCAAGCCTCCAGTCGTAACATTGTATCACGGGTTGGCTTGCGGGGCCATTTGCTGTCGATCGGATTGCCCATGCGGGGCGTTCGGGCCGAGGCACCGGTACCAGCCGGAAACAGGGTGGGGGCGCGTCGGCGGCTTTCTGGCTGACCAATTGGCCGCACACAGTTGGTGCATCGGCGTCAGGCGGGAAGCGGCATCTCTCGTATGTCCTCGAGCAACCCGCCGAAACGCCGGCTCTGGCGCCACGCACAGGGTTCGATACCTGTCCAGGAAGGGCAGCCAACCCGTCGCCGCCGTCCCGGAACACTATGGCGCGGGATCGAACACCATCGGCACGACCGGCCCCTGCGGCGTCGGCACCACCTGCACGCCGCCGAAGCCTGCCGCACCGTAGGCGCTCCAGGCCCGGTAATTGTCGAGCGCGGGATCGATCGCGAGCCTCGGTGCGCCGGTCGCGAGCAGGATGCTCCAGACATGACACGCGGCGTCAACCTCAGGCGCCGCTGGTCCTGCTGCCGACGGTTCATTCCGCGATCATTCGGGTGGCACGAATCAGGACGGCGGGGCCAGCCATGCGGTGGCCCTGTTCGTCATGCGTAACAGGATTGGCAGCGCGAGACAGCCGGCGGTCCGGTCGGTGGACCCGTGCCGCGACGGGCGAAATTCTGCCCCCACGGCGCGGGCGACACCGCATGCCGGGGGGCAGCGTGCGCGAACTCTCGTGGAGCACGACGGATGTTCGCGCCGCAAAGTGGTGAGGGCGCCGGCGCGGTTGGCGTGGCCGCTGCGTCCGTGCCGATCGGGCCGGGCATGATGCCGAGGGCTTCAAGCTGCGACAGCACGGCCGGATCGACGTCGGACTGGCGAAGCTTCTCCAGCAATGCCGTGCGTGTGCGCGACAGGTCCGCGGGGTCCGGGGCGGCGTCACGGCCACGGCGCGGGCGAGCAGTCGCGTGGTCCGACTGGCTGTGCATCGCGGCGGCCGGCGGTTGCGCGGAATCCCGCGGCAGGGCCGGCCAGTCAACCAGCTTCGACGCCGCCCGGCGGACGCGGCGCTGCCGCGCGGCCAGGAATTGCTCGAGCAGGAAGACGATGACGAGGGCGATGAGGTGGGCGAGCCACGCCGGCATCAGGTCGGGCGAATCCGGATCGGCCCGATCTGGATCGGGGGAAGAGGCTTCGGCCGGAGCGGTGTGCAGGTCGCCCATAAGGGCAGGGATATACGGCAAGCGGCCGGGATTGTCAAGGATAATAACGCGGATTGGTTAGTGGCGGTTCGACGGCTGAGACCAATCGCCGCGGACGTTGCCTCTGCGTGTCATGGCCGCCGCCCGCGACTTTACGGCGTTTTGCGAGGCAAGCCGTGGGTGGCCGGGCCAGGTCCGGCCATGACGCAGGTCAGGATTTCAGGCCGCTGGCAGCATAGTCATGAGGGCAGCGCGCCCGTTGCGGTGCGGGCCACGGCCTCCGCTGTGTCACCGAATTCACTCAAGGAGGAGCGGCCGGGTCACGAGGCATCGTCCTGCTCGCCCCGCAGTTGGTCGAACGCCGCAACGACCGGCGCGAGCAATGCCTGGTCCGGTTGGCGCCCGTGCTTCTCGCAACGTTGCAGATAGCCGCGCGCGACCGCCCGCATCAGCGGCGCGAACGCCTGCGGCAGACGAACGAACATCGGTGCGAGCAGGGCGATCGCTTCGACATCGTCGGCCAGTGCGTACTCCATCTGACCCGCTGCCTCGAAGCAATTCGCCCGCACCGACAGGGACGTCGCCAGATAAGGCCGGAACGCGTCGGGGCGCTGCGCCGCCAGCGTGCGATACAGTTCGGCCGCCTCGCGCGCCGCCGCCAGCGCCGCCTCCCGCTCGCCCAGATCGCTCAGCCGGACCCCAAGGTTGTTGCGCGCGGCGGCCAGCGTCGGCAGCATTTCGGGATCGGCATTGGCGCGTGTCGCCAGCGCGTCGGCGATGCGACCCAGGATCTCCGCCGCACGCTCCCGCAGCGCCAGCGTCTGTTCCGGCAGCTCGTCCGCGATCGCCATCAGCGCGAACGGATCGTCGGTTAGCCTCAACAAATGATCGAGCCACGCCACGCTGCGGTGCGAAGCCTCACCCGCCGCATAATCCTGCGCCGTACGGATCACCGTCGCGACCACGCGCAGGCCGGCGCGGGAAAACGCACGTTCGACGATGGCCGATTGCTGCGTCAGCGGCCGGCGGTCGCGGCCGAGTTCCTCCAGCAGGAACGCCTCGCCGATCAGGTCGGGGCGGATGGCGTCGATGCCGTCGCTCTCGGCCGGCGCCAGCGCGTCGCGCAGCAGCGTGACGATGCGGCCGTCCGGCGGCGGCGGACGGTCGCCGAACGCCTCGCGTTCCGCCGCCACCAGCGCCGCCGCGGCGTCGGCGTCACAGCCGCCCTGCAGCGTGACGCAGGCGGCCAGGTAGGGCACCAGTTCCTCGTCGGCACCGATGCTGTGCGCCCGGCGTTGCAGCCGCGTCCGCTCCACACGGGCGAGCCAGACGGCGAGGTCCAGCCGGTTCATCGCCAGGGCGGCGGGCGCGCCGGTCTCCACCGCGACGATGCCGGCCATGAGCAAGAACAACGGCTCGGTCTCGATCGCGTCGTCGGCGAGGCGGCGGTCGAACTCCGGATCGGCGCCCGGCGGCGGCGGCAGCGCCGGGGGCTTCCCCAGCAGCGGCGCGGCCAGCCGCATCGCCTCGGACAGCAGCGCGCGGCGGTGCCCGGTGTCGCGCAGCGGGCCGAGGAGCAGCGGTGCGCCGGCGTCGATCAGGCTGTCGGCGCCGTCGCCGGCATGGGTGGTGGGCTGGCGCAGCTCCGCCCACCAGCCGGCGTCGGCCGAGGCGTGGCGTTCCAGCAGCAGGATGCGCAACGGGTGTTCGCCGGCCTGGTTGGGGGCGCCGCGCGCCAGCTCGCCCAGGACGCTGCGCAGCACGCGCACCGAGGCGGCGGCGTAGTCCACCACCAGCAGCGTCGGGCGGGGCCAGCGCCAGTCGGACGGCTCGTGGTGCTCGGCGAAGCGTTGCAGCTTCTCCTGCGGCACGAAGCCGGCGGTCCAGCCGCGGGATTCCGCCCATTCGCACAGGTCGATGCCGAGGCGTGTCTTGCCCGCGCCGGCCTGCCCGGCCAGGCAATGCACCGAGATGTCGCGGCCCGCGCGCGGCGTGGTCAGCCAGTGGTGCAGCGGCTGCATTTCCTCGGTGCGGCCGACCAGCTCGGTGGCGCGGCGGTCGGCTTTCAGCAGGTCGTTCGGCGTGCTGATTGGCGGGCGGAGGCGGTGCAGGCGGAGGGGTTCGAGCTTCTCCGTGCCGGCCTGGAGCGCGGCTTCGATGCGCTGCAACGACGCTTCCTGGCGCCCGTCGGACGCCGCGGCGGCGGCAGTGCGCTCCAGCAGCACCTGATCGATGGCAAGCCGCATGTCGCGCGCAAACGCATCGTCGTTGCGCGCCAAGGTGAAGGCACCGGCGACGAGCGCGTGCAGCACCCGTCCGCCGAACGTGCCGGCGCGGAATTGCGGGTCGGCCCCGGCGGCTTTCACCGCTTCGTCGGCGACGCGGGCGGCGTTCAGATCGGCGCGGGCGAAGTCCAGGCCGGAGGGCAGGAACTTGTCGATCACGTCCGGCAGTGCGGCCAGCGCCGCCTGCGTGTCCTGCCGGCCGGATATGTCGCTGGCGAATTCACGCGTCAGCCATTCGGCGTGGTCGCGCTGGATGCGCGCCGCCAGGCGGTCGGCTCCTTCGCGCAGCACCTCGCGCGGGCGGTCGTGCAGGGCGTGGCCGGCTTCGATCGTGCTGCCGCCGAGATCGGCGAGCAGGGCATAGAATTCCACGTCGCCGGCGTGCGCATTCAGGGCTGCGGCGGCTGCCTTGCAGGCCCAGGCTGCCAGCTTCGTCAGGCACACCGCGTCCAGCACGGTCTCACTCCCTTCGGGCGCCAGCCCGTTGGGCGATTCAATTCGTGCGGGGGCGGGTACGTTGCAAGGCCGGCAAAGCGGATTGTCCCACCAGGGCGTACCCCCCGTTGCAGCGCTTATCGAGCCGGCGCCTTCGCTATCCCAACGTTACTCGCCAGGAATGGGTTATGTGTGTTGGACAGCAATGAAATTCCAACACACATCAGGTCACCACATGCCGGCCAGCATGCAAACCCGCGCCGCGGCATCTCCCGCTGCGCGAAACGACATGCCCGCAAGACTCCAGCGCCGGAGAGCAATCCCCGCCGGCTACTTGAACTCCACCAGCTTCTCCAACTCCTCGCGCCGGCGCAGCACGATGAGCCCGTCCTCCATCGCGATCACACCGTCCTCGCGCCACGCGCAAATCTGCTTGTTCACGCTCTCCCGCGACGACGCCACCAACGTGGACAGATCGCGTTGCGACAGTTTCAGTTCGATGCGCGTGCCGCCGGCGACCGGCCGGCCGTAATCGCGCGCCAGTTTCAGCAGCACCAGCGCCAGCCGTGCGGGGAGATCGAACAACGCGATTTGCTCCAGTGCGATGCTGGTCTGCCGCAGCCGCGCGCACAGCACGGCGAGCAACCGCAGCATCAGGTCCTGGTGGCGTTCGAGAAAGGGCAGGAAGTGGCGACGCTCCACCACCAGAAGCTGCGTGTCCTCAGTCGCCGTGGCGTCGGCGCTGCGCGGCTGACCGTCCAGCAGCGCGATCTCGCCGAACACCTCGCCGGGGCTGATGACGTTCAGCATGATCTCCTTGCCCTCGGCGGAGACCGCGCTGATGCGCACACGTCCGCGCAGCACTGCCATCATGGAGGATCCATCGTCGCCCTTCTGGAGGATCACCTGGCCGCGGCGCACGCGGCGATCCACGGCGAAACTGAGGATTTCGTCCAGTTCCTCCGGCTGCATCGCCGCAAACACCGGGCTCGCGCGCAGCGCGGCACGCCTGGCATCGTGGTCCGGTCTGGCCACTGCGAGTCCCCCGTTCTGTGTCAACCCGTTGCAGCGTACCATAACGCAATTCAGCCGCCGCAGCGCCACCCATCGCACGACCTGGCTTGACCCCGGCAGGATCGCGCGAGAGGTAGCGGCATGACAACGCACGCATCCGCCCTGCCCCGCATCGATCCCGCCGCCGCAGGCTTCGCACCCGCCCTGCTCGACGAAGCGGTCCGCTTCGCCGCCGCGCACGAAATCGCGTGGCCGCGTGACCTGCGCGCGCATATCGAAGCCGGCTTCTTCGAAGCGCCGCCGGATAACGAAATCCTCGGGCCGATCCGCGCGCGCGGTCCGGCGAACGGGCTGATCCTGCGCGACGGATCGATCGTCGCGTCCTGGGGCGATCCGCTCCAGGTCGATTTCACCTTCTCTGCCGCCAAGAGCTACCTCAGTTTGCTGGCCGGCATTGCGGTCGCCGACGGGTTGATCGCATCGCTGGACGAACCGGTGGCGCAGCGCGTGCAGGACGGCGGGTTCGAAGCGCCGCACAACGCCCGCATCACCTGGCGCCACCTGCTGCAACAGACCTCCGAATGGGAAGGCACTCTGTTCGGCAAGTCCGATGTTATAGACCGTAACCGTAGCCTGGTGCTGGAAGGCAAGGGCCGCAAAGGCGATCCCCGTCCGCTGCGCGCGCCGGGCACATTCTGGGAATACAACGACGTGCGGGTGAACCGCCTCGCGCTTGCGCTGCTGCGCGTGTTGCGGCGCCCGCTGCCAGAGGTGTTCCGCGCGCGCATCATGCAACCGATCGGCGCGTCGGATGACTGGCGCTGGCATGGCTATCGCACGTCGATGGTGGAGATCGAGGGGCGGATGACCGAGTCGGTGTCCGGCGGCAGCCACTGGGGCGGCGGCGTGGAGATCCATGCCGAGGACCAGGCGCGCATCGGTCTGCTGATGCTGCAACGCGGGGTGTGGAATGGCCGCAATGTGCTGCCGTCAGCATGGATCGAGGAGTCACTGCAGCCATGCCCGCTGAATCCGAATTACGGGCTGCTGTGGTGGTTGAACACCGGCGGCGCGCGTTATCCAAGCGGACCGGCGTCGGGATTCTATGCGTCAGGCGCCGGCGGCAACATCACCTGGGTCGATCCAGAGCACCGCATTGTTGCTGTCATGCGCTGGATGGAACGCGAGAGCGTGGACCGCTTCCTGCGGTTGCTGGTGGACGCGCTACGGCGTTAGCAACGGCTGTCTGACCTGTCATTGCGAGGTGGCCACCGGCCTGCCCTGGATGAAACGGCGTCGGCGGCTTGACGTAGGTTGTAGGTTCCCCCCTCCCCTTGTGAGGGAGGGGTTGGGGGAGGGGTCTTTACGTTACGAAGCGACCCCTCCCCCTGGCCCCCTCCCTCAAGGGGAGGGGGAATTTTAGTTTCCTGTTAGCGACGAAGCTATGACAGGCGGCGTCACCGTCACATCACTGCGGCCGCTTACTCCGCCGCCCGCGCCGCCGCCTGGTCGGAGAACAGCGGCATAACCTCCCGCGCGAAACGACGCATGCTCTGCCGGCCGCGTTCGCCGCCACCGGAGCCGCCGCCGTTGATCAGCACGTAGCCGACACCAACCTTTTGCAACGCTTCCAGCTTGCGTGCGATCTCCCCCGGATTGCCATAGATCGCACTGTTGACGTTGACCGCCTGCGGATCGCCGGTCGCGCGGTCCGGCCCCCCGTGCACCGTGCCGTCCGGCCGCGTCGCCAGCTTCAACTGCCGCAGTCTGTTCTGCAGCCGCCGATCCAGCGCGGCGTCGCGTTCCGCGTCGTTGTCCGCCACGAAGAAGGCGCGCGTCACGCCCACCTGCATCGGATCGAACTTGCGGCCGCTGGCTTCCACAGCGGCTCGGAACGTTGCGATGCTGCTGGCCACGTCATCCGGTGAGGCATACTGACCAAGCAAAAGATTGAAGCCACGCTCGGCAACGTTGCGGATGGAGCGTTCGCTGCCGGCGCCCATCCAGACCTGCGGATGCGGCTTCTGCGCCGCCGGCGGCTCCACAACGATGTTGTTGAACTGCCAGTACTTGCCTTGATGCGAGAACCGCTCGTTGGAGGTCCAGGACTTCAACAGGACGGACAGGCATTCCTCGAAGCGTGCGTCGGCATCTTCCATCGGCACGTCGAAGCCTTCGAACTCGTTATAGCGGTAGCCTTTGCCGATGCCGAAATCCAGACGGCCGCCGGACAGCAGGTCCAGCGTCGCGGCTTGCTCCGCCAGCAGCACCGGATTGTGCCACGGCAGCACGATGACGGCAGTGCCAAGCCGAAGATGCCGCGTGCGTGCGCCTAGCCAGGTGAGCAGGTTCAGCGTGGCGGAGACCTGGCCGAAACCGGTAAAGTGGTGCTCCACCACGAAGGTGCCATGGAAGCCGAGTGCTTCGGCTTCGACGTTGTATTCGATGAAGTCGCGGAAGCCTTCGGCGCTGTCGAACTCACCGCCGCCGCGCCGCGCCGCAGCGCTTCCGAACAGACCGAACCGCATGGATGGTGTCCTCCCAAGACATCGTTCGGACGAACCGTAGGCGAGGTGCTGCAATGTTCCAAATGCCGCTTTCTTATCGGCGGCATAGCAGATGGGTATGGGGCAGCGAACCCTTACGCCGCCTCGCGGGCGACGTTTTTCGCTGGCCGGCGACGCTTTGCCAATGTCAGACCGCCGTCCGCGGCGATGTCACCCAGCAACTGCCGCAGCGCCTGCGCGACCGCATCGCGTGCGACCGAGCTGGACCGGTTGGCGGCAACGCCCAGCGCCAGCGTGCGGAAGATACCGCTGGGCGTCAGCCGATGCGCCTCCGCCAAGCCACGCGCGCACTCACGCGCGACGGCTGCGTGCGGCAGGATCGAAGCGCCGACGCCCTGCTGCACCATCAGGCGGATGGTCTCGTGGTCGTTGAGCTCGACCTCGACCTTCAGCTCGATGCCCAGTCCCGCCAGCAACGCATCCATCGCGGCACGCAGTCCGTCGCCCAGGATCAGCGTCGTGCGGCGCAGTTCGGCGGCGGTGACGATGCCACGCGGGCGGTTGCCCGGCTTTGTCACCAGTACCATTTCTTCCTCGGCAAGACGGATCGATACGATCGTGCGATTGCGCGACAGCTCCGATAACAACGCAAGATCGACGCGTCCGTCGATGATCATCTCCTCCAGCCGGACCATGCCGGCGTGCACGACCTTCAGCTCGATCATCGGATAATGCTGGCGCATCCTGGAGAAAAGCTCGGGCGCCAGCACCGGACACAGGGTCGGCGTAATGCCCAGGACGATCTTGCCGCTGGGATGCGCGTCCTGCGCACGGATTTCGTCGCTGGTGCGTTCCACGTCGCGCAGGATGCGGGTGGCTCCTTCGAGCAGCTTCTGCCCCGCTTCGGTCAGGCGGACGCCACGGTTGACGCGGGTGAACAAGGCGACACCGAGTTCGTCCTCCAGCCGCTGCACCTGCCGGGTCAACGCCGGCTGCGCGACGCGCAGATGCGCCGCGGCGCGGGTGATGCTGCCAAGTTCGGCGATACGGACGAAGTAGCTGAGGCTGCGGATTTCCATAGCCACGCAGCATACACGAGTGCCCATGCCGTGACGATATGGCGCGGATCAAAATTCGGCATTTGTTGGATGGTGACCGCGGACCTAGCGTGCTACCCTCTATGTCATTGCGAGGAGCATAGCGACGAAGCGATCCCGGTCGGAATTCTGCCGCGTCTCCGCGAACCGCACCGTAGGCAGCCCTCCGACCGAACGAGACTGCTTCGCCGCTATGCCTCCGCGCAACGACAGGAATAATGCAGCACAGGAATCGTCCATGGAATTCGGTTGGTACGTTGAATTTCACCGCCAGGTGCCGGACCAATCGGATACCGACGCCTTCGCCCAAGGCCTGGCGCAGGTGGAAGATGCCGAGCGCTGGGGCCTCGATTCCGTCTGGCTCGCCGAAATCCACCAGCAGGCCGCGCGCTCGGTCATGAGCGTTCCAATGACCGTCGCTGCCGCCATCGCGGCGCGCACCACCCGCATCCGCATCGGCACCGGCGTGCAGGTGCTGCCGCTGTGCCATCCGCTGCGCCTCGCCGAGGAATCCGCCACCGTCGATCAGATCAGCCGCGGCCGCCTGCTGCTGGGCGTCGGGCGCAGCGGCAACCCGCGCGCCTATGCGGCGTACGGCGTGCCGTATTCCGAAAGTCGCGAACGGTTCTACGAAGTGCTGGAGATTCTGAAGCGCGCGTGGACCCAGACCACGTTTTCCTACGAAGGCCAGTTCTACAGCTTCAACGAAGCGCGCGCCGTACCGCGGCCGTACCAGAAACCGCATCCGCCGATCCGCATAGCCGGTGCCAGCGAGGACACGTTCCCCATGCTCGGCAAGCTCGGCTATCCGCTGTTCGTTGCGGTGCGCAGCGGTTCGCTGTCGGGTCTGGCCCCGGATCTGCACGCCTATCGCGACGCTTACAAAGCCGCCGGGCATCCCGGCAAGGGCGAGGTCCATTTGCGGCTGTCGCTGCACGTGGCCGAAACCGATGCGCGCGCGATGTCCGAAGCCGAGGCCAGCATGATGGCAGGCTACAAGAAACTGGTGACCCAGCTTGAAGGTTCACCAAACAAGCGGCGCCGCGCGGAGTTGGAGGAAGTGCGCAACCTTACCTACGACGACGTGCTGCGCGACAAAGTGGTGGTGGGAAGCCCAGAACACGTGGCGGACCGGCTGCAGCAATTGCAGGACGAACTGGGCATCGACGGCATCCTGGCCGAACTGAATTTCGGTGCCATGATTCCGTCGCCGCTGATGATGCGGTCGCTGCAATTGCTGTGCGAAAAGGTGCGGCCAAGAATGGTGTGATACGGGTCGGCGTCCGCGGCCTTCTGTCATTGCGAGGCCGTTTGGCCGAAGCAATCCCCTCGGGAGATTGCTTCGGCCAAGCGGCCTCGCAATGACAGGGATGGGGATGATTGCTTCGGCCAAGCGGCGTGGCAATGACGCGTCGTTACGCCGGAGCCCGCGTTGCCATCGCTTCGCGGATCGCGTCACGCAGCTCGGCTCCTGGCACCGGTTTGCGCAGCATGCGAAAGCCGGAACCGCGCGGCGGCACCGCATCGTTGTAGCCGGAAATCAGCACGATCGGCAGATCAGGTTGCCGCGCCCGCACCGCGCGCGCCAAATCGAGACCGGTCATCCCATCCGGCATGACGACGTCGGACAACAGCAGATCTATCGGGCTCCCGGCGCCGGCCAGCCGATCCAACGCCTTACGCGCCCGGTCCACCACCTCTACTTCGCAGCCCAGCGCCCGCAGCATCTGTGCGGTCACACTGGCCACATCGGGGTTGTCTTCGACCAGCAAAATCAGTCCGCCGACGGACCCGGATGCCAGATCGCCGGATGCATTATCCGATTGCGCCAACGGCTTGAACGTACGCGGCAGGCAGATCGCGACCGTGGTCCCTTTGCCTGGTGCGCTGTCGATCGACACAGTGCCGCCGGACTGCTGCACAAACCCATAGACCTGGCTTAGGCCCAGGCCGGTGCCGACGCCGACTTCCTTCGTCGTGAAGAACGGATCAAAGACCTTCGCGATCACCTCCCGTGGAATTCCCATGCCGGTATCACGCAACTCAAGAGCCACATGCTCTGCCGCAAACCCGGACTTCCCGGCGGGCACGCGCCGCACATCGATGTCGAAGCGTCCGCCATCGGGCATCGCGTCGCGTGCGTTCACCGCGATGTTCAACAACGCTATTTCGAGTTCGTCCGGATCGACCTCAACCATGCCAACGTCTGGTGCCACCGACGTGCGAAGCTGGATGTTGCCGCGCAGCGACGTCCGCAGCATCTCGCCGATGCGCGGCATCTCGACCGAAAGATCCAGCACCTGCGGCTCGCTGTTCTGGCGACGCGAGAACGACAGCAACTGCCGGGTCAATGCGACGCCACGTTCGCCGGCTCGCAGGATATTGTCCATCATCGCCGGCAGGCTGCCGGCTGGCCGACGCTTTGCCAGCTCCGCATTTCCCATGACGACAGCGAGCAAATTGTTGAAGTCGTGCGCGACGCCGCCGGTAAGCTGGCCGATCGCCTCCATCTTTTGCGCCTGGCGAAGCTGCGCTTCCAAATGCTCGCGCTCAGTGATGTCGCGCGCAATGGTGATGATCTGGCGTTCGCCGGCTTCCGTCAGCGCGGGAACCAGCACGAACATCACATCGATGGTGGAGGTGCGGCCGGCCATCGTGCGCTGTGCGACATAACGCTGCGGCTCGCCGGTGCGGACGCATTCGCGCAAATGATGCAGCGGCACCTGCGCCGCTTCGACGCCAAGGATCTCCTCGACCGTATGCCCGGCCACGCGTGCACGTGGCAACCCGTACGCCGCTTCGGAGGCCGGATTCAGATCGACATATACAAATCGTCCATCGAATGTCGCGCGGATCAGCGTCATCCAGTCGGGGGAGTTGCTGAAGAACGCCTGTAGTTGCGCCCGGCTTGCCGCCAACTGCCGCGCACGGTGCTCTGCCTCGTGCTCCAGACGCTCGTTCAGGTCACGCAGGCGGCGTTCGCTTTCGCCCAAAGCCTGTGTCATGCGCTTGCGATCGTCGATGTCTTCGATAACGCCCAGGCTGTAGAGAATGTTGCCTTGCGCATCGCGAATCGGACCGACATTCACGCGGACCCAAAACACTTCCCCCGATTTACGGACGAAGCGCTGCTCCAACTGCACCTGCGGCACCCGCCCTTCGATCAGCGCCTGGCCTTTCGCCAGACATAACGCGCGATCCTCCGGGTGCAGCAGATCGAGAAAGCCACTGCCGACCAGTTCTTCCTGACTATGACCCAGCATTTCGCACAACGCCGGATTCACCTCACGGAAGTGGAATGCATGATCCACGGTTGCCTTGCCAAGCGGGCTTTGCTCGAAGACGCGGCGAAAACGTTCCTCGCTTTCCCGCAGCGCCGATTCCGCCAGCTTCCGGTCGGTAATATCGATGTCCACGCCACTGAGCCGCACAACGTTGCCGCTGGTGTCACGGCCGACGCGGGCCCGCCCGACCAACCAGCGAACAGCGCCGTCAGAACGGCGGATGCGATATTCGGTTTGCACGAAGTCCGCGCCGTCTGCGATGGCGTCCCGATACGCGTCGGTGACGCGCTGCCGGTCTTCGGGATGCGGCAAGCTGCGCGCGGTTTCCAGCGGAACCACCTCACTCGCCGGGTCCAGCCCGATGATACGGAAGAACTGCGGTGTACCGCGTACCATGTTGGTGGCGGGATCGATGTCCCAAACTCCGATGCCGAGCATGTCTTCCAACAGCGCAAGCACATCGTCGCGTTGGCGCAGCGTGGCCTGCAAACGGGTCGATTCGGATTTGTCCCGCAGGAACAGCAACACACCGTCCGGAGTGGGAACGATGTTCGCCGCAACCGGATCGCCGCCAGGCGCGATCGGCGTATCCAGTCGCCGCGGCCGGCCGTCGCGCACCGCATCGGAAAGCTCTGGACCGAGCAATGCCGCGACATCGCGGCCGATCAACGAATGGCGATCGCGCCGCAGCAGACGCTCGGCTGCGCCGTTGACCTGGACGAGCTCGTGGTCGCGGCCGAACGCGAAGAACGCATCGTCCATGATTTCGACAGCAGCATGATGAATCGCCGCCAGTTCGGGCGCATGCTGGGAAACTTCTGACATCCGACCTGCCCGCATCCAGAGGTACAAGCCGCAGTGTTACAGTGACTCTAGGCCGCTGGAACGAGGGACAGCCTGCGTCTCTCGGTAAGTTGAAGCTGCGCCGTTCAGCGCCCGCCATCCACCTGCAGAATCTGTCCGTTGACGAACCCCGCCAGGTCGGAGGCAAAGAAAATCACGGCATTCGCAATGTCCTGCGCGGTGCCGAGCCGCTGCATGGCGATCCGCTGCACCAGGGCCTGCTGCCCGTCCTCGCCGTAGCTGGCCCATTGCCGTTCTGTCGCCGCATTGGTGCGGATGAAGCCAGGCGCCACCGAGTTGACGGTGATGTTGAACGGACCGAGCTCGTGCGCGAGCTGACGCGTCAGACCCACGACGGCGTGTTTGGCGCTGCAATACGCCTGAACGCCGGTCAGCGACGCCTGCAAGCCCGCGCCGGAACTGATGTTCACAATGCGTCCGCCGCCGGCGCGCTTCATGGCCGGCGCCGCGGCACGGCACAGCGTGAAGGCCGCGTTGACGTTGATGTCGAAGATGATGTTCCAGTCTTCGTCCGATACGTCTTCCACCGGCTTGTGGTCCTGGCCGGCAACGCCGCCGGCATCGTTCACCAGAACGTCGATGGCGCTTCTCGTCTGCGCCTCGATCTGCTGAACCCACGCGGCACCTGCGGCACGATCGCGCAGATCGACCACCTTCGTGACGATGCCGCCCGGTGCGGCGGTTTCCGCCAGCTCATCCGCCGAAATGTCGGTCGCGAAAACGCGCGCGCCGAGATGCGCGAAACTTTGCGCGATGGAGCGGCCAAACCCATGCCCCGCGCCGGTTACCGCGACCACCTTGCCATCGAACCGGACATTCATGGGGCCGCACTCTCCCTCGCCAATTCCAACAAATTATCGTCGCGCATCGTCCGTTGGCCTTGCTCTGCTTCGTGGATCATCCGCACCAGGCACCGCGTGGCAGGGCAGTCGATGCCGTGCTTCGCACCGTGTTCTGCAATCGGCGCGATCTGCACATCCACCTCGGTGCGACGATGACGTACCCAAAGATCGCGCCAAACGCCGGAATGCGTCTTTGTGCTACCGCGATAAAGGTCGGCCATCGCCGTCACCGAATTGCGCGCGGCCGCTTCGCTGGCACCAGGACGAAACGCATCGACCTCATAGCCGTTGAACCCGCGCGGCTGCACGCCTTCCGCCAAGGCAACGCGAATCGCTTCTGCCCCAAGCTGCCGCCACAAGCCCAGCAATTCGGGCCGCGTCAGGCAATCCGCGATGCCCGCTTCGCCAAGCGCCTGGGCAAACAGCATGGCGCCATAACCCAACTTTCCCCAGAGATAGGCCCAGATATCCGATGTAGCGATCGCATCCGGTTCGAAATCGCGCAGCAACGCGTGCAATGCCTGCAGCCGCGGCGTGCTTGCGCCGTCGAGTTCGCCCAGCACAACGGCGCCGCGATTACCGAACATGATCTCGCCAGGCGCCATCCAGTCGGCGGCGAAATTGATGAACGCACCGATGGTGCGCGCGCGCCCGACGATGTTTGCGATGATGATTTCGTTCAGGCCGTTCTGCAGCGACAGCACATAGCCGTCATCCGTGAGGAAAGGTGCCAGCGCCCGTGTGGCTTCTTCCGTGTGCTGCGCCTTCACCGCGAGGAAGATACGCCGCCACTTACCCGAAACCTCCGCCGGCAACAGCGCTGGTGTGGTCACGGTAAATTCCTCGACCGGCCCGACGATGCGCAGGCCATGCGCCGGGTTCCCGATCGCGGCCACATGCTCTGGCACCACATCGACAAACGTCACGTCATGGCCTGCGCGTTTCAGCCACGCGCCGACGGAACCGCCGATGGCGCCGGCACCCCAGATCAGGATGGGGTCTGCCATGTTACCACTCCTCGAGCAGAGCGCGGGTTTCGCGCACGGCTACGTCCCAGAGTTCCAGCATTTCGGAATCGTCGCGCTGATAACGGCCGGCAAAGTTGCCGTCATCCAGCATCAGACGCACCTCGAACGGCGGCAGAGCGCGCAGACGATCGATATCGACCGGCTGCTTGGCGCCTTCTTCCGGTTCGCGATCCGGCAGACGCGTCCAGGGGAAATTCTCCATCCAGCTTGCATGGCCGGCAACGGGATCGATGCGCTGGACCGCGGCCGAGGTCAGCGGCGCACGCCACCAATCGTGCACGCGCACCCGCGCGTCGGGATTGTCCATCATCCATTCCTGCGCCAGCGACAGCGCGGGTTGGTTGCCGCCGTGACCATTGACAATCAGCACGCGACGAAAGCCGGTCAGTTTCAGGCTATCCAATATGTCGCGCAGCAGTGCGGCGAAGGTCGCCACACGCAGCGTAATGGTGCCGGGAAAACTCGTGAAATACGGCGTCAGGCCGTAGGACAGCACCGGGAACACCGGCACACCGAGCGGCTCCGCTGCTTCCGCGCCGACGCGTTCCGCAAGGATCGCATCGGTGGCCAGCGACAGACCGGCGTGTTGCTCGGTACTGCCGATCGGCAGGACACAACGGTCGTCACGGCGGATATAGGTTTCCACCATCCGCCAGTCCATCTCGGCGATTCGCATTGCGTCCCCCACGAGCGACAACGATGGGGAAGGCTGCGGACAGATGGCGTGCGCGTCAATGCGCGCCGCGATCTGCGGACGAGCGTGTTAGTGGATCAATCGTTCGCCGCCGTCGGCTTGACCACGGCGGTGATCGTATCGCGCAAGACGGTCACCCGCATGTTCGGCGCGATTTCGACTTCGATCTCGTTCGACGCCACCTGCTTGCCGTTCTTGTCCTGCACCATCGGCACGCGCTGTACTGTTCCTAAAATGCCGCCCCCGGTCACCACGCGATCGCCCCGCTTCACCGCGGCGATCATCGCACGCGTTTCCTTCTGCTTCTGTTGCTGCGGCCGGAGCAATATGAAGTAGAACACCAGGCCGATGGCGATCATCAGCGGGAACGGGCCCTGAAGCATCGTGGTCAGGTTGCTGCCGACGTCCTGCGCGTAGGCCGGCGGTATCAGGTCAAACGGGTTCATAGCGGACCGGTCCTTGCGGTGAGTGCGGCGGGACCATAGTTTCCGCCCCTCTTACGTCAAGCTCTATCGGAATTTCCCACCCATGGACCAGCGCCTGACCGAACTCGCCACACGTATCGCCGAGGCGTTGGAGCGCCTTGCCCCGCCGCCCGCGCCCGCCGTGGCGCTGGAGGCGGCGGAGGCGTTCGTGTGGTACCCGTCCCCACCGCATCTCGCACCGGTTGCCAAAGTATCGCGTGTCGATATTTCGCTGCTGCAGGGCGTGGAGCGGCAAAAGCAGATTCTCCTGGAGAACACGCTGCGTTTCGCGCGCGGCCTGCCGGCGAACAACGCCATGCTGTGGGGCTCGCGCGGCATGGGCAAGTCTTCGCTGGTGAAGGCGGTGCACGCTGTCGCCAATGCCGAGCTGGGTGGCGTGCTGGCGCTGGTGGAAATCCATCGCGAGGACATCCGATCGCTGCCCGATCTGCTGAACGTGCTGCGCGCGCAGGATCGGCGTTGCCTGATCCTGTGCGACGATCTGTCGTTCGAACGCGAGGACGCCGATTACAAGGCGCTGAAATCGGTGCTGGAAGGCGGCATCGAGGGCCGGCCGGACAACGTGTTGTTCTATGCCACGTCGAACCGGCGGCACCTGATGCCGCGCGACATGATCGAGAACGAACGCTCCACGGCGATCAATCCGTCAGAGGCGACGGAGGAAAAGGTGTCGCTGTCCGATCGCTTCGGCTTGTGGCTTGGCTTTCATAACTGCGATCAGGACACGTTCTTTGCGATGATCGACGGATATGCCGCGGCGATGCGCCTGCCGATCGAGGCCGATGCACTGCACGCGGCCGCGGTGGAGTGGTCGGTGACGCGCGGTGCTCGATCCGGCCGTGTGGCATGGCAATTCATCCAGGACATGGCAGGGAAGTTGGGCGTGAAGGTGGGGTGACTGCTGCTGTCATTGCGCGCGCAGCGAAGCAATCTCCTTCGTCATCTTGAAGGAGATTGCTTCGCTGCGCTCGCAATGACAGCGGAGGGAGGGCGGCAGTCGTTATCTTCCTACGAAGTTCGGTTTGCGCTTCTCCTTGAACGCCGCGACACCCTCGTGGTGATCCTCGGTCTGGTCTAGCTGCGGCTGTACGAAGGCTTCGTAATCAAGGAAGTCGTCGTAGCTGGGTCCGCTTGCCATGTGGAACAGCTTTTTGGCCATGCCGAAGGCGAAGGTGGGGCCGGTGGCGAGGTCGGCGGCGAGTTCCTCGGTCTTTGCCATCAGCTCGCCGTCCGGCACGACGTAATTGACCAGGCCGAGCGCCAGCGCTTCCGGCGCTTCGACGAAGCGTGCGGTGAACACCAGTTCCTTTGCGCGCGCCATGCCGATGCGGCGGGTCAGGAACCAGATCGCACCGCCGTCCGGCGCGAGGCCGATGCGGCGGAACACCTGCGAGAAACGCGCGGTTTCCGACGCGACGATCAGGTCGCACGCGAGCGCGATGCTCCAGCCGATGCCGACCGTCGGACCGCGCACCGCGGCGATCACCGGCTTTTCGATCGCATGCAGGTTGCGCAGGAACTGGTGGCTGCCGCCCTGCATCCTTTCGCGCTCATGCCGCAGGCCGCCGCGTTGCATGCGGCCGACATCGGCGCCGGTGCAGAAGGCACGGCCCTCGCCGGTGATGACGATGACGCGGATGTTGTCGTCATAGCGAAGCTGCTGGCTGTAGTCGCGCAATTGGGCGCGCATGTCCTGTGTCAGCGCGTTCAGTTTTTCCGGCCGGTTCAGCACGATTTTCGCAACCGACCCTTCGATGATCAGATCGACCGACATTCCTCCGCCCTCCATCGCGTTTGCGCCGCATCCAAGCGTGTTGACGCGGCCTGGGCAAGGCGGCAGCGTTCGGCGAACTCAGCGGGAGGAGACGCATCATGGCGCGGCCGTTCGAAGGCATCCGCATCATCGACATCACGCACGTGCTGGCCGGCCCGTTCGCGGCCTACCAGTTGGGGCTGATGGGCGCCGACGTGATCAAGGTGGAGCACCCGGACGAGCCGGACCAAAGCCGCGATTCCGGTTCCGACAACGCGCTGAACCACGCGAACATGGGCACCGGATTCCTGACGCAGGGATCCAACAAGCGCGCCATCACGCTGAATTTGAAAACGCCGCAGGGGCGCGAGGTTCTGAAGAAGCTGGTGGCGACGGCCGATGTGCTGGTGGAAAACTACCGGCCTGGCGCGTTTGAAGCTCTGGGCCTGGGTTATGAAGACCTTCGCAAGATCAATCCGAAGCTGATCTACGCTTCATTTTCCGCGTTCGGCCAGGGTGGCCCACGTCGCAACCAGACGGCGTACGATCACGTGATCCAATCGACGTCGGGAATCATGGCGATGACGGGTACGCCGGCGGCGAACCCGATCAAGATCGGCGCGCCGGCGATCGACTATGCCACCGGCACGATGGGCGCCTACGCATTGTCCGCCGCGTTGTTCCAGCGCGAGCGCACTGGTGAGGGCCAACGCATCGACATGGCGATGCTGGATGTCGCGATCATCCTGATGGCGTCGCATGTCACCGGATATTTGCGTAATGGCGCGCATCCGAAGCCATCCGGCAATCGCACCGGCCACGCGACAAGCATGGCTTACCAGACCAAGGACGGGTTGGTGATGGTGGGCGCGAGCAATCTGCGTCAGCAGCGCCGGCTGTGGACGGTGCTGGAACACCCGGAGATGATCAAGCGCACCAACGATGAACGCCACGCGGATCACGAACGGGAGGAGAAGGTGCTGGCGGAAATCATGCTGACGCGGACTGCTGCCGAATGGGAGGAGTGGCTCCAGGCGCGTCATGTGCCGGCGTGCCGTGTGCGCACGATGGGCGAGGCTCTTGCCGATCCGCAGATCGCGTCGCGCGGTGTGCTGCATCGGCATGAGTCGGCGCCGGGGATCGATGGTGCGTTCAGCGTGCCGGTTGCCGCTTTCAAGTTCGCGCATGACGGACCGCGCGTGGATTTTCCGCCGCCGCGGTTTGGGCAGCATACCGATGAGGTGCTGGGGTCTCTCGGGTATAGTGGGGCGGAGATTGCGGGATTCAGGGCGGCGAAGGTGATCTGAGCACGGTGCCGACAGGGCGAGACTCTTCCCGTCACGGCCGGCCACGACGCGGGTTATCTTGACGGCAGCTCCAGCACGTTCTTCGCAAGTATATTCCGCTGGATCTCGTTGGACCCCGCATAGATCGTCGCCGGCCGCGATTGCAGGAACAAGCCCGCTGGATTGAGCTCGCGGTTCCCCTCCAGCGGACCGAACATCCCGCCGTATTCCGCGCTGATCTCCAGCATCGTCTCGGTGATTCGCTGGAACAGCTCCGTCTGATGTATCTTCAGCATCGACACATCCGGCCCAAGCTGCTCCTCGCGCCGCACCTGATCGACAAATTCCTGATACAGCGTCTTGTGATCTTCCAGATCGAGCCGCAGCCGTGTGTAGCGATCCTGGAACACTTCGTCTTCCCAGACTCCAACACGCTCCGCCAGCATCTTCAGCCGCCCCAGCGCATAGGAGGACTGCCGGGGGGAGCCGGAACCGATGCGCTCGAACCCCAGCAAGCTCTTCGCCATCGTCCAGCCCTGGTTGATCCGCCCGACCAGATTGCCCTTCGGCACGCGGACATCGTCGAAGAACGTTTCGCAGAATTCCTCGCCCATATCGATATTCGGAATCGGCCGCACGGTGATTCCCGGCGTGTCCATCGACACCAGAAGGAAACTGATACCCTCCTGCTTCTTTGCCTGCTTATCCGTCCGTACCAGCAGAAAGATCCAGTTGGCGTCCATCGCCAGCGAGGTCCAGATCTTTTGTCCGTTCACCACCCATTCGTCGCCATCGAGCACCGCCGACGTGCGCAGCGAGGCCAGGTCGGACCCCGCGTTCGGCTCGCTATAGCCTTGGCACCAGATGTGGTCCCCCGTCAGAATCTTCGGCAGGAAGTGATCCCGCTGCTCTTTTGTCCCATGCTTGATCAGCAGGGGGCCAAGCATCGTCATGCCCATTTCGTTCAGCCGCGCGCAGCCGTGACGTTCCTTCTCTTCCAGAAAGATGAGCTGCTTGCTGGCAGAAATGCCCATGCCGCCAAACTGCGTCGGCCAGTTCGGGCACAGCCACCCCTTGCGCGACAGGGTCTGGTACCAGCCCTTGGTATCCTTGTAGTGCAGCCGGCGCGGCGAATTGCGCAGCTCCGCCGGGTAGTTAGCCTCGATGAACCCACGCACGGCGGCGCGGAATTCCTCGTCCGGAAGCTGGTCCATATCGAGCACGTTTTCAGCGGCGCTCATGGTGCGGTGCCCCTGTTAGTGGAATGGCGCGGGTTTGGCTTCCCGGAACGGCGTTCCGGATTCCGCGAGCTGGCGCAACAGCCGCGACGGCGCCCAGCGTTCGCCGTATTGCTGATGCCAGCGCTCGATCTGGTCATAGACAGCCTTAACACCGATTCCGTCGGCCCAGTACATCAGCCCGCCACGATAGCGCGGGAAACCGAAGCCATGCAGCCACATCACGTCCACATCCGACGCGCGATAGGCTTTGCCCTCTTCAAGAATTCGGCAGGCCTCATTCACCGAGGAAAACAGCAAGCGGCGCAGGATCTCCTCGTCGGTGAAATCGTGCTGCGGCACCCCAAGTTCAGCGGCCACCTGTTTGATGATCGCAGCGACTTCCGGATCGGGATGCGGCGTTCGGTCGCCCTTTTCATAACGATACCAGCCGGCGCTGGTCTTCTGCCCGTAGCGGCCAAGCTCCACCAGCCTGTCGGCGATCGGCAGCTTGCGGTAGTTCGGGTTGGCGGCGGCGCGGCGCTTGCGGCCCTCGGCGCCGATGTCGAGGCCGGCCAGGTCACCCACCGCGAACGGACCCATCGGATAGCCAAAATCCACCATCACCTTATCGACTTGTTCGGGCAGACAGCCTTCCTCCAGCAGGATCACCATCTCGCTGTTGAACGGCGCACGCGAACGGTTGGCGACGAAGCCGTCGGTGTTGCCGGCCATCGCGGAGATCTTGCCGATCCTGCGGCCCATCGCCATCGCGGTGGCCATCGTCTCGGCTGACGCCTGCGCGGGGCGCACCACTTCCAGCAATTTCATCACGTTCGCCGGCGAGAAGAAATGCGTGCCGGCGACCTTGTCCGGGCGCTTTGTCTCCGCCGCCAGCTCGTCCATGTCCAGCGCCGACGTGTTAGAGAACAGCAGAGCGTCGGGGTGCATGACTTCGTCGAGTTTGGCGAAAATGGGCTTCTTCACGTCCATTCGCTCGAACACGGCCTCGACGATGATATCGCAGTCCTTGATGTCGTCGTAGCCGGCAACCGGATGGATGCGCGCCATGCGCCGTTCCATTTCATCCTGTGCCAGACTGCCGCGTTTCACCGACGTGGCATAGTTCGTACGGATACGCTCCATGCCGCGGTTCAGTGCCTCCTCGGTCGCGTCCATGATCTTCACGTCGTAGCCGAAATCGGCGAACGACATGGCGATGCCGCCGCCCATCGTGCCGGCGCCGATAACAGCCGGGGCGTGGAAGTCGCGCGGCTGGATGCCGGGCGGCATGTCGGGCAGCTTCGCCACTTCGCGCTCGGCGAAGAACGCGTAGCGCAGCGCGCGTGCCTCGTCAGAGTTCTCCAATTCATTGAAGAGTTCATTTTCGCGGCGGATGCCGTCGTCGAACGGAAGATTGCAGGCGGCTTCAACCGCGGCGATGCAGTTGTACGGCGCCTTCTGGTTGCGCGCGCGGCGGGCAATAGCCTTGCGCGTCGCATCGAATATGCCGGGGTCGTCAAGCTTCACGTCGCGGTCGCGCACGCGCGGCAGCGGGCGAACATCCGCGATGCGGCGCGCAAAGGCGATGCCGGACGCACGCAAATCGGCGCCTTCCGGCAATACCTCGTCGAGGATGCCGTAGCCCAGCGCTTCCGGCGCCGGCACGTGACGGCCCGATGTTATCATGTCCAACGCAACCTTCGGCCCCGCCAGGCGCGGCAGACGCTGCGTGCCGCCGCCACCGGGCAGGATGCCGATCTGCACCTCCGGCAGCCCGACCTTCGCCGACGGCACCGCGATGCGATAATGGCAGGCCATCGCGTTTTCCAATCCGCCGCCCAGCGCATAGCCGTGGATCGCCGCAACCACAGGCTTTTCGCTGCGATCCAACACATCGTAGGTGCGGCTGCCGATCGCTGCGCGCGCGCGGCCGGTGCCGAAGCCACGGATGTCGGCGCCGGCGATGAAGCTGCGTCCGGCGCCGATCAGCACCATGGCGCGAATCGACGAATCGGCGTTGGCGCGGTTCAGCGCGGCGACGATGCCGTCCGACACGCCCGGCCCGAGCGCGTTCACCGGCGGATAGTCCACCACGATGACGCCGATATCGCCTTCCTTCTCGAGGCGTACGGGAGAGGTGTTATCCACGGTCGTTTCCCCATGCTGTCGAACCGAAGGATACGGAGCATGGTGCAGCGCGTCCATGCCTCGGGGCGCAGTCGCTACGCGCCGGCGGACGTTCCATTGCTACAAACGCGATTGTGCAATTCCATGGTGAGTTTTTCCACACGCTCGGTCAGCGTCACGACCGTCTCCGTCAGTTGCGTGTTTTGCCCCAGCATCTTGACCAGCATTGCGGTCTGATCCGCAGTTGCTTCCTGCCGTGCCTCGCTGAGACGATGCAATTCCTCGCGATGCTGCGCGTCGGCGATTCCGGACATCTTGTCACGATCTGCCTGGCGCGTCTGCGCCAAAAGAATAAGCGGCGCAGCATATGCCGCCTGCAAACTGAACGCCAAATTGAGCAGAATGAACGGATAGGCATCGAAGACCCACCAGCCGACGATGTTGATCAGTATCCAGACGGCAACGATAATCGTCTGCGCGATAAGGAATACCGGTGTGCCGAAGAACCGCGCGAATGCCTCGGCCTTCAGCGCGAACCAGTCGTCGCCGAACACCGATGCCAGGTGCGTGTGTGGCAGATGGAAGCGGAAGAAGGTGTCGCCTTTGCCGTTTCGTTCGGGACGATCCGGCGCGGTCATGGAGAGTTGTTCCGTCATCGGCGTGATCCATCTCCGTTCAGGATGATAAGAATTGGCGGCCTGGACGGAAGATAAACCGTTCCGCCGCCGCCGCATAAGAGGCGATTGGGCGAAATCTTCGATTATCCACGGCGCGGTGGAATGAACGGCTGCGCGATCTGCTGGAACACGGGCAACGCCTCGCACGACGCGGCATGCGTCTTGAGGGCAGGCCAGCGTTTTTCGTCGAACGACCCTTGATGCGCGTCCTGAATGAAGCGTAGCGCACAGGCCACGGCGATGTCGGCGTGACCGATCACATCGCCGAACCAGTGGCGCTCGGGCCTGGTTGCGCGGTCGGCTTCCAATGCGTCCAGGACGGCGGCTATCTGCGTCTGGCACCGTTCCATCCATTGCGCCGATGTCGCCTGGTGCAGCACTTGTTCATACACCATGCTGACGGCCTTATCGGCCATACCGGTCGCCAGTGCGCAAATCTTCAGGGCACGCCGTCGAAGATCGCCGCTGTGCGCTATCATGGCACGCGAGGGGCCGACGACATCATCCAGGTGATCAAGGATCGCGCTGCTCTCGATCACCACCTCGCCGCTGTCGAGCACCAGCGTCGGCACCCGCCGCAATGGATTGAACGCCGCGATACGCTCGCCTTCGCCGAAGACGGACCAGGGTCGATGCTCGAACGGCAGATCGTACAGCCGCAGTGCGATTGCGACGCGGCGAACGAATGGCGAGTCGTATTGGCCGATCAGAATCATGGGGCCTCCATCGCTGGCGGGATGCGGAACAGACGCCCGGTGGCTTCCAGGGCGTCGATGGTCCAGTCGCCGCCGACGCCGGCGACGATCCAACGCAATATCGCCCATAAATCGCGATCGACCTGCACTTCGTCCAGTGGTTCCAACGCCGGCACGATCGCGTGGATCTCCACGCCGGACGGAAATGCTTCACCGCTGCGGCCGAGGAAAATCAGGGCATAGTCCATGCCGGAGGGCGCGCGCACGTAGCCGGGCCGTGCCAGGCCGACCTCACCAAGATTGAAGGTGCGCACGAAGAACTCACGAAATTCCCGATAATGGCCAAGCCGGTCTTCGGCCAGCACGAATGCCAGGCGCTTACCCTCCAGCGAAGGCGGCGGAACGATCATGCGTGCCGCCGCAGAAAGTCGATGATGCGATCGGCGATTTCGGGGCCAGAGTCTTCCTGCAGGAAATGCCGGCCAGTCACCAGATGCGGGCCTTCCGCCTGCGGCAACAACTGCCTGAACCGCTCGGCAAAAACCTCAGGCGCAAACACGTCATCTTCGCGTCCCCATACCAGCAGCGCCGGCAGCGTGCAGGCGCGCACTTCGTGTTCCAGCCAGACGAAGCGACCCAGGGCGGCGGCTGTGTGATCCAGCGGAATCCAACGCGGCCAGGTCCAGGTGAGCAAGCGGTCCGCCGGATCGGGCAGCACCGCTTCGTACGCCGCCTGCGCGCGCGACACGAAGCGTTGCCGATCGACCACGGACAGATACACGCCGCGTCTTGCCAGCGCGGCGTGGCGTCCCAGCAGATAAGGGCCCAGCAGCGGCGCGTGCATCATGCGCCAGGGAAAGATGCGCGTGTGGAACTGGGCAGGGGGCAGCGGCCAGGCCCAGGTGCTCATCAGCACCAGGGCGCGGACGCGGGCAATATTGGAGAAAGCGAAGCCGAGCCCGGTGGGACCGCCCCAGTCATGGCAGACCAGTGTGATGCGCTGCAGATCAAGCTGCCGCATCAGCGCGGTCAGATTGGCGATGTGGCCATCGAGCGAATGCGCGTGTTCCCTGCCGGGCTTTTCCGACAGGCCAAAGCCGATCATGTCAGGGATGATAACGCGGTGGCCCGCCGCGGTCAGTGGCGCGACGAAATCGCGATACAGGAAACCCCAGGTCGGATTGCCGTGCAGCAGCACAACGGGATCGCCGCTGCCCTCATCGACGTAATGCATCCGCCAGCCGTTCACACGCGCGTGGCGCGGCACGAACGGCCATTGCGCGCGCACGGCCTCGGGCAGATCAGGAAGAGACACCTACAGCACCGTCTCCGCCACCACGCGCATCGCTTCGACGCTGGCACCCTTCAGCACCATCGTCCCGAGCTGCCCCGATTTCCCCGCATCGATCCAGGCCGCGAGCCGGTCCTTGATCCGATCCGCAGGTCCCACCAGCGAAATTTCGTCGATCAGCTTGTCGGGCACCGCGGCAGCGGCCTCATTCTTCTTGCCGTCGAGATACAGGTCCTGGATGGTCTTCGCCGCGCCCTCGTAACCCAGCTTGATCGCCACGTCGTTGTAGTAATTCTTCGCCCGCGCGCCCATCCCGCCGATATACAGCGCCAACTCGGGCCTGACCTGGTCGCGGCAGACCGCGACATCGTCACCCATCTTGGCACGCACATAGGGCGCGACATCGAATTTCTCCAGCGTCACCGGCCGGCCCGCTTTCTTCATGCCGTCGAGGATGGGATCGGACACAATCCGCGGTTGCTCGGGGGAATAGAAGATCGGCAGCACGCCGTCCGCGCATTCGCCGGCCGTGCGCAGGCCGGCGGGGGTAATCGACGCCAGGTAGAATTGCAGCGACGGATCGCCGTGCGTGATGCTGCGTAGCGGCTTGCCCAGGCCGGTCGCGTCGGGGCCGGCATAGGGGATTTCGTATTCCTCGCCCTTGAAGGTCAGCGGCGCCTTGCGTTCAAGAATCTGCCGGATGATCGCGATGTATTCTTTTGTGCGCGTCATCGGCTTGCCGAAACGCACGCCGTGCCAGCCTTCCACAACTTGCGGTCCGGACACGCCGAGGCCGCACAGGAAGCGCCCGCCCGACATGTGCTGCAGCGTCATCGCGGTCATCGCAGTGCAGGCTGGCGTGCGGGCGGGAATCTGCATGATGCCGGTGCCGATCTTGATGCGCGTGGTGCGCGCCAGCATCCAGGTGGCCGGGGTGACCGCGTCGGTTCCATAGGCCTCACCGGTCCAGGCTTCCTCGAAGCCGAGGCGTTCCGCTTCCAGCACGCGGTCCATGTTCAGCTTCGGAGCTGGTCCCGACATGTCCACGGTGATGCCAAGCCGCATGGTTCTCTCCATTCATGTCGTTGCGCGAGCCGAGGGGCCCGCGGCAATGCCCGACCGAGATTGCTTCGTCGCTGCGCCTCTCGCAATGACAGCTTGGGGCAACGCTGCGTGGCGGTTACTTTACCTTCGCCACGACCTCGTCGCGGAACCGGCGCATGTTATCGAGCGTCGCCGCCAATGTCGGACCGAACATGCCGAAATCGAACGCGCTGACTCCGACGTCCGCCAATGCGCGGATGTCCCCCACGAAATCGGCCGCGCCGCCGGAGAACAACTTGCGCTCGCCATCGACCATGCCCTTAGGCTGCGCTTCCGGGTTGGACGACACGCGATAGGTCAGCCCCACATCCGACGGATTGCGCCCGGCCTTCTCTGTCATGCCGCGCAGTTTTGCCGCGCCGGCCTTGAAACGCGTCAGCGTGTCCATCGGGAATTGCGGATTGGTGCCGATCGGATACCACGCGTCGCCATATTTCGCGGTGCGCCGCATCGCCGGGCCGCTCTCGCCGCCGACCCAGATCGGAATCGGATTCTGCACCGGCTTCGGCGGGAACAAGACGTCGGAAAACTTCACGTATTTGCCATCGAACTTCGGGGCGTCGCTGGTCCACAGCTCCTTGCAGACCATCATCCATTCGTCGGTGACATTGCCGCGGTCCTCGAATGGCGGGGCACCGATCGCCTCGAATTCCTCCTTGCACCAGCCGGCGCCGATGCCCAGCGTCAGCCGGCCTTTCGACAGATAGTCCAGCGTCGCGAGGATTTTCGCTGTCAGCACCGCCGGCCGATGCGGGACCACCATAACGGATGTGACAATCCGCAGCTTCGACGTCGCCGCAGCGATGAACGTCGCCGCCGTTAGCTGCTCCAACCGCGGCGCCGCGGCGCCCGACGGAAACTCGCCCGACTCGGAATACGGATAACGCGACGCGATGCTGGTGGGGATCATCACGTGGTCGCTGACCGTGACGTAATCGAAGCCCAGCATCTCCGCCTCGGTGGCGATGCGCATCAGGCTGTCGGGACCGATCAATGGGCCGCTGGTTGGGGCGCTGCATCCGATCTGCATTTGTTCCTCCTGCTTGAATTGCACCGTCGAAGCCGATAGCACACGATGCAACGGGCCGACGCAATCGGGGGCGCCTATGGACTTCGGCATACATGTCGGCACGCGCGGCTGTTTCGTCGCGCGCGACAACGTCATGACACTGGCACAGCGCGCCGAGGCGCTGGGCTACACGTATCTCGGCGTCGCCGACCACCTGGTCGTACCGGCGCAGCACGGAGACCGCTATGCCTACACCACCGACGGCGTGTGGCCTGGTTCCGCCACCGGCGAATGCTTCGACGCGATCGCCACGCTCGCGTTCCTCGCCGGCTGCACGCAGCGCATCAAGCTGCTGACCTCCGTCGTTGTCGTTCCGTATCGCCCGGCCGTCCTGGCCGCAAAGTTGTTCCTGACCGCGGACGTGCTGTCCGGCGGACGCGTCATCGCCGGAGTCGGCTCCGGGTGGATGCGCGAGGAATTTGCCGCACTTGGCACGCCTCCATTCGAAGATCGCGGCGCCGTTACCGACGAATATCTGCGTGCCTGGAAGGCGCTGTGGACGGAGCAGCGACCGTCAATGCAGGGCAGGTTTGCCAATTTCGATAACATCGTGTTCGCGCCGAAGTCCGTATCGAAGCCGCATCCGCCGATATGGGTCGGTGGCGAAAGCCCCGCTGCGATGCGGCGCACGGTTCAGCTCGGTGACGCGTGGTATCCGGTGTCGAACAATCAGACCGTCCGCCTGAACACGCCGGATCGTCTGCGCGCCGGCATCGGCAACCTGCATCGCATGGCGGAAAAAGCGCGGCGCGATCCCGGGTCCATCGATGTCGGCTATCTGTGGTTCGGGCCGCCGCTATTTGCCGCGCAGCAGGATGCCGATGGCGAGCGGCAGTTGTTCTCCGGCAGCAGTGCTGACATGCTGGCGGATGCCGCGGCGCTGGAGAAAGCCGGCGCGCGGCACACGATCCTGTACCTGCAGCGCCCGACGATCGAGGAAACGCTCGACGTCATGCAGCGCTTCGCCGAAGAGGTTGTGCACAAGACATGAAGACCGAATTGGACTGGATGCAAGACGCGCCGCTTCCGGAATTGATGGCGCAGGCCGCCATGAAGCGCGATGCCGCGTTCGGGCGGCTGGTGTCCTACTCGCGCAAGGTCTTTATCCCTCTAACGAAACTTTGTCGCGACGTCTGCCACTACTGCACGTTCGCGGAACGGCCGCGCACCGGCCATGCGGCGTACCTGTCGGCGGACGATGTGCTGTCGATCGCCCGCGCCGGCGCCGCCGCCGGCTGCACCGAGGCGCTGTTCACACTCGGCGACAAGCCGGAGCTCCGCTATCGGGCCGCGCGCGAAGCACTGGCCGCGCTCGGGCACGAAACCACCATCAGCTATCTGCGCGAGATGTGCGCGCTGGTGCTGAAACAGACCAGCCTGCTGCCGCACGTCAATCCGGGAGTTATGACGCGCGACGAGATCGCAGCTCTGCGCGACGTTTCCGCCAGCATGGGGATCATGCTGGAATCCTCCAGCGAGCGACTGTGCGAACCGGGTCAGGTGCATCACGGCTCGCCCGACAAACATCCGGCGGTGCGGCTGGAAACCATGCGGATGGCCGGCGAGCTGAACGTACCGTTCACCACCGGCATCCTGATCGGCATTGGCGAGACCCGCGCCGAGCGGCTGGAATCCCTGATCGCGATTCGCGATCTGCACGAGCGCCACGGGCATATCGGCGAAGTCATCGTGCAGAACTTCCGCGCGAAGCCGAATACCAAACGCGCAAACGCCCCCGATCCCGACCTGGACGATCTGCTTTGGAGCATTGCTGCGGCGCGTCTGATTCTGCCCGAGGATGTCCACGTGCAGGCGCCGCCGAACCTTTCGCCTGGCGTCTATGAAAAACTGCTCGACGCCGGCATCGACGATTGGGGCGGCGTGTCGCCGGTGACACCGGACCACGTGAATCCCGAGGCGCCGTGGCCCGAGCTCGACACACTCGCGCGTCGCACCGCGGATATGGGCAAGATCCTGGTGGCGCGGCTGCCTGCTTATCCGTCGCAGGTGGCGCAGCCGGAACGCTGGTTCGCCCCCGCGGTCGCCACGCGCGTGCAGCAGCTTGCCGACGCCGAGGGCTGGGCGCGCGACGATACCTGGGCGCCGGGAGTCACCGTCGCGCCACAGCCGAAACCCGCATTGCTGGACAGCGTCGATCCGCTGATCGAGGCCGCGATCGCCAAGGCATCCGCCGGTCGGCGCCTGGACGAAGCGGAGATCGTGCGGTTGTTCTCGGCACGCGATGCGGACTACCAGCGTGTCACGATTGCCGCCGACGAGCTGCGCCAGGCAATCAGCGGCGACACCGTGCGCTACGTGGTGAACCGCAACATCAATTACACAAATATCTGTTACTACCGCTGCAAGTTCTGCGCGTTCTCCAAGGGCAAGACGCACGAGGCATTGCGCGGCACGCCGTATGATCTTGACTGGGATGAGATCGTGCGCCGTGCGCGCGAGGCATGGGACCGCGGCGCGACGGAAGTCTGCCTGCAGGGCGGCATCCATCCCGACTACACGGGCGCGACCTATGTCGGCATTTGCAAGGCGATCAAGGCGGCGGTGCCGGGGATGCACGTGCATGCGTTCTCTCCGTTAGAGGTGACGCAGGGCGCCGCGACTCTCGGGCGGTCGCTGTCGGAGTTCCTCGCGGAGCTGAAGGACGCCGGATTGGGAACGCTGCCGGGCACGGCTGCGGAAATCCTCGACGATGAAATCCGCAAGATCATCTGTCCGGACAAGATCGACACCGCGCAGTGGGTCGCGGTGGCGCGCGCCGCACACGCGCTGGGGCTGCGGACAACATCCACGATCATGTACGGCCATGTCGAAGCCCCGCTGAACTGGGCGCGGCATCTGCTCGTGCTGCGCGATCTTCAGGCGGAGACTGGGGGTTTCACCGAGTTCGTGCCTCTGCCGTTCGTGCACATGGAGGCACCGATGTATCTGCGCGGCATGGCGCGCAAGGGGCCGACCCTGCGCGAGGCCGTGCTGATGCACTCGGTCGCGCGGCTGGTGCTGCATCCGCTGATCACCAACATCCAGACGTCGTGGGTGAAGATGGGGCCGGAGGGCGCGGCGATGTGCCTGAACGCCGGTGCCAACGACATGGGCGGCACGTTGATGAACGAAAGCATCTCGCGCGCCGCCGGCACGCAGCACGGGCAGGAGTTTCCACCCGAGGCGATGGAAGCGCTGATCACGGGTATCGGCCGCGTGGCGGTGCAGCGCGACACGATGTACCGGCCGGTGTCCAACGATCGCCGTGCGTCGTCGTTCGGTGCGCCGGAGTTGGCGCCGGTCGTGCAGACGCCGCCGCGCAAGGTGCTGGCGGCGGAGTAGGGGCCGTCCGGCTGTCATTGCGAGTTGCCATCGGCCTGCGTGCCGACCCGCGACTGGATGAAACGGCGTCGGCGGCTTGACGTAGGTTCCCCCCTCCCCTTGAGGGAGGGGTTGGGGGAGGGGTGCGTACATCCGCGGTCGGTGGATGTGCGCACCCCTCCCCCAACCCCTCCCTCAAGGGGAGGGGGGAACCTTGTTTCTTGTTAGCGAAGCCTCGCGTGTCATGGCGAGCGAAGCGAAGCAATCTCGTGCGTGACGAGCTACCGGCGGCTCGCTTTCCACCAGTGCCGCGGCGTTGATATGCGGCGCGCTGGACCAGTTGCCGCAGCAGAACTCCAGCGTTTTAATTCCCAGCTCCGCGGCTGCGGTTGTCATGTCATCGAGCGGCATATCGCCGAGGCTGTCGGTCACCAGGCCGATGCGCATTGTGCGGACTCCTGCAGTCGCGGCTGACGATAGCAACCGCGCCGCGTTGACGATCTATCAACCAATGTCCGCCAAAACGAAAGCGCCGGCCGGGATAGGCCCGACCGGCGTTTCGAAGGGAGAACGCGATGAACGACCATCGACGCCTCCTGCCGAAGATTGTGGTGATCGTGACGATCAAAGTCAAGATCATCATTCGTCGAAGGTAGGAGATGGGCCAGCCCTGGGAACGGGGCTGGCCTACTCCCGTATGCAACGACCCATTTACTCCGCGGCAAGCTGTGCAGACTCGGCAAAATCCTTGATCGACACGCGCCAGTGGATGCGATCCTCGTTCGGCGGATAGTCGCCTGCCGCACGGTGATACGAACACCGGTTGTCCCAGATGACGATATCGCCGACGCGCCAGTTGTGATGGTATTCGGCGTCGGGCTGGATCATGCGATCTGCGAGTTCTGCGATCACATTGTCGGATTCCGCCGCGTCGATGCCCTCGATCGATACGATCTTGCCGGGATCGAAATACAGCGCCTTGCGGCCGGTTTCCGGGTGCGTGCGAATGATCGGATGGAACACCGGATTCCAGTCGCGGTCTTCCTCATTCAACAGCGCCTGCGCCTTGCGACGGCCGCCGTAGGTGAAGCCGCCGACCAGGCCATCCAGGCGCTGCTTCAGGCGCTCCGGCAGACCTTCGTAAGCCGCATACATGCTGGCGAACAGGGTGTTGCCGCCGGTGCTGGGGATCGCGAGGGCGTAGAGTTGTGTGGCCTTGAAGGGAACCGCGTCGTACGCTCCGTCGGTGTGCCAGCCTTCCGCGCCGCGGCGGTAGATCGACTGGTTCAGCGTGCCGTCGGGATTGAACTTGTTGATGCCGAGCATGGTGATTTCCGGAATCTCCGGATGCCGCGTGCTCTTTGACGGATGCGGCACGACGGTGCCGAAACGTCGGCTGTAATGCAGGAAATCCTCGATTTTCAGGTCCTGGTCGCGCACGACCATAACGTTGTGATCGAGCCACGCCTGGTAGATCGGCGCGAAGCCGGCGTCGTCGAGCGTCTTGACATCGACGCCGGTGACCTCGACGCCGATCTGCGGTCCCATGCGGCGAATTTGTAGCATCGATGTTCCCTCCTGCATCCGCGTTACCACAGGGTGACCCGAACAGCGGCGCCTGTCGAGACCGCGTATCGTTGCGCGACGCCCCGCCTCCCCTATACTCACCCGCAACCCATCCGGAGCCACGCCATGCACTTGTTCAAGGCGAACGCGGTCAGGAACTTCGAGGAAGCCGCTTCGATCATCCCCGTGATCGACTACGGCCCGTATTTCGCGGGCGAAGCGGGCGCGTTGCAACGCCTCGCCCGGGACGTGCGCCACGCGTGCGAGAACATTGGCTTCTTCTATGCGCTGAATCACGGCGTGCCGCAGGAAACCATCGACCGCGGCTTCGCCGCCTCGCGCCGATTCCACGCCCTGCCGCTGGAGGAAAAGCTGAAGCTGCGGCTGAACCAGAACAACATCGGCTACATGCCGATGAACGCGTCGGTGCAGGCGGCATCGACCGTGCACAAGGCGACCAAGCCGAATCAGAACGAGAGCTTTTTCATCAGCCACGACCGCGGCGCCGATCATCCGGAGGTGCTCGCCGGCATTCCACTGCGCGGGCGCAACCAATGGCCGAACGGCCAGCCGGGCCTGCGCGACGACATGATGGGGTACTTCCACGCGCTGCGCGCCATGTGCGACCGCATGTTGCCTGCCTTTGCCGTGGCGCTCGACATGCCGGCGGATTTCTTCGCGCCGTTCTTCGCCAAAGAAGGCCACATCAACCTGCGTTTCCTGCACTATCCGCCGCAGGAGGACATGAGCGAGAACACCTTCGGCACCGCTCCGCACACCGACAACAGCTTCATGACCGCGTTGGCGCGCACCGACGTGCCGGGCCTGGCGATCCGTCTGCCATCAGGCGAATGGTTCGCGCCGCCTGTCATTCCGGGTACGTTCCTGATCAACCTCGGCAACATCATGCGCCGCTGGTCGAACAACCTGTTCCTTTCCACGCCGCACGGCGTGATCAACGAGTCCGGCGCGGACCGCTATTCGATTGCGTATTTCCACAGCCCGAACCCGGACTGCACGATCGAATGCCTGCCGAGTTGTGTCTCCGACGATAACCCGCCGCACTACCCGCCGGCGCTGTATCGCGACCTGGTGCTGGAGTTCTATCGGGCAAACTATTTCCACCAGCGCGGCCATGATTCCGAGGCCGCGAAGATGGCTGAGACGCTGTCGTCATGAGCACGGATATCGTCACAGCGACCATGCGGGAGTCGTTGGCGGAGCCTGAGCGGGAGGCGACCCTGCGACGGCTGCAAGATTGGCGACAGCGGGTCCATACCTTGTACGACGACGTCCAGGCCAAACTTGGACCTGCCTATCATTACGATAGGACCGGCAAGAACCGTTCGCTGGAAAGCCGTGTTCAGCGCGCTGGCCTGACCGAGGATGATGTGCCACCTGTCGATGTCCTTCGTATCGAGTTCGACGGAAGGTTGGCAGCGCAGTTCTTGCCGCGTATGTTGTGGATGATTGGGGGCAATGGACGTTTGGACCTTGTAGTGAGTTCGCGCGATGGCGCCCAGCGATTCTACACGTTGATTGACCAGTCACTGCCGTTTTCTAACCGGAGCGTATGGCGCTTGACTCGGCCAAGCGATTCCATGGCATCGCATCCGTTCTGTTCCGAACGGTTTCATGAGCTGTTGGAATGAATGACCCACTGTCACTGGATGACTTCTACGGCGCGTATCGGCGCACATCGAGCCGGATCTACCGGATTCTGGAGGACGGTTACGATTTTGCGGTGGATACCCTCATCATCGACATACTTGCCCGTAACGCGCTGATCATCGACGCGGCATTTTTCCTGCTCGTGTTTGGACAAATTGAAGTGCGGCTGAATGCCATGGCGGAAGCGGGGCAGCCGCAAAATCAGCGGGAAGCGCTGCGGGGGCAAGCATTTCACAGACGTTTAACGATGGCACTCCCTGGCAATGCCAATGCGGACCTGCGGCGCGACATCGCAGATTGGTCGCGGATCAGGAACGATGCGGCGCGTGGCCGCGAATTGACCTCTGGCTACGACATAGAAGCAGTATTCACGCAAGCGCGCCAACTCGACGCCCTCTTGGCTTCGAGCCTGGCGAACCAAGGGAAAGAGTTAACATGAAAGCCTACGAAGCGATCGCCCAGTCCCTCCTTGCCGAGGGCGTTACCGACTTTTTTGGCCTGATGGGCGACGGCAACATGTGGCTGTGGGGCGCGCTGTGCCGCGACCCATCTGTCAAGGCATATAACGCGCGGCACGAGTCCATGGCGGTGTCGATGGCCGACGGCTACACCCGCACCACCGGCAGGATGGGCGTTGCCATGGTCACCTGCGGGCCGGGCCTGACGCAGTGCGGCACGTCGCTGATCGCGGCGTATCGCGGCAAGACGCCGCTGGTGGTGATCGCCGGCGAGATCCAGCCGGGCGCGAAGAATAAGACGCAGTCGATGGACCAGCGCCGTTTCGTCGAAGCAAGCAGCGCGCGGTTCTTCACCGTGACCAGCCACGACAACATGGCCGAGGAAATCGCGGAGGCGTTCTATGCCGCGCGCACCGGCCGCGGCCCCGTGGTGCTGAACCTGCCGATGCATCTGCAGGAATCCGAGCTCGACTGGGATTACGAATATCGCCCCTCGACCGATTTTCTGCCGCCGCGCATGGAGACGCCGAGCCCCGATCAGCTCGCGCCAGTGATCGAGAAACTGATCGCCGCGGAACGCCCGGTGATCATCGCCGGCCGCGGCGCGCGCGCCGCCAACGCGCGCGAGGAAATCATCCGCCTGGCCGACCGCGTCGGCGCGCTGATGGCAACGTCGCTGCAAGGCAAAGGCTATTTCGCCGGCCAGCCATGGGACATCGGCATTGCCGGCGCCTTCGCTTCCGAGCCAACCGAGCAATTGCTCGCCGATGCCGATTTCGTGCTCGGTGTCGGCGCCGAGCTTGGCTACTACACCACGGAAGGCGGCCTGCTGTTCCCGTCTGCCGAAGTCGCACGCATCGACATCAAGCCGATGCCGGAGGAGATCGGCGTCATCCCCGGCTTGTATGTACAAGGCGACGGCCGCCGCGCGGTGGCTGCGATCAACGAGGCGCTGGAGGCACGCCAGGTGCGCAAATCCGGCTTCCGCACCGACGCGACGCGCGCCGTGTTGTCCGCGCCGCCGCACGTGTTCCAGGCGCCGCGCGACGGCCTCGACCCGCGCGCGCTGGCGCGTTCGCTCGGCGAATCACTCCCCAAAGGCGCGTTGTTCACGGTCGGCGCCGGGCACTTCTTCTCGTGGATCGGCATGTACTCGCCGCTGCCGGAGGGCGTGGAGATCCAGTACTCCTACGGCTTCGGCGCGGTGGGCCAGGGCATCGGCGTGGCGATCGGCACCGGCGCCGGCAATCCGGGCCGGCAGCATATCGCCGTCGAGGGCGACGGCAGCCTGATGTTCAACATCCAGGAATTGGAAACGATCGTCCGCCACAAGATGCAAATGGTGCTGATCGTGTGGAACGATGCCGGCTACGGCGCCGAGGTGCACAAGCTGGTGGCAAAAGGCTTCGACGAGAAACTGGCGCAGTGGGAGTCTCCGAACTTCGTCGCGCTGGCCAAGGCATTCGGCGGCGACGGCGTGCTGTTGAAGGACCCATCCGAATTGCGCGGCGCGATCGCGGAAGGATTGCGCAAGGGCGGCCTCTATCTGATCGACGCGCGCGTGTCGCCGACCACGCCGACCGATCCGTATGCGAAGGTGCATTTCGGCATCGAGAGCCACGCTCCGCTGCTGCGGCCGGTGGCCTGACGCATGCATTTCGAAGGCGAGTTCCGAGTGCCCGGCACGCCGGACGCGGTGATGCGCCGCTTCGCGGACGTGCCGCGCATGGCAAGCTGCATGCCGGGGGCGGTGTTAGAGCAGCAGACGGAGGATGGGTCGTGGCCGGGCGCGATGGTCGTGTCGTTCGGGCCGAAGCGGATCAATTTCAAGGGCCGGGTGACCTGCGAGTTCGACCACGAGGCGCATACCGGCAAGCTGCAAGGCCGCGGGAACGCGGACATGCGTGCGGCTCGGATCGGGGTGAAGCTGACGTTCGCGCTGCACGCGGATGCCGCCGCAACGGAACCGGCCACCGTGGTCAGCATCGTGTCGGATGCGGAACTTGGCGGAGTGCTGGCGGATTTCGCGCGCACCGGCGGCTTGGCGGTGGCGAATGCGATCATGGCGGATTTCGCGCGGCGCGCCGCGGCGGAGTTTGCCAAGGACGCGCCGGTTGCCGCTGCATCGGCGGAAGAACATGCAGCGGGTGAGCGCCCGATGCAGCCTGCGGTGCCGCTGCACGCCGGCAGCCTGCTGTGGGCGGTGATGGCGGCGCAGTTCGCTCGCCTCGCCCGCATGCTGGGGCTGCGCGCACACGACGCTTGATCGCATGGAAAATATGCTGGGGCAGGACGGGCTGGCCTGACCGGCGGGGCCGGGTGCGAACGGCGGGGAAGGAAGCAAGGGGAAACGCAGATGAACGCCGATGGACGCAGATGAACGCGAATGGTGCGGAGTCTCGCCTGTCGGGCTGGCGGCTAATTCCGACTGATGGCCATGGTAAGCCTTGTGGTTGCTGCCGCCCGACACTATTCGTGTTCATCGGCGTCCATCGGCGTTCATCTGCGTTTCCTCTTTCTTGCGGTGCCGCCGTCCGCGATGGCGCTGCGCGTTGAGCCGGAGGCCAGCGGCGAAACACTCGGACTGGCAGCACTGGGTGGTGTTCTTTCTCAAGGCGCTCGAGCAACAGAAGAACCGCATCGCCGCGAGGATAGAACGCACGAGGAGTCGTCGTCGCGCGATTGCCCGACCGTTCTTATCTCGGATCAGTTTGATAATGAAATCGTAAGCTAGTAAGAACTCCATAATATCCAAGACATAAAAAGGCGATAAACAAGAACATGCCGAACAACCAAGATGCGGCGTCGGCTCTTTCGAACTGCTCACGCGAATGGATGAAGCCGGGTGACTCCAACACAATAGCGAAGAAATACGTCAATGCAATCGATCCCAATGCAAGGAGGGTCGATAGGGCGGAGGAAGGAAACAGCACGTACTTGCGCGCCACGCTTGCCTGACGGCTTGTGGTGCCCCACGTAACGAATAGTGTGACGACCAGAACGAAGAGATCGCCCATTGACATGATGAGGCCGACCCTCTCGATCTCGATACTGGGGACGCCGGGAATCCCATGACGAACAGGAGCTACGCCAACCAGCACATGGTTGAACGCAGCCAGCCACGACGTAGTCGTCGGACCCGTTGCCGGCAGCACGGAGAAGCCGCCGCACAAACCGGCAAAAGTGCCCACAATGATACCGCAGGCAATGAGCATCTGCTTGCTCGTCCATGTACCAGACGCCCATTTTCCCGAATTCACTGGCCGCTCCACCGGACGCCCTTGACTCAGAGCTGGTATGCTTGACACCGCCCACTGTTCACGCAGTGAATCAACGCAGGCCCCAAGGCCAAGCAACGCCAGGCTGCCCAGGCGGTCGGCCCCTAACAGGGCAAGCAGGCCGGTGACGTGTAACGCATAATTCCTATGAAGAAACGATGCCAAGATTGGTACCGACGTTTGCAGCGACGCGTCAGCCGGTTCTTGTGCTTCGCCCGCCACCCGTCCTATGCTCAAGCGCGTCAGTACGTCCGCGAGCGGACCACGAAACTGCGTCAAGATGGCGAGGCCCATACCGACGATCGCCCAAGGCGTCCATCCAAGCAGAGGCTTCGAAACCATCCACACAGCGTACGCAGTTTGTAGAATCATTCCTGTCTGTTGACGGCATCTGTTCATTGTTCACTGCAATCGATTACGCCTTCCGTCCCTTGGTTGCTTCGAAAGCAGAATGCCCCGGGTGAATCAAAAAACCGCCCGCCCTACCCCGGAATCCGCCCCATCATGACAGCCACATCCCGCGCCATCTCCAGCGCCCGCTCCGCCTCCAGCGACGCGGCCCGATGGAAAATGCGCTTGGTCTGCCACAGGAACTCCTTGTTCCACCCCGCCAGCCGCTCGGCCATCGCCATCGCCGCGTCCAGCAGCCCGTCGTCCGGCACCACGCGGTTGACCAGGCCGAGTTCGTACGCCCGCGCCGGCAGCATGTTCTCGCACAGCGTCAGCAGCTCGAACGCGATCTTCTTGCCCATCAGGTGCACCGCGTGCGCCGTCACGGTCGAGGCAGTCAGGCCCGCCTTCAGCTCCGGATAGCCGAAGCGCGCGCTTTCCGCCGCGACCACCAGGTCGCTGCCGAACGCCAGCCCGCACCCAGCGCCGAGCGCATAACCATGCACCGCCGCGACGATCGGCTTGTCCACCCGCGCGAGCAGCTTCGTTAGCGCGATGTTGGCATCGCCGTGGCGGATCACGTTGGGCCGGTTCTCCACGGTCAGCGGACGCGGCACCGACGTATCGGCCCCGGCGCAGAACGCCCGCCCCGCCCCGGAAAGCACGACGACGGACACCGCGCTGTCGTCCTGCACTTCATGCAGCGCCTCGGTCAGCGCGTGCACCAGCTCGGCGTTCAGCGCATTCAGCTTCGCCGGACGGTTCATCGTCAGCAGGCGCACCGCGCCGCGTGTCTCGGTCAGCAGCACGTCATCCATTGCGTCACGCCCCCACGATGAACGGCTTGGCGTGCGCGTCGTAATCTGCATAGCCCAGCGTCGCGCGCAGTTCCGCCGGTGGCAGCGCACTGGCGGCCTCGGCCTGGCCGGCAGCCAGCGCGGCCAGCCCGGCCTTGATGCCGGCCGCCGCGGGCGACAGCATCGCGGTCGGATAGGTGCCAATCTTGAAGCCCAGCTTCGCGGCTTCCGTCTGCGACGGCGTGGCGCGCGGCGCGCCCGGCGACAGCACGACGAAGGACGGGCGACCGGCCGCGGCTTCGACCGCGCGGTGGATCTCGCCGTCGTCGGCGGGGGAGTCCAGGAACAAGATGTCGGCGCCCTCGCGGACGTACATCTCGATGCGGCGGACGGCCTCGTCGATGCCCTGCGTCGGGCGGCAATCGGTGCGCGCCAGGATCAGGATGCCGGAGTCCTTCGCCGCCTCCACCGCCGCACGCATCTTCATGCGCGCTTCCTCATGCGGCAGGCAGGGCTTGCCGGCGGCGGTCAGGGCACGCGGGGTGATCTTGTCCTCGATCAGGATCGCGGCGGCGCCGGCGCGGCCATACGCGCGCACCGTGCGCTGCACGTTCATCGCGTTGCCGTAACCGTGGTCGCCGTCCGCCAGCACCAGCACATCCGGCGCCGCGCCGTGCACCATGTTGAACGAGTCGAACATCTCGCCGAACGAGAGCAGATCGAGGTCCGGCCCGCCCAGGCGGCTCGCCGCGACGCAGGACCCGGACAGGAAGGCGGTCTTGAACCCGGCCGCGGCGGTCAGCTTCGCGCTGAGCCCGTCCCACACCGCGGGCATGACGACGAAGCCGGGTTCGGCGAGCAGGGCGCGCAGGCGGTCGGGCGGGGTCATGGCGTTTCCTTTGGTGCGGACGGTGTGGCGGGCAGCGTATGCGGCTGCGGGCGCGAAGCAAGGCCAGGGGCGTGCTTCGTCTGTCATTGCGAGTCGCCACCGGCCTGGATGAGACGGCAGCACGCTGTCATTGCGAGGCCACTGGCCGAAGCAATCCCGTTCGTGACGAGCCGCCGGCAGCTCGTCATGAACGGGATTGCTTCGGCCAGGCGGCCTAACAAGAAACCAAGGCTCCCCCCTCCCCTTGAGGGAGGGGGTTAGGGGGAGGGGTCGAAACGTAAGCATCGACCCCTCCCCCAACCCCTCCCTCAAGGGGAGGGGGGAACCTACGTCAGGCCGCCGATGCCGTTTCATCCAGTCGCGGGTCGGCTTCCCTGCCGGTGGCAACTCGCAATGACAGAGCAGGCCTCGCCCTATCGCGTGCCGCCGCCGCTCAACCGCGCCATCATCAGGCGGTCTTTGTTGTCCTGCATCAGCATGCTGAAACTGGGAATGCTTTCGAAGCCCAGGCCGCCGGGGCGCCCGGTCTCCGGATCCGCAACGACCTTGCCGTAAGCCTCGCCGGACACCTTCTCCCATTTCCCGGCTGGCTTCTTGACCTCCAGATTCACCACGGTCGCCTTGAACACCATGCGCACGATCGCCTCCTTCGGCGAGCGCGGCTTGGTCAGGCTGGGGCAGCCGGCGATCATCTGCCAGCCGTTCGCCAACGCCCACGCGGTCAGCTCTTCCTTGTCCATGGTGCGGCGGCTCCCTGCTGAATCGAGTCCCTGCGGCCAGGCTCGTGACAGCGATAAGATGTATTCCAGCGGCAGCGACAGGGAAAGCAACCTGGGGTCCCGAGTTCCACTCCGGCGAACCCCCTGGCCATCGCCGCCGCACGTTGCTATCATCATGCTAGTTACCAGCCGGAGAAGACCATGACCGACACACAGGGCAGCGCGGCGGCACGGGTGCAGCGTTCCGCCGCAGTGGTGGGCGCGGGCGATTACATCGGTGCCGCCATCGCCCGCCGCTTCGCGCGCGAGGGCTACGTCGTGTTCTGCGGCCGCCGCAACGGCGAGAAGCTGGCGCCGCTCGCGGCCGAGATCGAGGCCGCCGGCGGCATCTGTGTCCCCCGCACGCTCGACGCGCGACAGGAGGATGCGGTGGCGGCGTTCATGCGCGACGCCGATGCCGCGGCGCCGCTGGAAGTCGCGGTGTTCAACATCGGCGCCAACGTCAATTTCCCGCTGCTGGAAACCACCGAACGCGTGTTCCGCAAGGTTTGGGAACTGGCATGCTACGCCGGCTTCCTGACCGGCCGCGAGGCGGCGCGCTGTATGTTGCCGCGCGGCCGCGGCTCGATCTTCCTCACCGGCGCAACGGCCAGCGTGCGCGGCGGCTCGGGCTACGCCGCGTTCGCCAGCGCCAAGTTCGGCCTGCGCGCGGTGGCACAGAGCATGGCGCGCGAGCTCGGTCCGCAGGGCATCCACGTGGCGCACCTGGTGATCGATGCCGGCGTCGATACCGCCTGGGTGCGCGAGCGTATCCGCGCGCGCGGCGACGCCGCGGCGCACCGGATGGCACCCGACGCACTGATGAACCCCGCATCCATCGCCGAGACCTACTGGCAATTGCACCAGCAGCCACGCGACGCCTGGACGCACGAGCTCGACATCCGCCCCTATGGCGAAAATTGGTGACGGCGATGGACGTGGAATTTCATTTCGACTTCGGCAGCCCGAACGCCTACCTGGCGCATCGCGTCATCCCGGCGATCGAGGCCCGCACCGGCGCCCGCTTCCGCTATGTGCCCGTACTGCTGGGCGGGGTGTTCAAGGCGACCAACAACCGCTCCCCGGCGGAGACGCTGCGCGGCATCCGCAACAAGCCGGAATACGAGCGGCTGGAAACCGAACGCTTCATCCGCCGGCACGGCATTGCCGAGTTCCACCGCAATCCGTTCTTTCCCGTCAACACGCTGCAGATCATGCGCGGCGCGGTTGCGGCAGAACTCGACGGATACTTCGCCGCGTACGTCACGGCCGTGTTCCACCACATGTGGGAAGCGCCGAAAAAGCTGGACGAACCGGACGTCATCCGCACCGCTCTGGATGAGTCCGGGCTGGATGGCGCACGCACGCTGGCGCGGATCCAGGATGCCGGTGTGAAACAGGTGCTGCTGGAGAACACGGAACGCTCTGTCGCGCGCGGCACCTTCGGCTCGCCGACGTTCTTTGTGGGTGATGCGATGTGGTTCGGCAAGGACCGCCTGCGCGACGTGGAGGAGGAAATCGTGCGGCTGGAAACGGCGTAGGCGGCGTGACGTAGATACCCCCCCTCCCCTTGAGGGCGGGGTTGGGGGAGGGGTGCGTACATCCGCGGTCATTGGATGAACGCACCCCTCCCCCTAACCCCCTCCCTCAAGGGGAGGGGGGAACCTTGGTTCCTTGTTAGTGGCGCAGCGACGAAGCAGTCCCGGTGATCGGGACATTCGTCCCGTGGCCGCTTCGTCGTGGCGAGCGTCGCAATGCCAAGGCGCCGCGATCCCGCCAACACCGGTGCCGGTACTAGCCAGAGACCGCCGCAATCTGATATGGCGCGGCCAACACCGGCACCGCGGCCACGATCTTCAGGGAACACAGCAACTGTCCACCGAAACGACTCCCGGCGCGCACATAACGCCTGAATCGTTGCCGTCGATTGCGACATTGGCCGACGAAGTGCTGGAGGTCGAGAAGAGCCAGCCCTGGCAGACCAGCACGCAGGTTTCGCTCGGCAGGGGCTTTGCCACATTGCTGCCGCCCGACATCGCAGCCCCGTTCCAATTGCGTACTGCCAGCGAACCGATCCGCACCTACAGGCTCCGCGACGTCGTCCTGGATGCGTCGATCATGGCGCTGGTGCGCGACACGTTGCTGATCCCGGAAACGCTCTACATGGTGTCCGGCGGCGACTTCGCCCATGCCCTGACGAAGTCGCGCACCCTGGAGCCGACTGATCCGAACCAGCATTACATCGTTGCGGTCAATCGCACCTTCCGGAATTATTATCACTGGACCACGCAAATACTGCCGGCGATCGACTGGGGCGTGCGCAATCGCCGGCAGTCGCGCCTGACCCTGCTGCTGCCGCCGCTGCAGCCCCGGCAGGAGGAGATGCTCGGCCTGCTGGGCTATGCGGACGTACCGCGGCTGACCCTGACCCTGCATGCGAATTACGCCCTGGCGAGTGCGGAATACAGCGAGTTCCTTGGCGCGCGGATGCCCGGCCTGGTCTCCACGGCAGCGGCGGCGACCTTTGCACGCCTGCGCGATACCGTGCCACCGGCCATCGACGGCCCACGCGAGATCTATATCGCGCGCACCGATGCGACGCGGCGGCCGCTGCTGAACGAAGCCGAGCTGATCGATCTGCTGGAGCGCCAGGGCGTGAGCGTCATCGCTCCGGGAACCCTGCCGGTGACGCGGCAGATCGCCTTGTTCCGCCGCGCCCGCCTGATAATCGGACCGCACGGCGCGGGCCTGACCAACATCGGATTTTGCGAGCCGGGCAGCCATGTCTATGAATTGCTGTGCAGCCACTATCCAAACATCAGCTTCAACCGTATCGCCCAGACCGCTGGCGTGAACTACTGGGCTGATATGTTTGCCGGCGAGGCGGGCGGTATCGCACAGGAGCAACCGTGGCGCGTCGATCTCGACGTGGTCGCGGCGCGGCTGGACGCGATCCGCGCACATATGGCAGCGACCATGCAGCCGGAGAGCGCGATGGAATTCCTGCGGCAGAACGCCGCGCAGGTGAATGCCGCAGCGCCACGACATCCGATCGCGCCACCCGCGCGCCGCGGATTTCTGCGCCGGTTGTTCGGACGATCGTGAGTGTCATTGCGACGAACGTAGCGGCGAAGCAATGCCAGGCGGGACGCCGCTGCATCGACACGCCGCACCCCGCGCGCTACAAGCCATACCGACGACACGAACGCTGTTCGGGGGAAATGACCGATGATCACCAAATTCGACAGCTCCTATGCCGGCCATATCGACATGGACGACCTCGGCTATGGCGGCGTCCCCGTCAACGACCGGCGCTATCCGAACGAGCTCCTCGCCACCGCACTTCACAAGGCCGAGGACATGGCCAAATTGCTCGATCGCATGGGCTTCCATGCGTTCTGGATGGCAGAGCACCATTTCCAGCCCGAAGGCTATGAGTGCATTCCCAATGTGCTGCTGATGGCACTGCATCTGACGCACCTGACCAAGACGTTGAAGGTAGGCTGCGGCTTCAACATCACGCCGATGTGGCATCCTTTGCGTCTGGCGGAAGACTACGCGATGGCCGACATCCTCAGCCACGGCCGCGTGATCTTCGGCGTCGGCCGCGGCTATCACACGCGCGAGGTGGAAACGTTCGGTGCGCCGCTGCTGGACCAGGCAGCGAACCGCGAGTTGTTCGAAGAACAAGTCGATCTGATGTTCAAGTCGTTCAACGAGGAATCGTTCAGTCACCACGGGAAGTACTATACGATCCCGCCCGAGGTGCCGTATCGCGGCTATACGCTGAAGGATCTCACGCTGGTGCCGCGGCCGGAGCGGTTGCCGGTGGAATGCTGGCAGCCGATCCAGGGCGGCACGCAGCGCGCGTTCGATTTCATGGCGAGGCATGGAATTTGCGGCGTGATCGGCGGCGGCTCCGCGGAAGGCGGCGCGGTCGATCGGCACATGGTGGCGTTCCGCGATGCGTACGCGCGCGCCGGCAGGCCGATCGAGATCGGCGAACGGCTGTCGCTTGGCTACCAGTTCTTCATTGCGAAGAACCGCGAGGAGGGCATGCGCGCGGCCGCGAAGTATTACGAAGAGAATCTGAAGATGTTCGGCGAGCTGCGGCTGGTGAAGGCGATGACCGATGAGCAGATTGAGATCATGCGGGATCGTACGCGGGCGCCGACGGCAAATCTGCCGCGCATCGAGGACGCCGTGAAAGCCGGCGGTTTCCTCACGGGTACGCCGGACGATATCGTCGAGCAATTGAAGGCGGTGGAGAAGCGTTATCCGGGACTGGATCGGGTGACGTGCAGCATGTCGATCGGCGTGCCGTTGAATGTCGCGCTGGAGCAATTGCAGCGGTTCGCCGAGGAAGTGATGCCGGCATTCAAAGGCGCGAAAGTCGGCGCGGCGGGCTTCGCAGGGTAAGCGCGGCAAGCGCTGGCATCGCCGTTTCCTGTCGGCGTCACCCCCACGTCGTGGCGGCGGCTCATTACGAACGGGATTGCTTCGGCCAGGCGGCCTAACAAGGAACCAAGAAACTAAGGTCCCCCCTCCCCTTGAGGGCTTGGGCCGCGAAGCGGACCAAGGTTAGGGGGAGGGGTCGATGCTTACGTTTCGACCCCTCCCCCTAACCCCCTCCCTCAAGGGGAGGGGGAACTTAGGTCAGGCCGCCGACGGCCAACTCGCAATAACAGCGATGCGATTACGCCGACTTCTCCCGCCGCACCCGCACCACGCTCTTCCCAGCCTTCGCCGCGGCCAGCGACAGCCATGCGGCGCGCCGTTCCGCTGCCTGCCGGGCCAGCGTGCCGCCGGCCTGGAATGCCTCCAGCGCCCCCTGCCCCAGCGTGCGGCGCAATCCATCATCGCGCACCAGGCGGCACAGCGTCACGAACCATGCACCCGCATCGTTCGGCGCCAGCACACCGCCTTGTCCGTCGGCCAGCGAGCCGCGATACACGTCGGTGTCCGATGCCACTACCGCCATGCCGAGCGCCGCATAATCAAGCGTCTTGATCGCCGACTTGCAGCGGTTGAACCCATTGTCCGCCAGCGGCGCGAGGCCGATGTCCCACGCCGGCTGTTGCGTCATCCAATGCACGAATCCCGGATACGATCCGGTGGCCGTCATCGGCATGCCCGGCCGATTCAGCCATTTCGGCAGGTCGGCGCGCGTGCTGACGCCCAGCAGGTCGATCGAAACATGTGCGTCGAACGCGCCCTTGAGACGCTCCAGCGCGGACTCGATCATGGCGAAGTCGCCTTCATGCGTCGCGGTGCCCATGCACAAAATCCGCACCGGGCCGCCGCGCGGATCACGCAACGGTAGCGGATCGATCCACAGGCGCTCGTCCAGGCCGTTCGGCACCACGCGCACGTCCTGGCGCAGCGCGGCCAGCGTCGTGGCGAGCGCCGGCGTGGACACCCAAACCGCGTCGGCCAGGCGCAGCATGCGCTGCACCACCTTGGTTTGCGGGCGCAATTCCGCCGCGTCCGGGTGCTCCTTCGGGATATGCAGCAGGTCGTCGTCCATGTCGTACAGCAGGACCGCGCCGGTGGCGCGGCAATGCGCCGCGAGCGCCTCGGCCGATGCCGCGTCCGCAATGGCGTAGCGCTGCGTGGCGACGATGTCGGCATGATAGCGCAGCGCCTCGGTGGCATCGGCCAGGACGATGTCGAAACCTTCCGAGATGGCCGGATGGTCCAGCGGCTGCAGCAGCCGGATATAGGCGCAGGGGCTCAGGGCACCATTTTCCAGACGTTCCGGGATCAGGACGATACTGAGGCGCCCGGGACGCCGCAGATCGACCGTATCCCGGCTGGCCGGCAGTGCAACGGACGTGAGGGACTCTGACGCAGGGACGTTGCCCTTGCGGGCGCGGGATTGCTTCGCTTCGCTCGCAATGACAGGTGGGGGCGCAATGACAGGTGGGGGCGCGGGCGGCTGCAAATACGCCTCGGCGTAGAAATCCGCGACGGCAGGGCGGTCCGGCACGGGCGCTACCACGCGCGGCCGCGACAGCGCGGTGCGCACGTGTTCGAAAGTACGCAGCCATTCCTCGGCGGGCGCGCGCGGATCGAGCAGCCAGGACCAGGGACGCCCGTTCAGTCGCTCGACGAAACTGCCGATGCGCGTGGCGACGATGGGCAGGCCCGCGTCGATCGCGGCGCTGAGCGTGTAGCTGTAGGTCTCCGGCCATTGCGCCGGGAACCACACCACATGCGGCTTCACCCGCGCCAGCAGCGCCGGCAGATCGGCATCGTCGTATTCGCCGGTCACATCGATTTGCTCTTCGACCTCGGCGGGCAGCCGGTTCTCCGGATAACCGATCAGGTGCAGCTCGATCGCGGCGGAATCCATCGTTTCGGCCACGGACAGTACGGTCTGCGCGCCCTTTTGCTCGGCCAGCACGCCAAACACGGCGACACGCAGCTTGCGGCCACGCATCGGCGGCGGGTTCAGCGGCCACGGACCGGCACCGGCCGGCTCGTGCGGGACCACGATCGCGCGATCCGCCATGCCATAACGGGCGAGACGCGCGCGCGTGTCCTCGCTGGGACAGATCACGCGCGCGGCTTCCATGAATTGCCAGGCGTTGCCGCGGCGCCAGGACGTGATGTCGCGGGCGCCGTGCGACGGACGATCGGCGATGCAGGCATTGCAGCCGGCGGGACCGGGCTCCCCGCAATAATGCGTTGCCGGCCAGGGCAGCAGGTTCACCTGCGGACAGATCGCCAGGTAGTCGTGCACGGTCACGTCGAATGGCACGCCCAGACGATGGATCAGGGCGCGCGCGTCGAGATCCGTGCCCATCAGATGATGCACGTGCACCCGCGAAACGGCGGCGGAGCGCACGATCTGCACCAGATCGTCGAGGCGTTCCCCAGGCACGTCCAGCACCGGCTTGCCGTGCAGCTTCGGCACCAGCAGCGCGGCGCCGCGCGACGACGCTTCCAGCAGCAGCACGTTGGCACGTCCGCGCAGGTGTTCCGTCAGCGCATCGATGTGGCGCCGCACGCCGCCGCCGAGGCCGTGCGACAGCATCAGCAGAACGGGCAGGCCCATCTGGCGGAACAATGCGGCGGTGACGGCAAAGCGGAACGGACCGACCGCATCGTCGTTGACGTGGCGATTGATCGTGCGCGCGTAGCCCGGATAGCGCGTCCTCAGCATGTCCATGCCGAGCGCGGCTTGTTCGCCCGCGCCGGCGCCGAAGCTGACGGAACCCTCGTGATAGACGAAGGTGTCGCAGGCCAGCACATGGCGCCAGCCGGCCTTGGTCGCGCGCAGGCAGAAATCGTTTTCCTCGCCATAGCCGCGGCCGAATGCCACTTCGTCGAACGCGCCAACCTCATTCAGCGCGGCGCGGCGAATGTACATGCAGAAGCCGACGGTGGTGGGCACATCGACGCTGCGTCCCGCGTTCACCGAGCGGCACAGCGCGTCGAGCTGCGCGAGAGACTGGCCGAGCGGCATCGGTGCGCCCTCGTCCCGCGGATAGCTGCAGATCGTCGCGTTGTTGGAGAACGGCGAGACGGACGCGATGCGCCGGTCCGCATAGGCCTGCGCCGCCAGCCGCCGCAGCCACCCCTCCGGCACCTCCGTATCGCTGTTCAGCAGCACGACGTCATGGCCGCCGGCGGCCTCGATGCCGCGGTTCGCAGATGCGACGAAACCGGCGTTGCGCGGATTGCGCAGCAGCACGATACGGTCGTCCGCGGCCAGCCGCGCAAGCCACACCGACAGGAGAGGCTCGGGCGACGCATCGTCCACCACGATGATGCGCCCCGCGGGGCGATCGCGATCGGCCAGCACGCTCTCGATGCAGCGTTTCGTTTCGTCAAGGCCACGATAGGCCGGCACGACCACATCCACCGTGACGTTGCGTGGGCAGACCAAAGGCGCGGCATCGGAGGGCAGGTAGTCGGCAACGCGCAACGGCTTTTCCGTCAGCCAGCCGCGCGCGGCGCCGAACAGCAGGTGGTGCAACAGGGGATTGGCGTTGGCTTCGGGGTGCTGGTCGGCGTACCAATCGGCGTCGAAACGAGGATGCGGGTTGCGGTGTTCGGCCGCGCCGGAAACCAGGTAGTGCAAAAGCGGCACGACGCCGGCCGCGGTGACATCGGGATAGCGCGCAGCGTACCAGGCGCTATCGAACCAGCGGTTTGGATCACGCCCCTCGACGCCACCCCAGTTCAGGAAATGCGTCAGCGGATCGGTGCCGCATGCAACCACGTCCGGGTAGCGGGCGGCATACCAGTCGGGATCGAAAAAGCCGCCGAGGTTCTTGCCCAGGGCCGCGAGACGGGACACATCAGGTTGTGGGTGCAGCGACGGCATTTGCGGGGCTGTTTTCCTGGCGGCCGATGTTACGCCGGTTGGGGGGTTTTCCTGGAATGCCAGGGCAAGTCAAATAATTTCATGTGATCTCCCAACATTGCGAGTTTGCCACCGGCCTGGCAGCCGACCCGCACTGGATGAAACGGCGTCGGCCGCTTGACGTAGGATCCCCTCACCCCTTGAGGGAGGGGTTGGGGGAGGGGTACGTACATCCGCGGTCGGTGGATGTACGCACCCCTCCCCCAACCCCTCCCTCAAGGGGAGGGGGGACGTTGTTTCTTGTTAGGTCCAATACCTGTCCGTCATGGCCGCGCCTGGGCCGACCATCTGCGCGGGTACGGTTGTAGCGCCGATAGCGGGTCAGGTCCGGGCATGACGGAGGGCACGCGTGCGGTTTCCCTTTGTTGGTTGCTGACCCGGTCATCCCAGCAGCTTCTTCACGTCCGGGACGAAACGGACGATCCGGCGGTCCTCCACCATGGCGTCATGCGCCAGGGTATCGAACATCGCCATGCGGTAATGTCGCTTCGGATCGTCGGTATCGGCGCGGCCGCGACGCAGCTTCATGCGCCAATCCTGCCGCGAACGAGTGAAATAGTGGTTAACCACCATTGCGTCGAAGCAGGGCGTCTCGGTGATCGCCTGGAGGTTGGCCAGCTTCCCGGCGGTGTTGCACTGCGTGGCCGTGGTATAAAAGATGTGGGGCGTGTCGAAAATTTCGAACAAGTCCCGGCAGCGCACGATCGACTTCACGTGGCCGTTCATCTGGTGCGGGTCATCGACCCGCCTTGTGTAGTTCTCGATCGCCAGCCCGGACGGGCGGCGGTTGTGGCCGGACGGGCCGAACACCAGCCAGTTCATCTGCACGGCCGAGAAGCCGGCATAGAGCGGGTCGTTCAGCACCTCGGGCAGCGAGTCGGTTGCCAGCGGCAGGATGAACTCGTCCAGGTCGATGAACGCCACCCAGTCGAAGCGGCTGGCGTGGCGGATGCGAAAATCGCGATAGGCGGTGATCTGGCCCGGATCTTCCGCCCAGTCGATCAGCGTGACACGGCCGGCGAAGCGGGAGCCGCGGATCAACGCCGCGCCGCCGTCAGTGCTGGAGTTGTCGTACAGCACGAAATGATCGACGCCGATCAGGGTATGATAGGCGATCCATTCGAGGAGGAAGGGCGCCTCGTCACGGAAGATGGCGCAGACGGCGATGGGGGCCAGGGGATCAAGCCTTGCTCGGGAATACCGGTCGTGCTCGCTCGATAGACCGCATTTGGCGGCGGTTCCAGTCAATCCGGCATGGGGCGATAGCCACGTGCGCGGCCGACCGCGACGTAATGGTGCGGGAAATCGCGGTAGTCTCCCTGTGCGACCTCGAACGCGGCGATGGGGTATTGCACCGCGTACCATGCCAGGTCCATCCGGAACGGCAGCCGGCCTTCGTGGAAGCCCCAGTTCCTGTAGTGGTGGCGCGCGGCTGCGGCAGTGCGTGAGGCGATCTCCAGCGTCACGTCGGTGTGTGTATTGAGATAGAACTCGGGATCCACTTCGTTCGCCATCATGTCGGGCGTACACGCGAAGCGCGGGGCTTCCTTCATCTGCCGGCGCAGCAGCTCCTGCGGAACATAACGCCACATATGCGCGATCCGGCGATGCGCTTCAGCGTGCCGATCGAGCGGTACGGCGTAGTTGATGGGAAACAGGAAGAAATGGTAGCGCGAGTCGCCAAACGGCAGCAGATCGGCGAGCGGATACTGCATCGGATGGAGCAACCCGCTCACGGTCATGAAGATCCGATCCGCGCGTGACAACCATGCCGCAAGCCAGGCAAACGTGCTGACGCCGACGACCACGTTCTTTGATTGGCGAATGGTCTCGAAATCCACGATCACATCCCGCGTTTCGAGGAAGATGGCCGACGGAAACCGTTCGCGAAGACGCAAAGTGTAGGAGTTCACGCCGGTCTGTCCCATGAAGACAGGCCGAAGCCCGGTACGTTCGATAAGTTCCGCATAGAATTCAATCGGGGTCAGCGTATAGTTGACGGCATGACCATCAAGTATTTCGCCGGCACGTACGTGGCAGACCAGATGCCGGTCATCGAACCCGACGGGCTGAGGAAACTCCGGCGACCGGAAGATCGATCGATAATAGGCCGGATGGAGGAAGTGCTCCACGCGCTGGCCGAAGCAGGAGAATACGCCGCGGCAAAGCGCGCCGGAGCGCATCCGGCGCGCCCAGTCGTACAGATCCAGACGGAGCTCGCTGCGCTGAACCTCGACCGGCTCCCCACCCTCGATCGGCGGATGGCTGATACCCCACAGCGGCAGATCGACATTGGATATGCGGCATTCCGGCACCAGGCTACGGAATTTCAATGCCACCATGAATTGGATCATCTGGTTCGCGAGGGCGCCGCGCCGGATGACATGGAATATCGGTGGTTGGTTTGCTGGCATGCCGATCGGCTTCGTGGCTGCTTGTGGCCGGGTTACAGCAACGCACGCGGGAAGCTGCTGCGCATCTCGTCGCGGAACTGCTGCATGGCAGCTTCGTCGTGCCAGGGTGCACGATAGGTGGCATCAAGGAGAAGTTGCCGGGCGAGGGTATAATTGCGATCCGCCTGCGCCTGGTCGAAGAAGCTCGTTGTCTTCGCAAATTGCATACTGGTCTTTAGCAGTTTGAAAACCGTGACCTGAGCGCCATCCACCTCCTCGTCGGCACCGCCGTAACCCAGGCGGACCATGCGCAGCGAGTGCTCGACATGCTCGTGGCCATAGCCGCGAAAGCGGGAATCATAGTAGCCACCGAACAGAATCGCTTCACGCGAATAGACCGCACATTGCGCGGTGACCAATGTGCTGCGGATGGGGTCGTCCGCGGTGCCGGCCCCCGAAAGGAAGCCGGACTGCATCCAGTCCCCCGCGATAGTGGCATGACCCCAGCGGATGGCTGCGTTCAACCACTCGATCTCCCAATGATCGCGGGTTGGATACGAGTCGTCTTCCAGCAGGATGACGACGTCGCAGCGCTGCAGCTCGGTCAACATGAACAGCGCGCGGTTCTTGTTCCAGGCGATGCCCATGTTGCGGCCGGTCACGGTCAGCATGTTGCGCGCGCGCAGCATATCCAGCGTGCCGTCGGTCGAACCGTCATCTGCCACGCCAACCGCGGTGAAAGGGTATCGGGTATGACGCCGCACGCGATCGAGCGTCTCGCTCAGCACCGCTTTGCGATTGTAGGTGATAATACCAATTCCGAGCTGCAGCGGCATGATGACGTTTCCGGATCGGCCGAGGCCTATCGCAATGCGGGAGCAAACGCCAGCCGCTATCGGCCAACCAGCAGCAGGATCACCGCGCCGCCCGCCAGCAGCGCGACCGGGTGCACCCGGGTGAACGCGAACGCCAGTGTCGCGCCGATCGTCACCGCATAGGCCGGCCAGCCATGTTCTGTCGCGCGCATCAGTCCCAGGCCGCTGGCGAAGGTCAGGCCGATCGCCACCGGTGCCAGCGCATGTTCCAGCAGCGCGCGCCCCTCGGTGTGCGCGGCACGGTGCCAGAAGCGCGACGCGACATAGGACAGCACGCACGGCGGAGCGAACATGGCCAGGAAGGCCACCAGCGCGCCCGCCACGCCGGCCACGCTCTGGCCGATCAGCACGACGATCAGCGATCCCGGGCCAGGCGCTGCCCGGGAGATGGCAAAGAAGTCGAGGAACTCGTGGGCGGTGATCCAGTGATGCACCTCCACCGCGGCGCGCTGCATGTCCGGCAGCACGCCGGTGCCGCCGCCGAACGCCAGCAGCGACAGACCTCCGAACAACAGAGCGAGCTGCAACAAAGCGGGCATCACCAGTGGCGCTCCAGCCAGGCGAGCAGCAGGCTGAGCGGCACCATGACCGCGAGCACGTGGAGCAGCGGAATGCCGAATACGCCGATCGCCAGCGCAATCGCCGCGATCTCCACCGCCGGTATGATGCGGCGGACATGCAGGCGGCTGAGCTGGATGCCGGTGCCGAGATTGAGGCCAATCGCCACCGCCCCCATGCCGGTCAGTGCGGCGGAGAGCACGCCACCGCTCGGCAGGCCGCGCGTGTGCAGATAGACGGCGCCCAATGCCATCACGATCGCCACCGGCAGGGTGGTCAGCCCGACGACCGCGACGATGGCGCCGGGGATGCCGCGAAGCTGTGCACCGATGAACACCGACAGGTTGACGTTGGTCGCGCCTGGCACGAGCTGCGACAGCGCATAGCCTGACAGGAACTGCTGGTCATCCAGCCACTGGCGCCGCTGGACCACTTCGCGGCGGATCCAGGCGGCGAGACCGCCGCCGAAACTCATCATGCCAATGCTGACAAAGGCGAGGAACAGCGATGCCAGGCTGGGCCGTTGCGTCGGTGGAGTTGCCATGCCGGCATTGAAGCGGGTCCGGGCGGACGAAGGAAGGCCAGGACCTTGCCCTGGCCGACGCACTACCAAGTGTCGGAAAGGATGGCGCACACGCCGGCGCCCCACCGTCATGCCGACGAAGGTCGGCATCCACGACTTGCTGTGCTGCCGCGGCACAG
>DASXFW010000034.1:0-17030 GCA_036489395.1 Acetobacteraceae bacterium | reverse complement strand
CTTCGCCTCGATGACGAGGCGAAGCGAACCGCGCCACATGGCCCCCTCCCGTGCATCCAGCGAAACAGGTGGATTGCAAAGGCTACGCCTTTGCTGGGGGTCCAGGGGGCAACGCCCCTGACCTTGCCTCGCCGCGTGTTGCCACCCCCTGGACCCCATGCTAGACGCCCGCCGCCGTTACATCGCGCCCGCGCACCGCGCGGCCCCAACATCAGGGACTGACCCCGCGTGGCCTCAGAAGGCACAACCATCGCATCCGGCGGCGGGCTGGCGGATCGCTACGCCGCCGCACTCTATTCGTTGGCAGACGACAACCATGCGCTCGATCAGGTCGTGAGCGAGATGGAATCGCTCGGGCAACTGATCGACGTCAGCGCGGATTTCCGGCGTCTGCTGCAATCGCCGCTGATCGACGTGACGCAGGCGACGCGTGCCGCGCTCGCCGTGCTGGAATCGCAGGGCTTCGGCAAGCTGGTGCGCGACTTCGTCGGCGTCGTCACCGCCAACCGCCGGCTGCGCGACCTGCGCCAGATCGTGCATGCCTTCGCATCTCTGGTGGCCGATCGCCGCGGCATCATCACCGCGCACGTCGCCACCGCGCATCCACTGAACGACGTGCAGCGCCAGCAATTGCGCGCGCGGCTGATCGAGGCCGGTTACGGCAACGTCAACATCCTTGAAACGGTGCAGCCCGATTTGCTCGGCGGTCTGGTCGTGCGCGTCGGCGCCCGTTTGTACGATACCTCGTTGAAATCCCGGCTGCAGCGCCTGCAGTACGCCATGAAGGGAGCCGCCTGATATGGAGATCCGCCCTGCCGAGATCTCGGAGATCCTGAAAAAGCAGATCGCCGCGTTCGACACGGAAGCCAACGTCGCCGAGACCGGCCAGGTGCTGTCGGTCGGCGACGGCATCGCCCGCGTGTTCGGCCTGCAGAACGTCATGGCCGGCGAAATGGTCGAGTTCCCCGGTGCCGGCTTGCGCGGGATGGCGCTGAACCTGGAAACCGACAACGTCGGCGTGGTGATCTTCGGCGACGACAAGCGGATTCGCGAAGGCGACACCGTCGCGCGCACCGGCTCCATCGTCGATGTGCCGGTCGGCGACGCGCTGCTCGGCCGCGTGGTCGATGGGCTGGGCAACCCGATCGACGGCAAGGGCCCGATCAACGCCGAGAAGCGCATGCGCGTCGAGGTGAAGGCCCCCGGCATCATTCCCCGCAAATCGGTGCACGAGCCGGTGCAGACCGGCCTGAAGGCGATCGACGCGCTGATCCCGATCGGCCGCGGCCAGCGCGAGCTGATCATCGGCGACCGGCAGACCGGCAAGACCGCTGTCATCATCGACACGATCATCAACCAGAAGACGGTCAACGCCGGCACCGACGAGAGCAAGAAGCTGTATTGCATCTACGTCGCGATCGGCCAGAAGCGTTCCACGGTCGCGCAATTGGTGCAGACGCTGGAGGAATACGGCGCGATGGAATACTCCATCGTCGTCGCCGCCACCGCGTCCGATCCGGCGCCGATGCAGTTCCTGGCGCCGTACACCGGCTGCACCATGGGTGAGTTCTTCCGCGACAATAAGCGTCACGCGGTGATCTTCTACGACGACCTGTCGAAGCAGGCCGTCGCCTATCGGCAGATGTCGCTGCTGCTGCGCCGTCCGCCGGGCCGCGAGGCGTACCCGGGCGACGTGTTCTATCTGCACTCGCGTCTGTTGGAACGCGCGGCGAAGATGAGCGAGGAATACGGCCTCGGTTCGTTGACCGCGCTGCCGGTGATCGAGACCCAGGCCGGCGACGTTTCCGCCTACATCCCGACCAACGTCATCTCCATCACCGACGGCCAGATCTTCCTCGAGACCGAACTGTTCTTTCGCGGCATCCGTCCTGCGGTGAACGTCGGCATCTCCGTGTCGCGCGTGGGTTCGGCGGCGCAGGTGCGGGCGATGAAGCAGGTCGCCGGACGCATCAAGCTGGAACTGGCGCAGTATCGCGAGATGGCGGCGTTCGCACAGTTCGCATCGGACCTGGACGCGACGACGCAGCAATTGCTGGCGCGCGGGTCTCGCCTGACCGAACTGCTGAAGCAGCCGCAATTCCATCCGGTGCCGGTGGAGGAGCAAGTCGTTGCGATCTTCGCCGGCGTGCGGGGATATTTGGACAAGATCGATCTGGGGCGCGTCGGTGCGTTCGAGGTGCAGCTTCTGTCCGATATGAAGTCGCGCGAGCCTGGCATTCTGGAAGCGATCCGCACCGACCTGGAGATCAAGTCGGAGACGGAGAAGAAGCTGGTCGCGTTCATGGACAGCTTCGCGAAGAGCTTCCAGTGACGACGTTACCCGTCATGGCCGGGCCAGACCCGGCCATCCACCCCCACTGCCGGTGCGTAGATGGCCGGGTCAGGCCCGGCCATGACGGCTGGGCGTGGCGCTCGCCACGCCTCGCTGAGGTGCCTCATGCCTAACCTGAAATCCCTCCGCACGCGGATCAACAGCGTCAAATCGACGCAGAAGATCACCTCCGCGATGAAGATGGTGGCGGCCTCCAAGCTGCGCCGCGCGCAATCGCAGGCGGAAGCCGCGCGACCCTACGCCGTACGCATGGAGCGCATGTTGCGCGCGCTCGCGGCGTCGGTCGGCAACTCCCCCACCGCGCCGCCGCTGATGATCGGCACGGGCAGGGACCAGACGCACCTGCTGATCGCGGTGACCGCCGATCGCGGCCTGGCCGGCGCGTTCAATACCAGCATCGGCCGCGCCACCCGCAACCTGGCACGCCGGCTGGAAGCCGAGGGCAAGACCGTCAAGATCCTCGCCGTCGGCCGCAAGGGCCGCGACTATTTGCGGCGCGAGCTGTCCAGCCGGCTGGTCGGCGACATCAACTATGTCGGCAAGCGCCGTCTCGAATTCTCCGATGCGGACGAGATCGCCACCCGCGTCACAACCATGCTGAACGCCGGCGAGATCGACAGCGCGACGCTTATCTACAACAGCTTCCGCTCGGTCATCTCGCAGGTGGTGACGGAGACGCAGATCATTCCGGTGCCGCAGCCCGAGGGCGAGGTGGAAGACCTCGGCGGCGCCGTGTTCGACTTCGAGCCGGACGAGGAAACCATCCTGGCCCGCCTGCTGCCCCAGGCGCTGGCGATCCAGGTGTATCGCGCGCTGCTGGAAAGCGCCGCCGGATTCCAGGCGGCGCAGATGACCGCGATGGACAGCGCGACGCGCAACGCCGGCGACATGATCAAGCGCCTGACGCTGAACTATAACCGGGCGCGGCAGGCGAACATCACCAAGGAACTCATCGAGATCATCTCGGGCGCGGAAGCGGTCTGAGAGCGCAAGAGGAACGGGCTATGGCAAGCAACATTGTTGGACGCGTAACCCAGGTGATGGGTGCCGTGGTCGATGTGCAGTTCGAGGGCGAACTGCCGTACATCCAGAACGCGCTGCACACGAAGATTTCCGAGCGCACGCTGGTGCTGGAAGTGGCGCAGGAGCTGGGCGAGCGCACCGTGCGCACCATCGCCATGGACAGCACCGACGGCCTGGTGCGCGGGCAGGAAGTGGTGGACACCGGCGAACCAATCATGGTGCCGGTCGGGCCGGAAACGTTGGGCCGCATTCTGAACGTGATCGGCGAGCCGATCGACGAGCAGGGGCCGGTGAATACGGCCAAGCGATACCCGATCCATCGCGAGGCGCCGAGCTTCGAGGAGCAGGCAACCTCCGCCGAGATCTTGGTAACCGGCATCAAGGTCGTCGATCTGCTCGCGCCGTACCTGAAAGGCGGCAAGGTCGGATTGTTCGGCGGCGCCGGCGTCGGCAAGACCGTCATCATCCAGGAGCTGATCAACAACATCGCGAAGGCGCATGGCGGCGTGTCGGTGTTCGCCGGCGTGGGCGAGCGGACGCGCGAGGGCAACGACCTCTATCACGAGATGATAGAGGCCGGCGTCATCAAGATGGACGAGCACCACAAGGTCATCGAAGGCTCCAAGGTCGCGCTGATGTACGGCCAGATGAACGAGCCTCCGGGTGCGCGGGCGCGCGTCGGCCTGTCCGGCCTGACGATGGCCGAATACTTCCGCGACGAGGAAGGCCAGGACGTGTTGTTCTTCGTCGATAACATCTTCCGTTTCACCCAGGCGGGCGCTGAAGTGTCCGCGCTGCTCGGGCGCATCCCCTCGGCGGTGGGCTATCAGCCGACGCTGGCCACCGACATGGGCGCGTTGCAGGAGCGAATCACCTCCACGAAGAAAGGCTCGATCACGTCAGTGCAGGCGATCTACGTGCCGGCAGACGATTTGACCGATCCGGCGCCGGCCACGTCGTTCGCGCACCTTGATGCGACCACCGTGCTGTCACGGCAGATCGCGGAACTGGGGATTTATCCGGCGGTCGATCCGCTGGACTCCACGTCGCGCTCGCTGGACCCGCGCATCGTCGGTGAGGAACACTACCTTGTGGCGCGCGAGACGCAGCGCATCCTGCAGACCTACAAGTCGCTGCAGGACATCATCGCCATCCTGGGCATGGACGAGCTGTCCGAAGAGGACAAGCTGGTCGTGGCGCGGGCGCGCAAGATCCAGCGCTTCCTGTCGCAGCCGTTCCATGTGGCGGAGGTGTTCACCGGCTTCCCCGGTTTGTTCGTGCCGGTGGCCGACACGGTGCGCAGCTTCAAGGCGATCTGCGCCGGCGAGTACGATCATTTGCCGGAAGCGGCGTTCTACATGGTCGGCACGATCGAGGACGCCGTGAAGAAGGCCGAAAGCCTGAAGGCAACGGCGTAACTCGTTTCTCTCCCCTCCCCTTGAGGGAGGGGGCAGGGGGAGGGGTGCTTACATGCGTTGTACTGTGGAAACACGCACCCCTCCCCCTGACCCCCTCCCTCAAGGGGAGGGGGAACAACAGGCGGAAAACCCATGCCAGTGAACCTGGAGATCGTCAGCCCGGAAAAACTGCTGCTGTCCCGTCCGGTGGACATGGTGGTCATTCCCGCATCGGAAGGCGACATGGGCGTGCTGGAAGGCCACGCGCCGATGATCGTCATGCTGCGCGGCGGCGCGATCTCGCTTTACGAAGGCGACCGCGTCACCGACACCCTGTTCGTTGCCAGCGGCTTTGCAGAGATCACCCCCGAACGCTGCACCGTGCTGGCGAACGAAGTCATGCCGGTGGCAGAGGCGAGCAAGGAAGAAGGCGAACGCCGCCTGGCCGAGGCGGAAGCGGCGTACGCGGCCATCGACGCGGCTGACATCGCTGCGCAGGAGTTGGCGCTGGAGCGGCAACAGTCCGCGCGGGCGCTGATCGAGGCGGCGGAAGGGCTGCTGACGGGATCGCGTTAGTTCGTTGTGCCCGTCACCGCGCTGTCGGGGCAGTGAAACTGCGGCTCAGATTCGCTGATCGGCCGGCGCACCGTCCGGAAATGCGTCCCACCGCAGGCCGTCGGCGGAATAATCCATCTCCTCGGGCCAGGTCAGCCCGATGCCGCCCGGCAGGATAGTCATGTTGGCCACGAAGTAATCGCCGTCGCGCAGCGGCGTAAACCAGCCGCCCCGGTCGATGATCGGCAGGAAATCCACCACGCCGCGAGCACCGTCCGACCACGTGATGGTCACGGTGTGGTCCGGGCGCGCAATCGCTTCGACGATCTCATACAGCATGCCGCAGCGTCAGGGATTTGGCCACCGGTGAAAAGGGGCGCGGCGGACCAGGGCGGTTGGCACTCCGCGGCCGACATGCCTTCCGCGCGGCGGCAGCGGGTTCCGACGGCAGCGTCCACTCGCGACATTGCCCGGCCGATCGTTTCGCGCCATCAATGCCTTCCGTAGCCGCGGTGGGGAAGCCAATGTCCGGACAGAGTGACGAACACAAACCCGTCCGCCCCGTCCACTGGGCGCGCCTTCTGCTGCTGATCCCCTTCGTCGCGATGCTGTGGGTCTCCTCCTACGACTCCGCCGAACCGATATTCGCCGGCATTCCGTTCTTTTACTGGTACCAGCTTCTCTGGATCCTGATCAGCGCCGCCATCATCGCGTTCGTCTATGCGCTGGAGCGCTGAGTCATGCTCAACACCACAGCCCTCATCGTCTTCATCATCCTGTTTGGCTTCATAACCTGGCTCGGCTTTTTCGCTGCGCGCTGGCGCCGCGGCGACCTGGACCAACTGCACGAATGGGGACTTGGAGGCCGCCGCTTCGGCACCGTCGTTACCTGGTTCCTGGTCGGCGGCGACCTCTACACCGCCTACACGTTCATCGCAGTACCTGCCTTGATGTTTGGTGCCGGCGCGGTCGGATTCTTTGCCGTGCCATACACCGTGATGATCTATCCGATCCTCTACATGGCGTTCCCGCGCCTTTGGTCCGTGTCGCACAAGCACGGCTACGTCACGTCCGCCGACTTCGTGCGCGGCCGCTTCGGAAACCGCTGGCTCGCGTTGGCGGTCGCGTTCACCGGCATCCTGGCCACTATGCCCTACATCGCGCTGCAACTCGTCGGCATCCAGGTGGTGATCGGCGCGATGGGCGTGGGGACCAGCGGCTTCGCCGGCGACCTGCCGCTGATCATCGCTTTCGTCATTCTCGCAGCGTTCACCTACACCTCTGGCCTGCGCGCGCCGGCGATGATTGCGGTGGTGAAGGACCTGCTGATCTACATCACCGTGTTTGCCGCCATCGTGGCGGTGCCGATCCACCTGGGGGGCTATGACAAGGTATTCGCGGCCATTCCCACACCGAAGTTGCTGCTGGCACATCCGCCCGCGGGCTCCTACGGCGCCTTCAGCGCTTACGCCACGCTGGCGCTGGGTTCGGCCTTCGCGTTGTTCCTGTATCCGCACTCGATCACCGGCATCCTGAGCTCGTCCAGCGGGCGCGTCGTGCGGCGCAATGCGGCGCTGCTGCCAGCCTATTCTCTGATGCTCGGGCTGCTGGCGCTGGTTGGCTTCATGGCAATCGCCATCGGCGTGCAGAAGATGCCGGAATTTGCTGGCGGCTTCAACCTCTACAAAGCCAACTTCGCTGTCCCTGCCTTGTTCCTCGCGCTATTCCCAAGCTGGTTCGTCGGCGTGGCGTTCGCCGCGATCGCCATCGGCGCCCTGGTGCCCGCGGCAATCATGTCGATCGCGACAGCCAATACCTTCACTCGCAATATCTACCGCGAGTTCCTCAATCCCGCCTGCACGGACGCGCAGGAAAGCCAGATGGCAAAGATCGTCTCGCTGGTGATCAAGGCAGGCGCGCTCGTTTTCATCTTCGCACTGCCGCTGCAATATGCACTATACCTGCAGTTGCTGGGCGGCGTTTGGATCATCCAGACGGTACCTTCGGTGCTGTTGAGCCTTTACACCCGCTTCTTCAATGGCTGGGCGCTGCTGATCGGCTGGGTGTGTGGCTTCGGTCTGGGCACCATCATGGTGGCGGACAACAATTTCGTGCCGGTATATCCACTGCATTTCGGCAACACGGTGTTCCCCTGCTACATCGCGCTGATCGCAGTCGTGGTGAACCTCATCGTGTCGTTCGTTGTGTCGCTGCCACTGAACGCGGTGGCGTCCGACCGGCACAAGGACCTGACGGCGGCGGAAGACTACGTTTAGGATCACGCAGCCGGATCGCTCACCTCCACGACCAATTTTCCGTTGTTCTGGCCAGCGAACAACATCCCGAGCGCGGCGGGCGCATGGTGCAGACCATGCAGAACGTGCAGTCGCTGCCGCAGCAATCCAGCGCGATGATGCGCCGCGAGCCACGCGCGCGCTTCTTCGTACCGATCGTGATAACGGAACACCTGGAAGCCCTGCATGCGTGCGCGCCGCGTGAGAAGCTGGCCGAGATTGCGGATGCCGTATGGCTCGGCTGCCGCGACCTGCGAAATACGCCCGCACAGCACGACGCGCGCTTGCTCACGCAGATTCAGCAGTGCCGCATCCAGCGTGGGTCCGCCGACATTGTCGAAATAGAGATCGATGCCATCCGGGCACGCTCGACCGATGGCAGCGGCGAGATCGTTCTCTGCCTTGTAGTCGATAGCCGCATCCAACCGCAGTTCCTCTGACAGGACGGCGCACTTCTCCGCGCCGCCGGCAATGCCGACGACGCGGCAGGCCTCGATGCGCGCGATCTGTGCGGCGATCTGCCCGACGCCGCCAGCCGCCGCGGAGACCAGCACGCTATTGCCCGGCTTCACCGCCCCGATGTCGCGCATGCCGAAATACGCGGTCACCGCGCTGAGCCCGAGCACGCCGATCCATGCCAGTGCGTCACCACGCGACTGATCGACCTTTTGCAGGAACTTCGCAGGCAGCGTCGGATGGGTTTGCCAACCAAGCCGTGCCTGAACCAATTCGCCTGGTTGAAAATTCGCGGACCGGCTTTCCAGAACGCGAGCGATGCCGCCGCCTCGCATGACCTCACCAAGCGGCACCGAAGAATGCGCCCCGGCATTCTCCTGCATCCACGATCGCATCGCCGGATCGACAGAGAGCAGAAGCGTCTGCAGCAGGACCTCCCCGGCAGCGGGGGCGCGGATCGGCACGTCGTCAGACTCGAAATTGGCCGGCTGCGGGATACCTGTCGGGCGCGAGTGCAACAGAATGCGGTGATTGGCATCGGTCATCGCTGGCGCACCTTCTCGGAAATTCGTTCGGCAATCATGATGGTGGGGATGTTCGTGTTGGTACGTGAGACTTCCGGCATCACCGATGCGTCGGCAATGAACAGGTTGTCGGCTCCGACAAGTTTTCCGTCGGGATCGACGACGGTGCGTGGGTCGGTCGGATCGCCCATGCGGCAAGTGCACGAGGCATGCCAGGCGGATTGCACGTTATCGCGCACATGGCGTTCCAACGCGGCCGGATCGGCGAGCAATTCGGGCAGCGGCGGGCAATCGCTGATGACACGATCAAACAGGAAGCGGCGCAGAGTGGCGGAGGAGTCCATCATCATGGCTGCGGCGTTGGTCAACAGCAGATTGCGCAGGTTCTTCTGGCTGACATTGCGCACGCGCTGGGAAAATTTCGAAGCGAACAGATTGGACATGTATTGCGGCACCGGATCGTGCGTGAGGATGCCGGCCATGCGTCGAAACGCACCGGCCATGCGGTCGAAGTCGCGCTGGTCGCTGAGCCAGTTGAAATTGACGTCGGGTTCATCGTCGGGATCGGGCGATGCCAGGCGCACTTCGCCGGTGGAATAGGAGCGGCCGATATAGGAAGACAGCGTGCCAATGCGTACGCCGATCGCGTGCCAGGCGGAACGACAGACAGCCATCATGACCATATCGGCTTCGGGCACGCCTTCCAGCCCGGACGACCATCGCAGATAGGTGTAGTTGCGCCGCAGCACCATCTTGTGTCGCGCCACCGGTGCAAGGTAACCGGAGATATGGATCGCCGGATGGTCCATGAGATTGCGGCCGACACCTGGCCGGTCCAGTTGCACGGCGATGCCACGCTGGCGAAGGTGGTCGGCCGGCCCAATTCCCGACAGCATCAACAACCACGGCGAGTGCAACGCGCCGGCCGACAGCACGATGTTATCGGCGGTGATCGTCTCCATCGCACCGTTGCGTCGCAGCTCGACCCCGCTGGCATGTCCATTGCCGAATAGTACGCGGCGCACTTGTGGGTCGCCGAGGATTTGCAGGTTGGGACGCTGCCGCGTCGCCGCATCCAGGTAGCCGATGGCGGTCGAACGCCGTGCGGTACCGTCGTTGGATAGCGGCAGCGGCGAGTAGCCTTCGCCGAACTCGCCATTCATATCGGGACGCAGCCTGTAGCCAAGTTCGTCCCAAACCTTTGTCACCGACAGCGTGAAATCATCCCACTGCTCCTGCGGCATGCGGCGCACGGTGATGGGGCCTTGCGAACCATGAAGCTGGTCGGTGAAGTCCAGGTCGGTTTCCAGCCGGCGGAAGTATGGCAGTACCGAATGCCAGTCCCAGCCCGTCGCGCCGATGTCGTGCCAATGATCGTAATCCGCCGGCGCCCCGCGCAGCGCGACCTGGCCATTCACCGACGAACCGCCGCCCAGCACCCTGCCCTGCTCATAATACACCGGCGCGGCATCCGCCCTGCGGCGAACCTTCAGGCCTTTCCAGAAGTACGCTGGATTCATCAGCGCGCTGCCGGAATAGGTGTCGCGGATGTCGTCCGGCGTCTGGTCCGTTGGATAATCGCGGCCCGCCTCCAACAGCACCACGTTGTTGCCCGGCACTTCGGACAGGCGCGCTGCCATGACACATCCGGCGGAACCGCCGCCAATCACCAGGTGCGTCGCGTGCATCGTGTCCCCCCGCATTGCTTGCGGCATCAGAGCGGATTGCGCGCCGGAGGTCACCTGCCGCACAACACAGGATCCCGACAGCGAGGCTGTCAAGAAAAGCGTTGCGGCAAGCGAGCGGCGCACATTTCTTTTATGCAAGTACGGTAAATGCGACAAATTGCACTATTTGCAGCCACCCTGGCGCCAAATTTGTTGCGAAACAGGGTGTGCTGCCGCGTTTGCATACGGCTGACGCGACCGTGATTGACAGCGCCCGGGGTTTCTGTGCCAAATGTGTAACGCAATCGCATTTGGCTAGGCTTGCTGCGCTTCCGTCATCGGGTGCCCTCAAGACGTCCAAAGACCCGGTTGTCGAACGTGTCGCGCGCTGTTGCGCGGCGCATCAGACGGAGAGACGCAGACAATGGCTATTGGCACAGTCAAGTGGTTCAACACCACGAAAGGCTTTGGGTTTATCGTTCCGCAGGACGGCGGGAAGGACGTGTTCGTCCACATCACCGCGGTCCAGGCTGCGGGCCTGCGCGGCCTGAACGAAGGTCAGAAGGTCAGCTACGAGGTTGCCATGGAGCGCGGCAAGGCCGCGGCGACCAACCTCAAGCTCGCCTGAGGCACATCCGGAACGAGTCCGCGCCACGCTGCCATTTCCCATCCCCCCAAGCGCGACAGGGGACGCGCATCGGAAGGAGTGACCAGAATGGCTATCGGCACCGTGAAGTGGTTCAACGCCACGAAGGGCTACGGCTTCATCATGCCGCAGGATGGCGGCAAGGACGTGTTCGTCCACATCACCGCTGTCCAGGCCGCCGGACTCAAGGGTCTGAATGACGGCCAGAAGGTCAGCTACGAGATCGCCATGGAGCGCGGCAAGGCCGCCGCCACCAACCTCAAGCTCGCCTGACGGCTGGAGTTCTTCGCTGACGACGGGCCATCGCCTGGGTTGAACCCCCGGGACGGTGGCCCGTTGCTGTTTGAGGGAGCTGGATGTTGTCGTGTGTTGAACTGGAAGCCAGATAACATATTGCTTTGCTGCAGAGGGCCAGACGAAGATGTTCGTCTCGCTATTCCAGGTACGGCGTCAGCACATCTTCGATCCATTTCATGAATGCGCGGACCCGGCGCGACAGATTGCTCCGATGTGCCACGACGAGGGACACGGCGAGCGCCCGGCGACGAAAATCGGGTATGATCTCCACAAGCGCTCCGCTCTCCAAGTATCGGCCGATCCCCAGGCGTGGCGCCTGAATCAGGCCAAGGCCGGCGAGGGCAGCCGCTTCGTAGGTCTGCGCGCTGTTGACGTGCAGTGCACCTGGCAACTGAAGCGTCGCGTAGCCGTCGCCGTCCGGATATTCCCATCCAATGGGTCTTGCGCCCAGCATCGTCGAGAAATGAATTATCCGATGCCCCTGACGCTGGAGATCTTCTGGCGATCGAGGGACGCCATGGCGCGCCAGATAGGCGGGACTGGCAGCGTTGACCATGCGCAACTTGCCCAGTGGGCGGGCAATCAGCGTGTCGTCCCCTATGGGTCCAAGCCGCAATACACAGTCGAACCCCTCTTGAACCAGATCGACCTGGCGATCCGTACTCGACAATTCCAACTCCAACTCGGGGTGAGTCGCCATGAAATCAGGCAAGGCCGGCACGATCGTTGTGCGCGCCACCTCGGTCGGCAGATCGACCCGTAAACGTCCGCGAAGTGCCACGCGATCGCCCGCAAACATCGAGTGCAGGTCATCGACTTCCGCAAGCAGATCGCGGGCGCGCGCATGAAATACGCGTCCGTCCTCCGTCAACTGCACGCTGCGCGTCGTCCGGTGCAGGAGCCTGACACCGACATCTTCTTCCAGCTTCCGGACCGCCGTTGAGGCCCTTCCCTTCTGAATGCCCAGGCTATCGGCTGCGTGGGTGAAGCTCCCCATTTCCGCTACCGTTATGAAAATGAGGATGGGTTCGAGATTCTGCATTTTCGTGCCTCGGTATTGTTCACCATCGTGAGAACAGTGCGTTCATTTTATGGGTGTTTATCATGCCCATGAGACACAGTAAGCCTCGAAATCAGAACCCCCGTTGGAGAACAACAAGTGTCCGAAACCATGAACCTGCATCAGGTGCCTGAAACCATGACCTTGCATCGCGCCCTGTGGGCCGGCCGGATAATGAGCGCGTTTGTCATTATCGCTCTGGTGGCAGATGGGACTATTCAGGTTTTCGTGCCGGCACAGATCGCGAGCATGTTGCAGGAAACCGGGTTCGCGATGGAAGTGACCCGCGTCGTGGGTCCGATCATCCTTGCCTGCGCCATCCTTTACGCTTTGGCGGCTACCGCCGTCCTCGGCGCGATCCTGGTGACTGGCTTTCTGGGAGGTGCCATCTGCGCCCATGTCCGCATTGGTGAGCTGGGGTCGCCGCCGGAAATCATTTCCCTGCTTCTGGGCGCGATGACATGGGGCGGCCTCTACGCGCGCGATCCTCGTATCATGGCGATTCTGCCGCTCATCCGTTGAACCAACAGGGGCATTGTTCTGTCCCTCAAGATCAGGAGAAAAAGCATGTTTTTGGTGATGGGAATTACCGGAAAAGTGGGCGGCGCAACGGCAGAACATCTGTTGGCGCACGGCAAGAAAGTACGCGCGCTCGTCCGCAATCGCGAGAAGGCGGCTCATTGGGCGGACCAAGGGGTGGAACTGGTAGACGGCGATTGGAATGATTCGGCCGCCATCGAGCAGGCGCTCAAAGGCGTCGAAGGGGCGTTCGTCATGTTGCCGGCTGTATGGGCGCCCTCGCCCGGTTACAAAGAAGCAAAGGGCGTGATTGCAAACTATATCGAGGCGCTGACCAAGGCAGCACCGCCGCGGGTGGTCGCGCTTTCGTCGATGGGCGCGAACAACACCAGCGGGCACGGGATGATCACGGCCTTGTCGCTTCTGGAGCAAGGTTTTCGCGACCTGACACCGCCAATTGCATTTGTGCGCGCAGGCGGCTTCTTCGAAAACTTCCTCTACGGCTTGCAGGTCGCCCAGGGCGGAACGCTACCGGTCTACTACAATCCGACAAACCGGAAATCGACCATGGTCGCGACGAACGACATTGGCGCGGAAGTCGCCACCCTTTTGACCGGGCCAGCGTGGTCAGGGCAGCGCGTCGTCGAGCTTGGTTCGATGGTCAGCGCGGATGAAGTCGCGGAGCAATTGGGTGAAGTCCTGAATCTCGGCGTGAAAGCCTTTGCAGTCCCGCGTGCAGGGTGGGCGGACGCGTTCGAACAATTCGGCATCCCGAAGGGCCACACCGGACCGGCCGAAGAAATGTTCGAGGCCGTGAATGCAGGATGGATGGACCTCGGAGTCGAGGGTACAGAGCATGTAGCGGGCACGACGTCCGCACGCGACGTCTTCGCGGCGGCTGCGCGAATCCCCCGCGCAGCCTAACGGGGCGGAGCAGCATGACGTACAGCACCCACGTCGTGGGGGAGCCGTTTGTCAGACGACGCTGGGCTTATTGTACCGCGGCCCGCAGATCGCGCACGACCTGATCCGCGGTGCGTTTGCGCCAGCGCACGCGGCGGCTGATTGGTTCGTTCTCGATTTCAGGCAGCACCTTTGCCGCAACGAACACCGGCCCTGCAGCGGCCAGGATGCCCGGCAGCTCGCGGCTGAACGCGTCGAGTTCGGTGAACGCAAATGCTCGCGGATATCCGGCCCCGCGTGCCAGCACGTCATACGCAACATTCTTCGCATTCGGCACCGGCTGGCCGCCGGTGGTCGCATAAACTTCGTTGTCCAGCACGAAGTGATAAAAATTTGCCGGCGCCTGCTCCGCGATCGTCGCCAACATGCCCAGGCTCATCAGAATGTCGCCTTCGGAATCGAGCAGTACGACCCGCCGCTGAGGCTGCGCCAGAGCGACACCCAGCGCGAACCCAGCGTGTCCGCCCATCGCCGGATCGCCCAGCGGCAGGTCAAACGGCGTTTCGCTGACATTCGCCCAGAACCGGCCGCTGCGGCCGGGAATAACGATCGCATCGCCGCGATGTTCAGCGAACACACGAACCACATCCGCCATGTGCATCATTGCACCGCGCTCCTTACCGGTTGAAGCCGTGATACTCGTCGCCGACCAGCACCACGACCGGCCGCTTCGTCTTCTCTGCCTCGACAAACGCGACGGAAATGCGTTCGGCGTCGGCGTCGCCTTCAACGAGATAGAACGGGATGTTGAACGCCATCAGAAAGCGCTCGGTATAGGTCGCCGCAGTGTCGGCGTTCACGCCGTGGCGCGTGTAGCCGCGGTAGCCGACCATCAGCACGATCGGCACCTGCAAGCCCATCAGCCAGCCGCGGATCGAATCGCCGGATTCCATCATGCCGGTGTTCTGGATCAGGATCATCGGCTTGCGCCCGCCGGCATACAGTCCCGCCGCGATGGAGCACGCGTGGCCCTCGCGCGTGACGCCGACCAGGCGCAGATCGGGGTCGGCCTGCATCAGCAGATACAGCCAGTTCGTCTCGCTGTCCGGCAGCCACACGATGTCGGTGACGCCGTTCTGCTTCATCTGCCGCATCACCGTTTCTGGGCTCAGCGCCGCGGCTTCCGTGTGGCTCATGGATTCCCCCGATTTGTCGGCTGGCCAGCCGCCAGCTAACATCATCGCCAGGACAACCGACAAGGGGGAGCCCGGAAGAATGGCCAACACGTTCAAGGTCGGCGACATCACGATCCACCGCATCGTCGAGATGGAATGCGGTTTCACCCCCGCGCTGGAATTCCTGCCGCAGCTCAAGCCCGAGGTGCTGGCCGAAAACCGTTCCTGGCTGGCACCGAGCGCGCTCGATCCGCAGGACAACCTGGTGCTGTGCTTCCAGTCCTACATCGTGCAGACCGGCCGCCACACCATCCTGGTCGATAGTTGCATCGGCAACGACAAGGAACGCACCGCGCGCCCGCTGTGGCACCAGAAGAAGGACGATGTCTGGATGCGCAGCCTGGCCGGCCTGGGCATGACCGTGAATGACATCGACATTGTCATGTGCACGCATCTGCACGTGGACCATGTCGGCTGGAACACGCGCCTCGAAAACGGCCGCTGGGTGCCGACCTTCCCGAAAGCCCGCTATCTGTTCTCCAAGACCGAACTCGACTTCTGGCTGGCGGAGAACGACAAGGCCGCGCTGCCACCGATCGTCGATAGCGTCATCCCGATTGTCGAGGCGAAGCGCTGCGACCTGGTCACGTCCGATCACGCAGTCGACGACATCGTGTCGCTGATCCCCACGCCCGGCCACACGATCGACCACTACGCGGTGCAATTTGGCCGCGGTGGCAAGGATGCAGTGATCACCGGCGACCTGATCCATACGCCGCTGCAGGCGAAGTATCCGGAACTGGCGATGCGCGTCGATTACGATCCGGCGCAAGGCGCGGCGACGCGCAAGAAGTTCCTGGATACCTACTGCGACACCAATACCCTGTGCTGCTTCGCGCATTTCCCGACGCCGTCACGCGGCTACATCAAGCGCTGGGGCGAAGGCTTCCGCTGCGAATATGTGAAGGAGTGAACGCTGCTCCGCCCGTCATGGCCGGCCCTAAGCCGGCCATCTACCCCCCGAACGATCGTGCGAAGATGGCCGGTCAATCCCCGGGACAAGCCCGGGGACATGGCCCGGCCATGACGGGTCAAACCACATGTTCCTGAACGCATTCGCCTCCACCACCACGCCGCTCGACATGACGCAGTCGGACGAATTCCGCAGCCTGCTGGCCAGCGCCGCGGACCTCGGCGTTCCGCATGCGCCGTCGGTGCCGTATCGGTCATGCAACATCGTGCTGCGGCAGATTCGCCTGCATTACCTGGAATGGGGTAACCCGGACGCACAACCGATCGTGCTGCTGCACGGCGGGCATCAGTCCGCGCATTCCTGGGACCTTGTGAGCCTCCATCTGGCGCAGAACTACCGCGTTCTTGCGTTGGACCAGCGCGGCCACGGCGACAGCGAATGGCCGCGCGACGCCGAATACACCAACGACGCGATGTCGCGTGACGCCGAGGCGTTCATCGAGGGGCTGCACCTGCACCGGCCGATCCTGGTCGGCCACTCGATGGGCGGCCGCAATTCCATGCTGCTGACCCGGCGCGATCCGTCGCGCCTGCGCGCGCTGGTGATCGTCGATGTCGGCCCGGAGCTATCGGACCGCGGCCGCGCGGTGATCGCGGGCTTCGTGCAGGAGAACCAGGAGTTCGAGAACCTCGAACACTTCGTGGAGAACGTGCGGAAATACGATCCCTACCGCAGCCTGGAACACATCGAGCGCACGGTAAAATACAACATGCTGCAGCGCGCCGACGGGAAGTTCGTCAGCAAGTGCGACGCGACGCCGCGGCGGCTGGGCCTGGTGCGCGGTCAGGGCCCGCAGGAGAACATCACGCTGGACGACGCGCGCGCATTCGATCTGCCGGTGCTGCTGGTGCGCGGCGCCAACTCCGGAATCCTGACGGCCGACGCCGCGGAGCGTTTCCACGATGCACTGCCGCACGGCACGCTGGTGACCGTACCGGACTGCGGCCACAACGTGCATGGCCAGAACACGTTGGGATTCATTGAGGCGTTGGATGGGTTCCTGGGCGGGTTGGCAGCTCGATAGCACAGGTCACAGGTCGCCCCTCCCCTTGTGGGAGGGGTTGGGGGAGGGGTCGATCGGTACGTTTTGACCCCTCCCCCAACCCCTCCCACAAGGGGAGGGGAGAC
>DASXFW010000407.1:0-2922 GCA_036489395.1 Acetobacteraceae bacterium | reverse complement strand
CCGACCACCGGGTCAAGTGCCCGGTGGCAGGCTCCGGTCGGCATCCACGTCTTGCAGTGCCGCAGCGGAGGAAGGCGTGGATGCCGACCTTCGTCGGCATGACGACATTATGCGACCGTGCGTCAATTGCAGCGATTATTCATCAACAGTGCCTAACTTCTTCGCGCGACACTGCGCCCATCGCCGGGCGCGTGACATGGCGGCGTCGCACCCGGCCGACCCAGGGCCGCCACACGATCCAAGGAGGCTTTCCATGCGTCTGTCCCGGCGGGCTGCCGTGTTCGCGGCCGCGTCCTTCCTTCTCGTCCCCCCAGCGCACGCGGCGGCGCCCGCGACCCCCGACGAGGCGAAGGCCTTGGCCGAGAAAGCGGCTGCTCACGTAAAGGACGTCGGCCTCGACAAGGCACTCGCCGACTTCAACAATCCAACCGGCGGCTATGTGGATCGCGAATTGTTCGTCGTTGTCTATCGCACGGACGGCAAGATCATCTGCAGTCCCGGCCTGCCCGCATTCGTCAACCGCGACGCCAATGCGATGAAGGACGTGGACGGCAAGGCGTTCGGCCAGGAAATTATCGCGGCGGGTCGCAACGGCGGCTCCGGCTGGGTCGAGTATCGGATGGCCAATCCGTTGACGCACAAGCTTGCACTGAAGCGTTCGTACGTGATCGGCGCCGGCGACTACGTGATCTTCGTTGGCGCGTTCGTCGGCTGATCCGGTCATGCAACTTGTCGGCAGCCGACGGCTTCGCCTTGCCAACATGCCGATCTCGGCCAAGGTCTTCCTCGCACCGGGGTTCATTCTGTGCGTGCTGCTGGTGGTGTCCCTGGCGTCGCTGCACCTGCTGGACGACAGCACCGACCGCCTGAGGTCGTTGAGCGAGCGTGCGTTCGTCACCTATCAGCTTGCCGCCGAGGCCAAGGATGCGGTCAGTGGCGTACAGACCACGATGCAGCACGCGCTGGCGGTCGCGGCGAATGAGAACGATCCGGCGCACCTGAAGGAATTCGCCGCCAACGCCAAGACCGCCGCGGACCGGGTCAGTACGACACTCGATCGGCTCCAACAGCATCTTGGCGGGCAGACCGACACGGTGACGCGGCTGCGCAAGTCGTTCGACGCCTACCGCGCCGGCGTCAGCGACGTGCTGAACACGGCGGCAAGCGATCCCGCGTCGGCCAGCATCGTGCTGATGGGCGTCGAGGACAGTTACGGCAAGCTTGCCGCCGAGCTCGACGCCTACAAGCAGCAGGCGGACGCGGCCGGCAAACTCCTGGCGCAGGATGCGCTGCGGGAGGCCGCGCGGGTGCGGCTGATCCTGCTGACGACGGTCGCGCTGGCGGTGATCGTGTCGCTGCTGGTGATGATCGCCACGTCGCGGGCGATCAGCCGGCCGGTGGTCCGGCTCACCGCGACAATGACCGTGATCGCCGAGGACGATCTCGAACGGCAGATCGAGGCGCTGGGCCGCGGCGACGAAATCGGCGCCATGGCCAGCGCGGTGGAGGTATTTCGCCGCAACGGCATCACCGCGCGGCAGCTCGCACAGGAAAAGGAACGGGAGAACGCCGCGCGGCAGCGGCGACAGGCGGAGATGGATCGGCACACGCAGGATTTCGGCAGGTCGATCTCCGGCGTGATGCAGTCGCTGGTGGAATCGGCCGCGACGATGCGCGGCGCCGCGACCAGCATGGCCGACGCCGCCGCATCGGTGCGCCAGCGGGCCGCCGACACCGCTGGCACGGCCGCGCAATCGTCGCAGGACCTGGTGTCGGTGGCCTCGGCGGTGGAGCAAATGACCGCGTCGGCGGACGAGATTTCGCGGCACGTGGCGGCGGCGGCCGAGGTCGCCCGGGAGGCAGTGCAGCGCTCGGAGGCCGGCCACGACGCGATGCGCGGATTGGCCGACGCGACGACGCGGATCGGCGACGTGGTGCATCTGATCAACGAGATCGCCGGGCAGACCAATCTGCTGGCGCTGAACGCAACGATCGAGGCGGCTCGGGCTGGCGCGGCAGGCAAGGGTTTTGCCGTGGTCGCCGGCGAGGTGAAGGCGCTGGCGTCGAAGACGGCGCAGGCCACGTCCGATATCGGCGCGCAGATCGCCGCGGTGCGCGACGCGGCGACGCAGTCCGGCGCGGCGATGGGGGAGGTGGGCCGGATCATCGGCAAGATGGACGAAGTGTCCGAGGCCATCGCCGCGGCGGTGCAGCAGCAGGGCGCCACGACGCGATCGATTGCCGCCAGCGTGCACGCGGTGTCCGGCACGACGGACCAGACCGCGCACGCGATGCAGGAAGTGGTCGGGGTGGCCGACACGGCGGGCACGGTCAGCGGCCAGGTGCTGCAAGCCGCGGCGATGATCGGCCGCGAGGCCGAAACGCTGCGTGCCGAAGTCGGTCAGTTCCTGACCGCGGTGCGCGACGAGACGGGCGAGCGGCGGAACTATGAACGTGTTCCCGGCGCCGGTGCGATGGTCGTGCTGCGCACGGCCGGCCACGACGCCGCGCGGGTGGCGTTGGAAGACGTGTCGCGCGGTGGCGCGGCGGTGCGGTGCGACTGGGTTTTGCCGGTGGGGACCGAGGCCTCGCTCGATCTGCCGCAGGCGGGTGGCGCGGTGTCCGGGCGGGTGGTTCGCGCGGCGGGTGGGTTGCTGGCACTGGTGTTCCGGCAGGACGCCGAATCGTCGGCGCGGGTGGATCGCGCGATTGCGGCGTTGCAGCAGGCGCGCGCCGCGGCGTGACGGGTGCGGGATGGGGGGCGGTTCCACCGGTCATTGCGAGTTGCCCACCGGCCGGGGGCGGACCCGCGACTGGATGAAACGGCGTCGGCAGCCTGACGTAGGTTCCCCCTCCCCTTGAGGGCTTGGGCCGCGAAGCGGACCAAGGTTAGGGGGAGGGGTCGATGCTTACGTTTCGACC
>DASXFW010000406.1:0-1906 GCA_036489395.1 Acetobacteraceae bacterium | reverse complement strand
GACCTCGTGCGCACCCTGGCCTTCGTCCAGCCACCACCACGACCGCCCTGATCAACGCCAGCCTCCGGCCAACGCCCCGCGCCTTAATCAACCCCATATCCAGCGATAACCGCCGCAAATGCCAAAATGAGAATTGCTGGCGGCGTGCACGGGGCGACGGGGCGGAGAAGGTCAGGGCTCCGCCCAGGGCAAAGCCCCGGCGTTTCCCCCGGTTACCCTGCTACGTCGCCGGCCCCAGGTTGCGGACCGATCCGGCCGTCGCTAGCTTCCGCCGTCCTTTTGGAGACCGCGTATGATCACCGCCTTGTTCCAGGCGCTCGATATCATCATCGGGCTTTACAAATGGGCCGTAATCCTGGCGGCGGTGTTCAGCATCCTTTCGTCGTTCGGCGTGCTCGACACGCGCAACCGCCTCGTCTGGACGATCGGCGATTTCCTTTACCGTATCACCGAGCCGGCATTGCGGCCGATCCGCAACATCCTGCCGAATTTCGGTGGCATCGACATCAGCCCCATGATTCTGCTGATCATCCTGATCGTGCTGCAATACACCATCCTGCCAAAGCTCTATGCCGCGATCACCCTGGGGCAGGTGCAGCCGTTGCTGCTGTGACATGTTTCTGGCGCGCGATGACGGACAGCGTGACAGTGGCGGTCAAGGTGCAGCCTAAATCGCATCGCCCCGGACTGCACGGCGTGCTGCCGGGCGCCGAGGGATCGCGGCTGCGGATCGCCGTGACCGAGGCGGCGGATCGCGGTGCGGCCAACCGCGCGACTTGCTCTGTGCTGGCACGAGCGCTCGGTGTGCCGCCGTCGGCCGTGCAGGTGGTGGCCGGTGCGGCGTCGCGCGAGAAGCTGTTGCGGGTTGCCGGCGATCCCGCCGCTCTCGCCGTCCGGCTGGCGGCGCTGTGACCGGGCGTCGTCATCGCCTGCCCATCGCTCGTGGCGCCAGACCCGGGGCATGTGCTGCCACCACGCCACCCCGTCGCCGGGTGCGTTCTCTATGACCGCGCGCCTGATTGACGGGATCGCAATCGCGGCAGCGATGCGCAATCGGCTCGCGGCACAGGTGGCCGGGCTGGGATACCGGCCCCGCCTGGTGGTGATCCTGGTCGGCGACGACGCTGCCAGCGCGGTCTATGTCCGCGCCAAGGACCGCGCCGCCACCGCCGCCGGCATCGTCCCGCAGACCGTGCGGCTGCCAGCCGACACTCCTCAGCCGGCGCTGCTGGCGGAAATCGCCCGACTGAACGCCGATCCGGATACCGATGGCATCCTGGTGCAGTTGCCGCTGCCGCCGCAGATCGACGAGGCGGCCGTGCAGGAGGCGGTCGATCCAGCCAAGGACGTGGATGGGTTCCACCCGCTGAACGTAGGCCGACTCGCGGCCGGCCGCGCGTTCCTGGTGCCGTGCACGCCGCTGGGGGTGATGCAGCTTCTACAGGAAACCGGCGTCGCGTTGGACGGGACGCCGGTGCTGATGCTCGGTCGCTCGCTGGTGGTGGGCCGGCCGCTTGTCGCGCTACTGCTCGCGGCCAATGCAACGGTGACGGTGGCACATTCCCACACCCGCGACCTGGCAAAGGAGTGCCGCCGTGCCGAGGTCGTCATCGCCGCCGTTGGGCAGCCGGAGCTGGTGCGGGGCGACTGGATCCGGCCAGGCGCAACGGTGATCGATGTCGGGGTCAATCGCCGCGCGGACGGCAAGCTGGTGGGCGACGTGGTGTTCGACGAATGCGCCGCCGTTGCCGGCGCGATCACGCCGGTGCCCGGCGGCGTCGGGCCGATGACCATCGCCTGCCTGCTGAGCAACACGGTGGTCGCCGCGACGCGGCGGCGTGACGTAGGTTCCCCCTCCCCTTGAGGGAGGGGGGTAGGGGGAGGGGTCGATGCTTACGTTTCGACC
>DASXFW010000381.1:0-26099 GCA_036489395.1 Acetobacteraceae bacterium | reverse complement strand
AAATGCAGTGGACGAAGCGCGGTGCGCACCTGCTGTTACAGACCCGAACGCGCACGCTCGATGGCACGCTCCGGCCGCTCTTTGAGAAATGGTATCCCGGGTTGGCCAACGACAATTCGACCAGCCCGGCTCAAGCCGCCGTCGCCGCGTAAATACCCCAGACATCCTGATGCTCTCCATGTCGTCCTGCCTGACAGATAGGGTCTCAAACGCGGTCCGGCCAGCAATGGGGCGACGTACAATATATTATTGTTATATCAGAATGTTCTTGATGCCATCCGATACCGTGAATAAGATGGGTTAGCAAGGCTCGAACCCAGTTCACTGGTCCTCTACACGATCAGGACGCCACGGCTCTTCGCGCTCGGTTCAAGCCAGAACGAATCCTTGGCGATCCGCTGGAACAGCTCAGGCGGCAGGATGGACTCGCGCTTCACAGACCCCACCAGGGGCCGTATCGCGTGCAATCCGGGCGCGCCGAGCCGGCTATCGAAATTCGCTGTCTCCAGGCTGACATTCGCAAAATCATGCTCGAAGTATGGTTCGCCGATGAACTGATAGACCGCCTGCAGTGCGCGCTGCGGCTCGCTCGCCAAGGTCTCGTAGGTCAACAGCATCAGCCGATCGGCATGCGGGCCGTAAAATGCCCCGCGCAACGCGTTCCACGCGTAGCCGACCAGCCCGGCGCCACCGGCCAGCATTTCATAACGGTTGTATATCGTCCCGGTTGAATCGAATGCAAAGATCCGCGATGGCTCGAACGCGTTCTGCTGTACCAGCCGTTCAATGCTATCGACGATCCACGGCACGTGGCGCACGCAACAGATCAGCCGCGACGCCGGAAAGAGCTGCGCAATCGCCGCGAGCTTGGCGGCCCACAGCCGGTTGGTGTCGAAGACCAACTGTCGCGGATGTTCTCGAAAATAGAAATTGTCGAACAGCCCGGCAAGCACGCTCTTTCGCAGTACGTCGTCCACGAACACCGCGGTCTCGTTCTCCTGGCTCATCTGGCGGATGAGTCCCGAGAACAGACTTCCCACCGGGCTGGTGATGCCGGCGTGGAATTTCGGATTCTGCCGCAGCAGGGCGGCGAGCAGGGTCGAACCAGCGCGCGGCAGGCCGGAGATGAAGTGAATTCCGCAATCCATTTTGCCTCGCAGTTTGATCAGACCGGAGCCGCCGCTGCTTCAATGCTCGCACGCCTTGAAGCAACCCCGCGCATGCCGCGCGTCCGATGTTTGGTCGCTACCCGACGCTTTGTCACCACCGCCGCATCGTCGCTCCGCTCGGCCGATGCACGCGGCGCAGGGTTCCCTGCCCCCAAGCCCACGACCCGCGCCATCGCCGCGCGCACCGCCTCGACGTCGAAGCGTGCCGCCAGCGCCAGCCCATCGCGCGCCGCAGCCCGATGGAACGGCGTATCCTGGTGCAGCCGTACGATCAACGCCGCCAGCGCCGCCGCGTCATCCGCCACCAGGCCTGGCAGCGCGCCTTCCAGCGGGAAGCCTTCGGCGGCGAGCGGCGTCATCACGCAGGGCACCTCGCAGGCGAAGCTGTCCAACACCTTGCCCTTCAGGCCAGCCCCGAACCGCAGCGGCGCCACGGTCAGCCGCAGCATCGCCAGCACCGACTCGATCGATCCCACTGCCCCGGCCATGCGCACCCGCGCGTCGGTGATCCATGGCACCTGCGCGGGCCAGTCGCTGCCGATCACCAGTAACTCGATGCCCGGCGCCGTCTCCCAAACCCGCGGCATGATGTCGGACACCAGCCAGCGCACCGCATCAACATTCGGCTCGTGCGACCACGACCCGATCACTGCCACGCCCTGCCGCGCCGCCAGCGGCACCGGACGCGGCCGCACCGGCGGCGTCCACGGCACCACATGCACCGAGGCACGTGGCGCCTCGCGTGCCAGATACGCCGCCTCGGCGATGGAGTGGGTGATCACCGCGTCACACAACCGCATGGTGTTGAACTCGCGAACGCGCGCGCCACGCGCTTGCTCCGTCAGTTCCGCCGATACTTGCACGGACGCTTGCCGCGCCAAACGTACGTGGTGCAGGTCGGCCACGCTGTAGACCAGCTGCGCCCGCGGCTGCCAGGCACGCGCCAGCGGAGCGTAGGCCTCGGCATTGGCCAGCCGGTGCAAATAGACCAGGTCGAAGGCGTTGCGATGCCGCCGCAGCACTTCCTCCACCGACGCCACGCTCGGTGCGCGATGCACCACGTAGCCTACACCCTCCAGCGCGGCCGACGCTTCTTCCGCCCGCGCCAGTTCGTGGGCGGCGACGAACTCAACCTTGAAGCCCAACGCGGTCAGTGCGGCGGCGTGGCTCAGAATCGCCTGCGAGCCCGCGTCGCGGTCCGGCCGCGGCAGTTTCGCATCGACGATCAGTGCACGCCGTTGCCGCTGGCCGGGCGCCGCCGGCGGCCGAGCCGGCACCGCCGCCCGCGCCTGTCGCAGCGCGTCCACCCCGTGCAGCAACTCGGCTGCCAGCGCGTCCAGCGCCGCCGCGTCCGATGGATCCAGGATCGCGGCCGCGACCACCTTCCGCGCTTCCTCCAGCAGTTCCGCACTGCCTCGCGCCTCGATCATCAGCGGTGAGCCGTCCAACTCGACGCCATCCCCCACCCGGCGCACGCGGATTTCCCGCCGCATGCGCATCTGCCCGGTCAGATTTAGCTCGAAGCCGTGCCGGCCATCGCCAATGCCGGATGCCTCCAGATCGGCGCGATAGCGGCGCGCGTAGACGCGGGCGATCACGCCGTCGCCGTCCAGCACTTCCAACCAGACCGGATCGGCCGGGCGATCGGGATGGAAGGCCCAGCCGGATATCCGCCCGCTCTCTATCCCGTCCAGCCGACCCTGCAGCCGCCCGGGCGGGGCGCCCGGTTCCGGCAGGGCGATGCCCGCCTGCCGATCGATCGTCCGCTTGATCGCCGCCAGCCGCTCGCCACCTTCCACCCGCGGCGCGCAGAACCGCCAGCGCGGCGCGGCGTCGCCCGGATACAGCGCGTCGAACTCGGCCGCGTTGTGGAACATCGCCCGGCTGTCGCAATCGACGAACGTCTCGGCCGGCGCGCCATCGGCGTAGATCACGTCATGCTGCGCCAGCTCGACATGAAAGTAGCGGATCGGGTCAATCTCGGGTGCGCGCAGAATGCTCACCCCGTTCACCAGATGCTCCGCCGGCACCAGCACGCCATCACAGAACATCGCATGCAGCGGAGACACGATCAGGTCGCGCCGCGGCAGCTCATTTCCCAAGGCACCTTGCCGGATCAGGATCGGGATCGCGTCGCGCATCCCTTTCGGAATCGCGCCGGCATAGCTGCGCTGCCCGATCCACTTGATCGGCTTCGTATTCCCATCGAGCGTTACAACGCGGTCGCCGATGCGCAACGCTTCAACGGGAATTTCACCGCCGTCGGTCAGGATGAGCGTGCCGGCAAGATAACACGCCATCTGGCTATCGGTCACATTCGTTCCCGAAGCGCCATCGCTGCTCAGATGGAAGTAATCGCCCGTGAAGTCCTGCGTCGGATCGAGCTGAAGGTCGATCGTGCCGTACCCGTTGGTGAGGATCTGCAGCACATTGTTGCCGAGCAGATTGGCGGCGACATCGGCGGTGCCAGGCAGATCGGTGATGTCGAGGTAATCGCCCGGCTGCAATCCGTCGATCGGGTTGCCCGGCGCATCCGCGATGGCGAACGAAAGCGTCGGCGGATCGCCACTACCGAAGGTGATCGCCCCGGTGCCAGCCGCCTGCGCCGTGCCCAGCACCAGCGTTCCCGCCTCGACCGTCACTCCACCCACGAAACTGTTTTCGCCCGTCAGCGTCACCGTGGAGCCAGCAGCATCGATGACGACGCCGCCGGTGCCGGTGATGTTGGCGCCGAACGTCATTGGTGTGGTCTCGGCAAACACCACGATGCCCGAGTCTTCGATCGGACCCGTCAAGCCGGAGACATCGCTGTTGAACGTCAGCGTGCCGGCCTGCAGGTATGTCGTGCCTTGCCAGGCCGCCGTGCCGTTGATCAGCAGGTTGTCGCCTGGCGCCTGGTTGATCACCACGCCGCCGGTGCCGGTGATCGTGCCGGTGATGGCGCGCGTGCCGACAGCCAGCGGTGCCTGAACACCCGGCGTGATGCCGAGCGTCTCGAGCGGCGTCCCGGACTCGTCGGTTAGAGTCAGGCCGGTCAGCGAGGTGATCTCGACCTGCCCAGCCGCATTGAGGCTGGCGGAGACGTTGGTGATACCCGCGCCGTTGATCGCCGACAGCAGGTCGGAAATCTGCCCGGTGCCGCCGATCGCGACGGTCGTGCCGTTGATCTCGATGCCGTCCGTCGGCGCGAACGGCGCGGCGAACGAGTAGGCGCCGTTGGTGATCTGCTGACCGGGTTCGGTGTAGATATATCCCGGCGCGATGCCGAGTTTCTCCAGCGGGGTGCCGTACGCATCCTGCAGTTGGAACCCCACACCGCCGAATTCGCCGCCCCCCGGCGCGGCCCCCGCCGCCAGGGTAATGCCGTTGCCGTTGACCGTAGCCGTGACATCGGTGCTCGCGGTCTGGCTGTTGATCGCAGCCGCCAGATTCTCCAGCGAGCCGGTGCCACCAACGGTGATGACGTCGCCGTTGATGCTGATCGCGTCGCTCGGCAGCAGGCCCTGGTCCACAAGGGTCGACTCCGCAAATCCCCCGTCGGGCGATGTGATCTCCAGGCTGGCGTTGTCGGTGACGGTGTTGGCAAGACCCGACGTGTCCACCGCGATGGCCAGCGTGCCACCGGTTATGGTGACGGCGGCATCCGGCAATTGATCGGCCGCCAGCAACCCCGAACCCGGGCCGGCGAAGGTGAACCCGGTCGAGGACTGGTCCGAAGCGATCGCGTTCTGGCTGAGAACGATATCGGTCCCCACGTCGGGTGCGAAGCTGACATCGGCCGTGCCCTGCACGAAGACATCCTGGCCCAGCCCCTGGCCGGCGCCTGCCGTCGAGCCCTCGCCATCCAATCCACCGGTGACCGAGCCGATGCCCAGCGTGCCGCCGGAAACGACGACGCTGCCGCCGGACTGAACGAAGATATCGCCGCCCGCGCCCAGGCCGCCGCCACCGCCGCCGGCCAGATCGCCATCCCCGCCGCCGGGGCCGACGCCGGGAATGACGATCGGACCGTAGCTGCTCGGATCGCCTGCGCCCGCGCCATAGCCGCCCGGAGCCGCGCTGCTGGTGCCCGGGTCGACGGGCTCAACACTTTCGCTGTTGCTGGAGCCGCCGCCACCGCCACCGCCGCCGAATCCACCGATCGCAGCGTTGGTCTCGTTGCCACTCGAATCGACCACGCCGCCGCCGCCACCGTCGCCAAAGCCGCCGGCCTGCGGCGTGCCGGAAGCGTAATCGTAGTTCGAGAAGTTTCCGCCGCCCTGACCGCCGACCGCGGAGTCGCCGTTGAACGCCACCCCATTGAGGGCGACGCTGCCACCGGCGGCGACAAAGAGGCCGCCGCCCAATCCGGCGCCGCCACCGCCGCCGCCGAAGCCGGAACCGCCCTCACCGCCGATCGCCGAATCGTTGTCGAACGCGACGCCGTTGAGCGTTACGTTGGCGCCGCTGCCCACCGACAAGCCGCCGCCCTCGCCGGCAGCGCCGCCGGTGGCCGACCCGCCAGTGGGATTGAACGGCTCGCCCGGTGAACCACTGGCTCCCGCGGACCCCTGGGTCGTCGCATCGGCAATCGTCAGGTCATCGAACACGACGGCGCCCTGACCGACCGACAAGCCGGCATTGCCACCGAAGTCGAGCGTCGTGCCGTTGCCGATAATCGTCAGCGTGACTCCAGGCGCCAGATCGATCTGCGGCAGCGCGCCGGCCAGGGTGATCGTGCTCGCGTTCGGGCTCAGCGTGATGGTGAAATTGCTGCTGCTACCCGCCAGCGCGCCGCCGGCATCCATCGCCTGGATATCGGCGGCCAGTTCGGCGCCGGTCGAAACCGTCTGCGAATAGGGCGTCGGCCCCATTGTGCCGACCACTGTCAGCGTCGTCTCAGGCAACACGCCACTGTAGCCGCCGGCATTGGATCCGGTGCTGTCCACCACGATCGTCGTCGCGAATCCGCCGGTGATCAGCGGGGTGATGGTGATGGTGGGCGCGGTGTCGGACTGGCCCGCCGCAAGGTTAGCGAAATTGCCCAGACCGCTGAACGACGCATCGAACGGGCCGGAGGCGCTGATATTGCCCGACAGCGAGTCGGCAAATCCCGTCGCGAGGTTGCCGATCGCGAGCTGGATCGTGTCCGCCGCATCGATCGAGCCAAGGTTCAGCACATAGCTGGAGCCGCTGCCGGTCAGCGTGCCGCCACCAGTGATCTCGCTGATCCCGAGCGTCGCGTAATTGGTGACGGTGCCCGACAGCGCCACCGTGGTGCCAGGCAGCGTCAGCGGCGACAGAGACGGATCGTAGCTGACCAGGCCGATGCTCGCGGTGCTGGTGAAAACGCCGGACGCATTGGCGCCAAGCGTCACGTCCAGCGTGCCCGTGGTCCCGGCCGCCACCGCATCCAGCCCGCTACCGGTGAAGCCGTTGCCGGGATTTGCCAGCGCGGCTTGCAGCGTATCGGTGAAGCTGCCTTGGGCCAGGTTGGCGACGGTGATCGCCTCGGTGACCGCGGAGCCGGTATGGGTCCAGCCGAGGTTGAGCGACGCGGTCGCATACGCCGTCGCGGCGGCATAGACGGTGCCGGTCACCTGCAACACGTCGCCAGCCAGTGCCGTATCGGCGAGCCCGCTGGTGCCGGCGCCGGTCGAGGTCAGGCTGACCGGAACGGAACCGCTGATGATGCCGGCCGAAGCGGTGTTCAGCGACACGCTCAGCGCGGCCGTCGCGCCGGACACGATGGTGCCGCTGCCGACACTGGTCAGCGTCACGCCCGACGTCACGCTGCCGGCGTTGTAGAGCAGGCTCTCCTGGTAGGCGTTGGCGACGCCGGTGAAGCCGTCACCGAGCGTGATGGTGCCGGCCAGCGTGCCGCCGATGCGCGCGGCACCAAGGCTGTACCCGGTTTCGGTCGGCGCGGCCAAGGCATAGAAGGCGCCGGTGGCGACGATCGTCTGGCCAGTGATCGGCGTCAGGTTGCCCGATGCGTTCTGGCTGTCGAGCGCCAGTGGAACGGTGTCGGTAAAGTTGCCGGGCAGGCTCGACGCGACGCTCAACGCCAGCGTACCGCTGCCGCCGGGCGCCACGGACAGCGTGCCGGAGCCGCCGAGCGGCGCGGGCATCAGCCCCCAGCCGCCGACCAGTGTATCGCCACCCTGCAGCAGGGTGTTGGACAGCGTGATGTCGAGCGTCTCGCTGCTACCGACATGCTGGTTCGCAAAGCTGACGGTGCCAGGCACCACCACCGGCGCGACCAGGACCTCGGTGGGCACCTGCACGAACTCGGTGCCGCCCGTGGCATCCGGGCCGACGGTGATCCCGTACTGGGAGGTGTCGGGCTGCGCGAGCGTGACGACCAGGGATGTCGTCGCATTGGCGATGGTCAGGTGATTGCCGGAGATGCTGACAGTGCCGTTGGCGATCGCGGTGGCGTCGATCGTCGCATCATCCTGCAGCCCCGAGACGACATTGCCGAGGGTGCCGGTGGTCTCGACGACCAGCGTGGCGCCCGGCCGCATGTAGATCGTGCCGGTTCCGGCCGCGCCGGCGACCGCCAGGTCCAGCGTGCTGCTGACGTCGGTGCCTTCGCTGTAGGTGTTGGCGGTGGTCAGGCGCACCGCGCCGGCTCCGGTGACGTTCACGCCGCCGCCATTCTCAAAGCCGAGGCTGCCATCCACTTCCAGCGTCTGGCCGGCCAGGGGTGAGAAGGTGAGCAGGTTGGTGCCCTGATAGAATATGGCGCCGCCGATCGCGCTGCCGGCCGTCGCGTTGTCGCCGGCGCCGCCGGTCAGTGTTCCGGCGCCCAGCGTGCCGGACAGGAAGCTGATGCTGGCGCCCGACTGGACGAACACGTCCGCACCCGCGGCAAGGCCGCCGCCCGCCCCGGCGAAGCCTCCGCCGCCGCCGAACCCGCCGGGCGCGAAGCCGCTGGCACCGCCGCCGAAGGCACTGCCCGAACCCTGGTTGTTATTCCCCGAATCGGGTCCGCCGCCGCCGCCGCCGCCGAAGCCACCGGCTGAAGCGGAGTCCAGCGAAATGAGGCCGCCATCGTCGAGCTCGGCCGAACCCTGGCCGCCGTTGCCACCCGGAATCGGACTGACGCCGCCGGCCTGCGAGGTGGCGTTGCCGCCATCCAGCCCGCCGCCGCCGCCGCCGACGTAGCCATCGCTCGGGTTGGGCACCGGAATGGCACCGCCGGCGCCACCGGTCGCGGCGTCACCAACGAATTGAACGTCCTGTAGGGATGCCGAGCTGCCGGCAGCGAGATACAGTGCGCCGCCCAGCCCGGCCCCGCCGCCGCCGTCGCCATAATAGCCCGCCCCGCCATCGCCGCCCTGCGCCAGCAAATTCGCCAGCGTCAGGTCCTGCAGGTTCAGCGCGCCCGACAGGTCGATGAATCCTTGCAGCGTGCCGCCGCCGTCGATCGTGGCGCCGTTGCCGTTGATCGTCACCGACGATCCGCCCTCGAGCGAGATCATTGTCAGGCCGCCGCTGAGCGAAAGCGTGCCGTTCGCCGGGTCCAGCGTGATGTTGTAGGCGGTGTTGGCCTGCGCCAGCCCGCCACCCTGGCTGATGTCGGCGAGGATGCTGTTGAGGTCCGCCTCACTGGTGGCGGTGAAATTGCTGGTCGGGACCGTGCCCGTCACCGTCAGCGTGATCGCTGGTAGCGCCTCGGAATAGCCGCTCGCGTTGCTGCCGGTGGGGCTGAGGATCAACGTCTCGGACAGCGTGCCGCCGGCGGCGGGCGACAGCGTGATGGCGGGCAAGGTGTCGGACTGACCGGCGCCGAGGCCGGCGAACGCGTCGATCCCGGCATTGCTGAAGCCGGGGCTTGCGATGGCCTGGAACGAACCGGACAGCGCGTCGGCAAGCCCGGTCGCCGTGTTTATCACCGCCAGGGCGGCGGTCTCGGAGGCAACCAGCGTGCCCAGGTTCAGCGTGTAATTGGTGCCTGAGCCGGTGAGCGTGCCGATGGTGCCCTGCAGCTGCAACGCCGCGGTCGCATAATTGTCGATCGTGCCAGTGATGGCGATGTTGTCGGTCGGCAGCGCCAGATCCGCCTGCGCGGTGTCGTGGCTGACGAGCGCGAGCGTCCCGGTCTCGCTGAACGTGCCGCTGTTGGTGGTATCCAGCCCGAGGCTCAGATCGCCCGACGTGCCGCCCGCGATCGCTTCCAGCGGGCCGCCGCCGGAAAACACCCCGCTGAGATTGGTCAGCGACGCATTCAGCACGTCGCTGTAGACGCCACCCGGATTGGCGTTGCCGACCGCCAGCGTCGCGATTGGCGTATCGCCGACATGCACGATGCCGAACGAAAGGACCGTGGGGGCCTGCACGACCGCCGCGTTGTAGAGCGTGCCGGTGATGTTCAGGCTCGCGGCGCCGAGCGGCGTATCGGCCAGTCCGCTGGTGCCGACGCCCGTGGACACCACGGTGACAGCACCGAAATCGTTGATGACGCCGGCCGCATGATTGTTCAGTGAGATGTTGAACGCCGTGCTGCCGCCTGCCAGCACCGTGCCGGTGCCGGAGTTGATGACAGCGTTCGCATCACCGGCATCGGTGACGTTGTAAGTCAGGCTTTCCTGGAACGGGTCGGCGCTGCTGCCGTTGGCGATGGTGCCAGTCATGACGGCATCGCCGAGACGGGCCTCGCCGAAATCGAACGTGCCGGTCAGCGACGGCTCCGCGTAGTTATAGGTCACCGCCGAGACGGTGACCTGGTCCCCGCTTAGCGCTTGCGGCTGCCGGTCGGTTGCGGTGCTGAACTCGTTGAGGTCGGCGACCGCGCTGAACGTGCCGTCGGATGCCGGTATATACGCCAGCGCCAGCGTGCCGGTCTGGCCCGGGGCGACCGAGATCGTGCCATCGCCGTACAATGAACTGCCGAGCGTGCCGAAGCTGGCAAGCAGCGTCTCGCCACCCGGCACGGCGTCGTTGGTGACATCGACGGGCAGGAAGAACAGGCTCGTATGCACCGTGCCGAGGTTGATCGACGGCGCGACCGCGGTGGTGGCGAGCGTGCGCGCGGCATAGCTGATATCGGTGCCGCCATTGCCGTCCGAACTCAGCACCAGATTCTGCGTCAGCAAGCTCTGGTCGGCGAGCGAGAGATCGAGCGATTCACTGCTGCCGGCGATCGTCAGCGTATTGCCGCTGATCGACGCCTGCGCCTGCGCAATACCGCGCGCGTCGATGGTGCCGTTGTTCGCCAGGCCGGCGATCGTGTTGCCAGGGGCGATGCCATTCTCTATCGCCAGCGTTCCGGAAGAGCCAAGGGTGATGGTGCCCGACCCAGCCGCGCTCGATCCGGCCAGATCGAGCAAGCCATCGACGGTGACGCCGCCGGAGAAATCGTTGACGGCCTGCAGCGTAACCGCGCCGTCGATCGTGACGCTGCCCTCGCCGGCGCCGGTGCCGTCGCCCGCCGGATCATCGATGGCAGCGCCAACAACGAGTGGGCCGCCGGTGGACTCCAGTGCCAGCACTGCCCCGGCTTGCAGCTCGATCAGACTACCCGCGCCGAGGTTGCCGTTGACCACCGTCGCGGTGTCGCCCGCGCCAATCGCCAGCCCCGCGGCATCGAATGTGACGTCGTTCAGGATCGCCGCACCGGAGCCAGTCAGCGCGACGTCCGCGCCATCGGATGCGATGTTGGCAAAGCTCAGGTCTTGCAGCGCCAGCGTGCCGGCGTCGACGGTGAAGCCCGACTGCAGCGAGCCGCCATCGATCGTGGCGCCGCCGCCCGCCACGGTGAGCGTCGAGCCGGCATCGAGCGCCACCGCCGGCAGCGCGCCGCCGAGCGACAGCGTCGTGGAAGCCGGCGCCAGCGTGACGGTGTAGTTGGCGTTGCCGGCGGCGTCGGTGCCGCCCGCGCTGATCTCCGTCACAATGCGGGCGAGCGTCGGTTCGTCCGGTGCAGTGAACTGCGTTTGTGCGACATAGGCCAGCGATCCGCCATTCCCGTCCGACACCACCGCGATCGGGCTGGAGACCGCGGCAAGCGTGGTCGCGCCGTCGATCACCGTATTGCCGGATGCCTGCGTGACGCTCAGCGCGCCGGGCGCGAACGCGGCGAAGTCCAGCACGCCCAGACCCAACGACATGCCGCTAACGACGATCTGCGGCGCCGCGCCGGCCGCCACGATGGTGCCGTTGGCGGCGAAGGTGACCGCGCCAGGGCCGGTACCATAGCCGCCGGCACTGTAAGCGCCGCCCAGTTCCAGCGTGCCGCTGTTGATCGTGATCGTGCCGCTGCTGCGATTGTCCGGGTTCGCCAGGAACAACGTACCCGCGCCGTCGAGCGCAAATCCGGTTTGCTCAGTGACCGGATCCGAGATCGTCATCACCGTACCGGCGTCGGGTTCGGCGATGAACGTCGTGTTGGCGCCGACCACGCCGGTGCCGTTCGCGCCGGAGCCTGCCCCGCCCTCGATATTGACGTCCACGAACGTCGCATTGCCGGTCATCACCAGCCCGCTCTGCGACACCGACGGCCAGGTGCCCGCGCCGCCATCGAGGATGGTCAGGTTGCGCACCATCAGCGAGTTGCTGTTGTTGACGTAGTCCAGCACGCCATAGGCGCCGGCGCCGCTGATGGTGTTGCCGTTGCCGTTGATGGTAAGCGTACTGCCGGTATCGAGATGGATCGCCGGCAGGTTCGCGGTGAGGGTGAAGCTGGCGGTCAGCGTGATGGCGTAGCCGGTGTTGGGTGCCGCGCTGCTGCCGCCCTGGTCCATCGCCGCGATCGCCGCGTCGAGTTGCGCTTCCGAACTGACCGTGAACGACGCCGGCGCGAGTTCGAACGTGTTGCCGTGGATGACGAAGGCGGACCCGGCGAAGTTCTGCGTCGGGTCGAACTGGTATTGGATCGTGGGGTTGTTGGCACCCACGAACACGGTCGCGCTCAGCAGGTTGTTCGGGCCCAGACTTAGACTGGTGAAATTGCCCAACTGGTCGTCGCCGATCACGTCGCCCGCGGCGAATCCCTTGATGACGTAGCCGCCCAGACTGTACGAATCGATCCGCAGCGAGGAGGTCGTGCCGGGCTCGAACACGATCGTGCCGCTGCCGGCGCCGTACTGCAGGACCGAACTGCCGGAAAGATCGAGTTCGGAGTACGTATCCCAGATCGTCGCGTTCTGCGATTGAACGAAGCTCAGGCGACCGTCGAACGTTGAATTCGACCACAGGATGGCGTTGCTCGCATCGTTCAGCGTCACGGCGCCGGAACCCGCCAGGCCGCCGTCGCTCAACGCGACAGTACCAGTGACGGTGAGCGAGCCATCGACGGTGACGGGATTGGCGCCCACGTTCTGCATCCCGCCGCCAACGAACATCGCGGCGCCGGACGCGACGGTGAGCGCCGCACCCTCCAGGGTCACGCCGCCGGAAACCAGGACATCGCCGCTCGCGATGTCGAGGCTGGCGCTGGCGTAACCAATGGAGAGATTGCCGAGAAGCTGCAGCGCCGTGCCGGCCGGCAGGTCCACCTGCAGCGGCGTGTTGAACGCGAGGGTGCCCGCCGGCAAGGACAGCGCGTAGGCCGGCAGGATGTAGTTGGCGGCATCCCCGTTGTCGATCGCGGTGAGATCGGCCGCGAAGCTCGCCGCGTTCGGCACAGCGATCGGCAGCGGTCCGGTGATGATCTTGGTGCCGCCGTTGCCGTCGCTGACCGGCGTGAATGTCGTCGTCGAATAATTCGCGGTCGGGTCAAGATGGAGCAGAATCGAGCCGGTGGCGGTGATGACGTCCAGCGTGTTGCCGGCGAGCAAGGTGCCGGACAACACATTGCTCTCGCCCGCGAGGTCGATGACGTCGCCGCCGTTGAAGCCGTCGATGACGTTGGTCAGGCTGACGCCGGCGCCGATCGTCAGGTTGCTGTAAACGCCGGGCGCGAAGGTGATCGCGCCACTGCCGGCGGCGGAATTGCCGGCGAGCACGAGATTGCCGCCATTCAGCAGCACGCCATGGAACACGCTGGTGCCGCTGAGCGTCAGCGCGCCCGTGCCGCCAACGACAACCGAGCCGGTGCCGTCGATCGGACCGCCATAGTTGAGGCTGCCGGCGTTGGCGAAATCCAGCGTGGCGTCGTCAATAAGGGCAGCGACGTTCAGCGTGTTGCCCACGGCGATGAAGGTGCCTGCCTGGATCAGCAGCGTGCCGGCGAGATTGATGGCATTGTCCTGCCGCACGGCGGCGGTGCCATCCAGGATCAGATTGCCGTCGCCGGTAACAGGCGCATCGAGCAGGGCGCTGGTTCCCTGTTGCAGCACCAGCGTGGCGTCGTCAACGATCGTGCCGGTGACGTCCGACAGCGGGCCTGAGATGACCAGTGTGCCGGCTTGCAGCGTGGTGCCGCCGGTGTAGCTGTCGGCGCCCGCGAGATCGACCGTGCCGGCGCCGGTCAGGTCCAGGCTGAGCGCGCCGTATCCGCCGCCCGAACCGGTCACGTCGGCGATGGCGTTGCCGATCGTTTGCAGTTGTCCGGCGGTGGGCGCCAGGGTGATCGTCTCGGAGCCTTGCGCGAAGATGCCGGCGCCGAGGCCCGCGGCTGGGCTGATCACATCGCGGGTGGCGCCGCCGGTGGCACTGCCGCCGCTCTCACTGTCGTTGCCGAGCAATGTGAGGTTGCCGCCTGACTGGATGAAGATCGCGCCGCCGGCGCCCAATCCGCCGCCGCCGCCGAACTTCGCATAGCCGCCGCCGAACCCGGCGTTCTGCACGTAGGCGAACGCGCCGCCGCCGAAACCGGCGTTGTAGATCACGTGGAAGCTGGGAGTCGCGCCAGCGCCATGGCCGCTGCCGCCGCTGCCGCCACCGGTGATGTCCGCTCGGCCACCCGCGGGCGTGGCATTAAACACGCCGTACTGGCCACCGGCGCCGCCGACCGCGGCGTCCGTCGTGAACGTCACATTGTCGAGCACGACGCCGACGCCGGCGCCGACGAACAGGCCGCCACCGAGGCCCGGCCCACCACCGCTGCCGTCGAGGGTGATGCCGCCATTCGCGCCGGCGCCGCCCAGCGCGGTCATGTTGGTGATCGCGAGGTTGCTGATCGCGACCTGGCCCTGTTCGGCGTAGAAGCCCTGCCAGTGGCCGTTGCCGCTCAGCGTGCCGCCGTTGCCGTCGATGTAGAGCGACAGGCCGGCATGCAAGGCGATCTCCGGCAGCGCCTTGCTGAGTGTGATGCCGGCGCCGGATGCGAACAGGATGGTGGTGGAGTCGTCCGTCGTCGCATCGGCGCTTTGGATCGCCGCGTCGAGCTGGGCTTCGTTGGCAACCGTGATGACCTGACGGCCGAACGGGTCGGTGATCTCGGTGCCGCCGGCGCCATCGGACTCGACGCGGAACGGCGTCAGCGGCGGCTGGTCCGGCAGATCGAGCATGACGCTGCCGGAACCGGTCGGGATTGTCAGCGTGCCCGTGTTGTTGCTGTACATGATGCCGGTGGCGGTGGCGGTGGCGCTGATGCCGGCAAGATCGATCGTGCCGCCCGGCTGCAGGCCGGTGATTGGATTGGTGGGCATGACCGCGCCACCGATGCGCAGTGTCGCGGCATTGCCCGCGAAGGCGATCGCGCCCGTGCCCGCGGCATCGGGGTTGTTGAGCTGCAGGGTGCTGCCGGCCGCAAGCGTCACGCCGCCGGAGAAACTGCTAACGCCGTCCAGCGACGCACTGACGTCCGGCGCGAGAGAGATCCCGGCCGCGCCGCCCGCGCCATCGGTGATGTCCAGGCTCACGCCGCCCGCCAGGGACAGGCTTGGGGCGTTCTCCGTCAGTGTCAGGCTGTTCGCGAGGCTGACCGTCACCGCCAGGCCGTCGCCACCGGGCAGCGCGTCCAGCGCGCCGGTCAGCGCATCGAATTGTTCTCCCGTGGCGATCGTCGTGGTCTGCAGCATCGGCAGCAGCAGACCGCCGCCATCGCCGTCGCTGGTGAGCAGGAATGCCTCGCCGGGTGTGACGCCGCCGCCGAACTGCAGTGTGCCGGTGGCGCCGGGGATGGCGAGGCTGTCGCTGCTGCTCACTGTCAGCGTTGACGTTGTCGCGACATCGATGCCGGTGAGATCGATCGTGCCGATGCCCTCGGCGAGCGCGATCGTGCCGGTCGGCAGATGCGTGCCATCGAAGCGCAGCGTCGCGCCGTTGGGTGAATCGAGCAGGATCGCGCCGCTGCCGAGATCAGCGCCGGGCACGAGGTCGATCGTGGTGTCGGTCAGCACGATGAGCGTGCCGGTCAGCGATGCGCCGGGGGTGGCGATGACGGTGCCGCCGTGCAGCGTCGGTGTGCCGCTGCTGTCCACGGCGGCGCCGTTGCCGACCGTCACGTTGCCGACGATCGGGCCCGACAGCGTGACCGTCGCGCCCTGTGCGGGGTCGATGATCAGCGTACCGGCGTTGCCGATCGCGGCGAGCGTGCCCGACTGCGCGACGAGCGTGCCGCCGGCGGCGATCGTGGTGTTGCCCTCGATCGTTCCGTTGCTCTGCAGCGTGACCACGCCGCCGGATTGCATCGTCAGTTCGGCACCCGCAGCGATGCTGCCGGATTGCAGCGTGACCACGCCGCCGACTGCGATGCTGGCGCCGCCAGCCACGATGTCGCTCGACAGCGTCGCGACGCCGCCGGATGCCACGACCAGATCCGCCGTTGCACCGAGGCTGCCCAACTGCATCGCCAGCGTCGCGCCGGAGGCGATGGTGGCGGCGCCATCCAGCGTGCTGGTCCGCAGCGTGGCGTCGCCGCCGGTCTGCACCGTCACCGTGGCGCCGCCCGCGATTGTGACGCTGTCCAGGGTGGCGTCGGCGGCGTTCTGCACCGTCAGGCCGGTGCCGCTGTCGAGCATGACGTTGTCCAACGCGGCAGTAGCGCTCGACTGGAGGATCAGCGCCGAATCAGCCGTGGCCAGTGTGATGTTTTGCAGCGTCGCACCGAACGGCGAAGCGAACAGTACCGTCGTCTGGCCGAGATCGGCCGCCCCGCCGAAATCCAGCGTGGTGCCGCTGTCCAGGGTGATCGTGCCGGTGACCGCCGCCGCCGCGGTGGCGAACACCGTGCCGCCGGCGACCGTCGGCGCGCCGTTCCCGTTCAGCGTGCTGCTGTCTTCGATCGTCAGGTTGCCGGTGACGGGGCCGGCCAGCGTGACGCTCTGCCCTTGCGACGGATCGACGACGAGCGCGCCGGCATTGCTGATCGCGGCAACCGTTCCCGATTGCACCACGATCGTGCCGCCGGAAGCGATGCTGATGTTGCCGTCCGCCACGACGGTGTCCAGCGTCGCGATGCCGCCGGGCTGCACCGCGAGACTCATGCCGGCCGCATTGTTGAAGCTGACGTCATTCAGGGTCAGCGTGCCGGTGGCGCTGATGCTGGCGGGGCCGTTGAAAACATCGTTGTCGAACGTGGCGGCGCCGGTCGAATCCGCGCTGAGTGTCGCGCCGGCGGCAAGTGTGACGTTGTCGAGTTCCAGGCTGCCGCTGGACATTAGGCTGGCGTCGCCATCCAGCATGATATTGGCCAGCGATATCTGCTGGCCGGACTGCATGACCAGCGCCATCCCCGACGCGGGCGCGAGCGTAAGGTTCTCCAGCGCCGTCGCGTTCGCGGTGTTCTGGTTGGCGACGATCTCGCCGGCAATGGTCTCGCCCGCGCCATTGATCGCCCACAGCATGCCGGCATTGGCATCGCCGGTATCGAGCGCGCCGGTCGGCGTGATGGTGCCGGAGGGTGCGTCGAGCGTGACGTTGATCTCGGCGTTCGCGGGCTCCTCGGTGTTGAGCGCCGTCGTCAACTCCGCCGCGGTGGCCGCGGTGAAATTGTAGGTGTTCAGCATGACGTCGGTGCCGCCCAGGCCGTCCGGGGTCAGCGCGAAGCGGCTGAACGGCACGATGTTGCTGGCGAATTGCAGCGTCTCGCCGCTGCCGAAGGCCAGTGCGCCGCTGCCGTTCGAGGTGTTGAAAGCCGCGCTGTCGGCGATGTTGGCGAGGTCGATCGTGTCACCCGCCGCGAAGCCGGTGATGAGGTTTGACGGCAGCGTCGTGCCATCGAGTTGCAGCGCGGTCCCGGCGCCGGCGAAATCGATAGTGCCAGTGCCGGCGGCGTCCGGCGCGGCCAGCCCGAGCGTGCCGCCGGCGATGATCAGGCCGCCACTGAACGTGTTGCTGCCGGCGAGCAGGACCTCACCGCTGCCCGCCGCGCCGATCGTCAGACTGGCGGCGAACGACGCGGATTGCCCGATCTGGTTGTTGACCTGCAGCGTCTGGCCGGACGCGGCGGCGAATGCGACCTGGCTGGAGGGAACGAGCGTGATGCTGCTGCCGGTCAGGATCGCCGGTGCAGGGGTGCCGGATCCGGCGATCGCGTTTACCGCGTTGACGGTGCCGGTTTGCAGCACCAGCGTGCCGCCGCCAACAATGCTGACGCTGCCATCCAGTACGACATTGGCGAGCGTGACGGCGCTGCCCTGATCCACCACCAACGCCGCGCCGGATGCGGGGGCGAGCGTCAGGTTTTCCAGCAGTGTCGTCGCGCCGGCGGTCTGCGCGACGACGATCTCGCCCGCGATGGTCTGGCCCGCGCCATTGATGAGCACCAACTCGCCGGCGGAAGTGTTGCCGATGACGAGCGGCGCCAACGCCGTGAGCGTGCCGGGCGAGGCGTTGAGAGTGATGTTGATTTCGGCGTTGGTGGGGACCGTGGCGGCGGCGGCGGTTGCCAGCGCCGATGCTGTCGAGGCGGTGAAATTGTAGGTCTCCAACGTGACGTCGGTACCGCCGTTTCCGTCGGCGCTCAGCGCGAAGCGGCTCGCGGGCAGCACGTTGCTGGTGAAGTGCAGTGTCTCCCCGTTGCCGAACACCAGCGCACCATTCGCACCGGAAGCGACGAACGGCGCGCTGTTGGCGATCGCCGCGAGGTCGATCGTGTCGCCGACCACGAAGCCGGCGATCACGTTGGATGGCAGCGTCGTGCCATCCAGTTGCAGCATGACGTTCGTGCCGGTGATGTCGATGTTGCCGGACCCGGTGGCGGCTGGTGACGCGAGTGCGAGCGTGCCGCCGGCAAGGTCGATGTTGCCGCCGAAGTTATTGGTGCCGCCGAGCACGACCTCGCCGCCGCCGATCTCACCGACCGTGAATCCTATGCCCAGGCCGAAGGCGCCCAAGCCGAAGTCTGTGAATGAGCTGGTCACGGTCAGCGTCTGACCGGCTGCCGCCACCAAGACCAAGGAGCTGCCGGAGGCGAGGCCGATGGTGCCACCGGTCAGCATGGCATTGCTGGCGGGCGCCACGCTGCCGTTCATAAAAGTACCGAAATTACCTATCGTATACGATCCGCCCTCGAAATGCGCAGCGGACAGATCGGCCTCGCCGGATACAGCGGAGCTGCCGTAGACCGCGATCTGGTAACTCGCGGTTGACGCGCGATACAAACCGCCAAGCAGGGAGCCGCGAAGTTGGGTGTCGATGGTACTGTAGGTGTGGAGCCAGTTGAGCACGGCGCCGAGCGGCGTCTGGCCACTGACCGCGAACGCGGTCGAGTTCGGCGTGATCGACTGAAGGCCGTAGATTGGCACGCCGCTGTTCAGGCCATCGTAGCCCAAATCCGGGAGCTGATTGCTGGTCGATATCAGTTGCGGATCGTTCGGCGCCGCGCTGAAGTCGATGATCTTTCCGGCGGGCAGATTGACGATGCTGCCGGTGATGCTTGCACCGGCCTGCAGTTCCACCAGCGGCGTGCCGGTTCCCCCCAAAGAGCTGAGCGTCGCGGCGATCGTGTCACCGGCACCGACGATCAGCGTCCCGCCTTGCAGATAAATCGTGCCGCCCGGGTTGAGCACGTTGCTGTCGCCCGCGGTCAGCAGCAGCGTTCCGGAGTCGAGATAGGTGCCCCCGAGATAGGTGTTGTCGCCGCCCAGTTCGACCGTGCCGCCACCATTGATCGCGATGCCGCCGGCATAGATGTCGGTGCCGTTGACGCTGATGTCGTAGGTCGGATCCGAACCCGCCTGATCGGCGATGTTGCCGATCTGCAGTACCTGGCCGGCCAGCGGCGTCAGGTCGATCGTCTCATTGCCTTGCAGGAAGATGCCGCTGCCGTAGGCGCTGGTGTTGAGGCTGCTGGGAAGGCTGCTGACGTCGACGATGTTGCCATTTTCGTTGACGGCGGAGAAGAAGATATTGCCCTCCGTGGCGATCAGGCCGGAGTAGCCGCCGGCGACGGAGGCGCCGCTGATGGATCCGCTGCCGAAACTCAGGCCACCGCCGGACTGCACGAAGATAGCGCCGCCGGCGCCCAAACCGCCGCCGCCGAACCCGTCGTAGGCACCGCCGCCGCCGAAGCCGGGCACGCCATTCAACGAATCGGTCGTGGTACCGGACGCGCCGGCGCCGCCGCCGAAACCGCCCCAGCCGGCATAGCTGTAGCTGCCCGACGCGCCGCCGCCGCCGCCGCCGAACCCGCCACTGCCGCCGCCACTGTAGGTCGGGGCGAAGCCGCCGCCGCCGCCGCCGCCGCCGAACCCGCCCGCGCCGCCGAGCGGGACGGTGCCACCGCCGGTATTGTAGATTTCCAGGCCGAAACCGAACGTCGGCACGCCGGGGGTCGGGATGCCGGTGCCCTCGGTTCCCAGGGATGGAACGCCATTGAGGGTGACATCGGTGTATTTGTTGAGGTATCCGGCGCCGAGCTTTTTGCCAATATACGAGTACAAGGCGACGGCGCCGTTCAGCACGGCAAACGCCAATGCCCCCTCGGGGGTCAAATCCGCGAATTCGACCAGCAGGTACGAGACCGAGCTGATGAAAGCGCCGACCGAGCTGAAGTCCAGCGCGAAGCCGTCGTTACTGACCGAATAACTGGGTGGTGTGATGCCGCCGATGCCGCCGCCGCCGCCGCCGATGCCAAATCCGGCGCCACCGCCGCCGCCCCAGATGCCGCCGGACGAACTGCCGGTGGAGGTTGTCTCAGAAAAGAGGACCAGTTCCGCGGTCTGGGTTTCCTGTCCGCCGCTACCTCCCGAACCCTGGCCAACGGCGATGCCGCTGGCGGCGTTGGAGAAAGGATTAGGGGCAGCGTTGGCGCCGACACCGAGGCCGCCACCACCGTTGACGCCACCGTCGCCGCCCATGCCGCCACCGCCGGTCCCGCCGTTGAGGGGACCATTGGTGCCCGTCTCGCGCCCGCCGTTGCCGCCGCGCGCCGAGGTGTCCGTGAAGTTGACGTTATCGAGCGTGACATCGGCGTTGCTGGCGACGAACAGGCCGCCGCCCAGTCCCGCACCGCCGCCGCCGGTGCCGCTGTCGTATCCGCCTGTTCCGCCGTTGCCGCCAATCGCCGCGGTATCGTCGATGTTGAGATTCTGGATCGTGGTATCGCCCGAATAGGCGAGCAAACCGCTATACTGGCCGGCACCGTCGATGGTGCCATCGTTGCCGACGATGGTCAGCGAGCCGCCGCTTGGCACCGTGATGATCGGAAGGTCGCCCGTCAGGGTGATAACGGCGGGGGTCGCTTCCGAGCCCAGCTCGATCGTGTAGTTCGCGGCCGAGCCGCTATCGATGGCTTTCAGCGCGGCAATGAGGTCGGCTTGGTCATTGACGGTGTAGACGATGTTCGGAACGGTGGTGCCCATCACTGAACCGCCGCCGAGGACATTCTCGATGTTGGCGGCGCTGTCCGTGATGGTGCTGCCGTTGGCTTGCAGCAACACGGCAGCCGACGCGAAGAACGGACCTCCGACGTCAGGTTGATGTTGACCGGATTACCGGCGGTGCAGACAGAGACGATGTACAGCGGCAAGCCGTCCGGCAGTGTGCCGAACTGCTGCGCAAACCCGAAATTGATCGCCGGGGCCGCGTCCATTTCCGACGTTACATCCGTTATGACCTGGATGGATCCAGACACGACTCAGCGCCCTCCTCGATGGATGAACCTCGGTTTGCTGATGATACAACTCTTGAATTGGCAGTGATACACTTTTTGAATAGTCGATCCTTTTTGGCAACTATTCTGTGATCGGCCCGCATATGATTCCCGTTACGCGGCCGGAAGTAACGAAACGGCCTCCTGGTACGCCTAAGCGGACAGAACAAGAACGCTACGGACTGTCTGCCGCGGAAATCCGCCAAAAATGTGCAGAGGCCCCTCCGTGTCGCTGATGGCCAGGGTGTCGGGAATCAAGTGATTTCCGTCAGCCTGGAGGAGTTGCCCAAACAAGCCCTCCTTACAGGCGAAATTCTGTACGACAAACCCTGTCGGAATGGAGCAGTGTGCGGAAACCCCTTGGATGAGGTTTTCCGCACATGCTGGTCGGCTATATGCGCGTATCGACCGACGGCGATCGTCAGGTGCTGGACCTGCAGCGTGACGCACTCCTCTCCGCCGGGGTCGACGAGCGTCATCTGTTCGAGGATCGCGCCAGCGGCAGCCGTAGCGACCGGGCTGGTTTGGCGAAGGCGCTGGCTTTCATCAGACCCGGCGATTGTCTGGTCGTCTGGAAGTTGGATCGGCTGGGCCGGTCTCTACCTCACCTTCTCACCATAGTGACGGACCTCAAGACGCGCGGCGTCGCCTTTCGCTCGCTGACCGAGCAGATGGACACCACCACGCCGCAGGGCGAGTTTCTGTTTCAGGTTTTCGGCGCGCTGGCTCAGTTTGAACGGTCTTTGGTTCAGGAGCGGGTTCAGGCCGGGCTTGCCGCAGCACGTCGTCGCGGACGCCGTGGCGGCCGTCCCCTCGCCATTGATGCCGAGAAGCTTGCCGCGGTGACGGTGGCACTCGAAGGCGGTGCCACCAAGGCCGCGGTCTGCCGCACGTTCGGCATCAAGCGCAGCACCCTGATCGACTCCCTGACCCGGCTCGGCTGGTCTGCGGGAGGGAAGCGGCAGGAGGCATGAGTGGTACGACGCCAACAATTGAGCGAGGAGCGGATCGCGGAACTGTTCGATCCGCCAACCGAGCAACGTGAGCTCGTGCGTCACTTCACGCTGTCCGCTGCTGACCTCGCAGCGATCCAGCGTTGCCGTGGCGACGCCAACCGTCCTGGTTACGCGCTCATGCTTTGCTACCTGCGCCATCCCGGTCGTGCCCTACGCACCGGTGAGCGGCCCCCTGTTGCCCTGCTGGCATTTGTCGCCGAACAGATCAGCGTTCTCCCGGAAGCGATAGACGAATATCTCGCCTCGGAGAGGAACCGCCAGCGTCATGCCGTCGAGTGCCAGGAGCAACTCGGACTTCGCCCGTTTGGCAGACATGCCGCAGCCGAATTGGCAAACAGCCTGCTGCCGCATGCGATTGCGTCAACGACGCCGATGAGCTCGCTGAAGACTATATGCGCGAAGAGTACATCGCGGATAAGACCAACGCGTTGCGCACCACGATTCAGCGCGTCTATGCAACGATGCTGATAATATTCGAGGACCTCGGCCTCGCCCACAGCCTCGCTGCGTTCCAGCAGGGATACTTGGCACTCGCGGATCGGCTTGTCGCGCTTGAACATTTTGACGGCCAACACGAACTTGTTTCCAACCCCGCCATTGATTATCTCGGCGAGCAGTTGAGCCTCTTCGCGCCACTGATCGAGGTGCCGAGCGACATGCGCGGTAAGCGTTCTGTGCTGTGTACGATACTGAAACAGACACCCACGCTCATGCAGAATATGGTCATGACACCCGCACGAGAGAAGGATGTGCAAGACTCGCTCGAGGATGTGCTGACGCTCGCGTTTCCAGATACAATCCGCGAACCGTCGATCCCCAAGCAAACCAAGGACTACAAGCCGGACTTCGGCATCGACTCGGTTGAGACCGCCATCGAAGTGAAGTTCATTGGCAAAGAGTCTGACGTCGGAACCGTCTTGGGCCAACTCTATGAGGACATGCGCGGCTACAACAGTGCGCCCGGTTACACACTATTCCTCGGACTGATCTACATGACAGGCCATTTCGTCTCGCAGGAGCGAGTTGACGCCGAGGCCGCCAAAACTGACGTTCCCAAGAACTGGCACATTCGGGTGGTGACCGGCCCAGGTGTTGTCGTCCCACCTACGGTCAGGTCCGGCAAGGAGGCGAAGCCAAAGACCGTGAAGCCGGTTAAGGGACCGAAAATCAGAAACAAGCGATCGTAAAATGTGCGACTCGGGCGGAGGCTAGGCGGCCAGCCTTGAATTCGCACCGCGGGAGACCTTGTATCTAAACGCATCTCACGGACCAGTTCGCCACTACGTTGAATGATCTTCACCCAGATGGCGAAGAGAAGTGTAAGGGTTTTCTGGATGCCCGACTTCGACGATCCCGTTTGCCGCGGATGCCCCTATCACCACCAAAGGTCGCTTGCGGCGCCGGCCCCCGAGGGGCGTCGGCATGTTCCGCTCGAGACCGAGAGACACGAATCTGCGACGTTGTTGATTTTTCAAGCTCCCGGATCAGAGGAATGGAGGAAAGGACGGCCGCTAATCTCACGGGAAAGCCCACACAGTGCAGCCGCCAGGCTGCGCAACGCCTGGACGCGTCTCGGCCTCCGGAGAGAAGATTTCGATATTACCAATGCGGTGCAATGCTTTCCCGGCACTGGAAATCCGCGCGACAAACCGCCGCTCAAGGCGGCAATCTCAGCGTGCAGCCAATGGCTTCAAAGGACGATCGAACTCGGGGCATATACCAAGATTGTTGCGTTTGGTCGTGTAGCTGAAGCTGCTCTCGGTCGGTGCAATTTACTTGGCGCTCCGTCAACGCATCGACTCAGGCATCCCAATGGCAACTTGCGTAATGCCGATCTCGATACCGTCCTGCAGCCTCCACCACCTCTCTCCGTCGACACGTAGCAGGAGCCCACAGTGCAGTCAGCGATCTCGGACGCTCCAAAATGAGCGTATGTTTCCTTCTCGGCAACCATATTTAGGGATGCAACCGTCCTGCAAAAGGTTGTCATCACAGCAGAACGGCTGTGTCGCTAAATGCTTTTGTGTCGCATCAGCCCCATTATGTCAGGTGGCCGCGGAGCCACCGGCGCCGGGTAGAACGGAATCCGGCAGCCGCAAAGGCGTCGAGAACAGACTCACGTCGGCGGCCAGGCATACCGCCAGTTGACCCGGCCATCCTCTGACCGCGTTCACGCAGGTTGCAGCTCACTCGCACGGCGGCGCACGCGCTTCACGCGAATGCCGTCTTCATGCCGCCGGGCCTGAGCGAGATCATAAGCAAGCTGCATCCCAAGCCACGTTTCGGCCGAACTGCCGAACGCCTTCGACAGCCGAATCGCCATCTCGGGAGAAATCCCGCTTCTGGCGTTGACAACGTTGTTGAGCGTCTGGCGCGTGACGCCAAGCAACCTGGCCGCCTCCGTAACCGACAGATCGAGCGGTTCCAAACAATCCAGCCGAACCGACAAGCCGGGGTGCGGGGGGTTCTTCATCGGCACGGTTTCATCTCCTGGCCTGGTGATAATCGAGCAGATCGACATCGGCTGCATCATGGCCATCGAACCGAAAGATGATTCGCCAGTTGGCCCGGATTGTGACGCTCCAAAACCCCGCCAACTCCCCCTTGAGCGGGTGCAGCCGAAGACCGGGCAGCGCCATGTCGTCCGGTTTCGCCGCCCGATCAAGACGAGCCAGCACAACCCTGATCTTGTCGGCATGTTCCGGGTTTATCCCGCGCCGGTCGTCATCTTCATAAAGCCGCCGCAAACCGCGATGCCTGAAGCTTCGGATCATGCAAAGCCGATCGTAAAGAGACAATTGTCTCTTGTCAACGGCACGATGCGGCCCACCCTGCCAGGACGGGCCTCCACCCCACCTTCCCCCCGCCCCTCGCCCGTGCAACCGTCGCGCCGCATCGTGCAACCGGGAGAACGCCCCATGCAACGCAGCATCGCCGTCGGCGTCGGGCTGATGGAATTTCCCTTCGACGGCGCCGACGGATTCTGGCGCTGGGTCGATCTGTGCGAGGCCGGCGGCATCGACTCCATCTGGCAGACCGACCGGCTGATCAGCCGCGCGCCGATCCTGGAGAGCATGGCCGCGCTCGCAGCGATCGCCGGCCGCACGCGGCGCATCAAGTTCGGCGTCAACGTCGTTTCGGTGGCGATGCGCGAGCCGGTGCTGCTGGCCAAGCAATGCGCGACGATCGACATGCTGTCCGGCGGCCGGCTGCTGCCCGGCTTCGGCATCGGCAGTCCGCGCGGACCGGAATGGACCGCGATGCACCTCGACGCGACGACGCGCGGGCGCAAGACCGACGAGGCGCTGGAGATCATCGGCCGGCTATGGCGGGGCGAGAAGCTCGACTACGACGGCAAGCATTACAAGCTGACGGGCGCACAGATTGCGCCGCTGCCGGCGCAGCCTGATCTGCCGATCTGGATCGGCGGTTCGTCGGATGCGGCGGTGCGGCGCACGGCGCGTTACGGCACGGGCTGGCAGGCGGGGTCGGAACCGGTGGCGGACGTCGGCCGGGTGATTGCCGCGATCCGTGCGGCGGTCGTCGCGGCCGGGCGGCAGATCGACGACGATCATTACGGCGCGGCGTGCGCTTATCGGTTCGGCACCTGGGACGATCCCGGGATGAACCGCGTGGCGGAGGCCTACCGCGCACGCACCGGCCGCGATGCGCGCGAGGCGTTCGCGGTGGGTGATGCCGCGACGATCGTGACGCGGCTGACGGAATATGTAGAAGCGGGCGCGTCGAAATTCATTCTGCGTCCGGCGGCGCAGGGCGACGCGGACATGCTGGCACAGACGCGGATGTTGATAGAGCAAGTTCTGCCGCAGGTGGCGGCGCGCTGGCCGCGGCCGGTGAAGCACGCGGCGTAGGTGGTTACTGTCATTGCGAGGCACGCAGTGCCGAAGCAATCCCGGTCGAGAGTATCCTGCTGACCGAGATTGCTTCGGCGCTACACGCCTAACAAGAACCAAGCCCCCCTGTCATTGCGAGGCCGCTTGGCCGAAG
>DASXFW010000193.1:0-10624 GCA_036489395.1 Acetobacteraceae bacterium | reverse complement strand
TGATGAATAATCGCTGCAGTTGACGCACGGTCGCATAATGTCGTCATGCCGACGAAGGTCGGCATCCACGTCTTCCTCCGCTGCGGCACTGCAAGACGTGGATGCCGACCTTCGTCGGCATGACGGGGCAAAGGCCGGTGCCTCGCTCAACCGATTCGATTATTCGTCAACAGTGCCTTATGCGGCGTTCACGCGTCCTGCAACAAACGCTGGCCGATAAACTCGCCGGGCCGCGTCCCGGCAGGGCAGGCAAACAACCCCCCGCCGACATGGGTGACGAACTGGTTCATCATGTCGAACTTCGCCATGCGTTCGAAGATCTTGACGAAACCGGTGCGCGGATCGCGCTGGTAGCAGATGAAGAACAGACCGGCGTCGTATTCCAGCCCCTGCCGCCAGGGCGGCCAGCGTTCGGCGGTGAGATCGACGCCGTCATTATACGAATAGGGCCGCCGCAGAATCTGCGCGCCGCCATTGGTCGCGGCGGCGGCCAGCCGGACATGCGCATTCTGCGGAATGACGGGATTGCCGTCCTTGTCGGCCGCGTCCAGGTCCAGGGCGTCAGTCTCATGCCTGCCGCCCAGCGGCGCGCCGGACAGTTTGTGGCGCCCCACCGTCTGCTCCTGGAAGGCGAGCTGCATCCGGTCCCAGTGTTCCAGCGCGATGCGGATGCGGCGGGCAACCATGTAGCTGCCGCCCTGCATCCAGTCAGGGCCTTCCTGATCGACCCATACAAGCGCCTGCATCGCGGCAGGATCGTTGGTCGCCGGATTGATGGTGCCGTCCTTGAAGCCCATCAGGTTGCGCGGTGTCTCGTTATTGGCGCGCAATGGCACGAACCCGGTCTGCACCCAGCGGATCTGTGCGACGCTGCCGGCGATGCGGGCAAGCTGGCGCACCGCGTGGAACGCCACCTGCGGATCGTCGGCGCAGGCCTGCACTGACAGGTCGCCGCCAGTGTGTGCTGCCACAAGCTGATCGCCGGTGAATTTGGGCATATCGACCAGCGCCGCCGGGCGCCGCGACGCCAGGCCGTAACGGTCCTTGCCGTCCTTGACGAACACCCCGGCGCCGAAACCGAATGTCACGGTAAGCCGTGCGGCCGGCAGGCCCAGCACTTCGCCGGTGTCGGCTGTCATCGCGCCTGCGGCGGGTGTGTCGTAGGAATCGCCGCTCTTCGCCGGCGCGGCGCCGCCAGCCGCGACCTCCTGCAACGGATCGCCGAGCGCCTGCGCCGGTTTGCCCTCCGCCATCCGCGCGGCTGCTTGCGTCCATGCCCGCAGCAACCCAACGACGTCGCCGCGTTTGTCGGCGGCAAGATCGAACGCGGCAAAATAGGTGTAGCGCTGCGCCGGCGTCACGATGCCCGCCTGATGCACGCCGTGGAATGGCTCGATATCGCGCACGGGGGGCGCCGCGGCGGCCATCTGGGTGCCGGCGAACGCGCGCGGCACCGCAAGGCTCGATCCGGCGGCGGTGACGAGACCGGCCGTTGCGCTCAGGAACCCGCGGCGCGATGCGGCCACGCCATCCTTCTCGCGGCAGCTCATCGCACGGCCTCCATCAGCGTGTTCACGTCATCCTCGACGTAATAGAAACCGTGGCCGTCCGGCGCCATCGCCAGGCCGAACAAGTCGCCATTGCCCGGCGGCGACTGCGCCTGGTCCGTATCGATCCATTGCGCGTAAAGCTGCTTGCCGCTCTTCAGGTCGAGTTCGACGATCTGGCCGTTCTTCGCATTGGTCACCAGCAGATTGCCGTCCGGCGTCATGCACATGGCCAGCGGCCGCTTCAGCAGCCCGTCCTTGGTGACGACGCGGCCGGTGCCGGCGCTGGTGGTGCGGGTCGTCGCATCGGCGATCGCAACGATCTGGTTGCCGAGCGCGTCCGACACATACAGCGTGTTGTCGGGACCCAGCGCGAGGCCGGTGGGCCCGACCAGGAATGCGTCCTTGTCGGCGCGTTGACCGAAGCCGCTGGCGATCACCGTCTGCCCGGTGATCTCGGGCGGCTTTCCCGCGGGGAGGGACAGCGCGATGCGCAGCACCGTCGCCTTGTTCACCGTCACCGGAAAGCCGGTCGCGGGGTCGGTCACCGCGGGGCCTGGCACATCGAACCCGGCCATGCTGACGAACAACGTGGCGGTCGTTCCGTTGTCGATCACCGCCATGTTGCCCCAGGGGTCGTTGATATCCGGCCCGGCCCAGGCGGCAACCAACTGGCCGCTGGAATCGAGCACCAGCAGGCACCCCGGCCCCTTGGTGCGGGTGGTGCCGTCGGTGCTGGGGGTGCTGCCGACGATGATCCAGCCGCTGCGCAACATGGTCATCGCGGTGCCCAATCCGACGCCGCCCGGACATTGCGGCGGGCGCTGCGGCAGCCTGGCAAACAGCGCCGCCTGTTTGGTTGCGGGATTGTAATCGACGATCGCGGTGCCGGTGCCCTGCAGGTTCGAGACGTTGTTGAAGTCGGTCACCAGCACGTCGCCCGCGTGGATCTTTCCGGCGGAAACGGGTGCGACGACGATGGCATACGGATTGAGGTCGCCGTTGTCGGTCACCATCGATGCCAGCGTGACGTGCTTGTGCAGCATCTCCAGCAGGCCGTGCGGCTGCTGAGCTCGTGCGTCGCCTGCGTAAAGGGCAGTACCGATCATCGAAACCAGCATTGCGGTACGCAGGGGCCGCCAGGGCGACAACCTGGCCATGCTCGGCTTTCGTTGCGGCGGCGGCATGCGAGCGTCCATCGTATGACCTCAGAACAAGATGTTGGTGCGCAGCCCGAGCACCAGCTCGTTGCGAACGCGCGTAGCCGGTGCATTCGGATTGGCAACGCCGCCGCCGGGGTTGAACACGTACTGGATGTCCGGCTGAAGCTGCCACCACGGCCTGACCTGGTATTGGTAGGTCGCCTCCAGGAACGTCTCGCCGCCACGCGCCGGGACGTATCCGCCGGTGTAGAACGCCGTTGCCGTGTCCAGCGCGGCGGCACTGCTGCTGACCTTCGCATAGCCCATGCCGATGCCGAACGTATCGTCGTCGCGGTGCAGGAACGGTTCGTGGAATGTCATGCCGGCGTTCAGGCTGAACGTCACCAGGTTGCGATCGGCCTGCGGCGCACCCAGGGCGCGGACAAACAGGTTGATCGTGCGGTCCGTCTCCTGCGGGTCCACCCAGACCAACTGGTCGGCCACCGCGTAGATGCCGAATTCGCCACGGTGCTGCAACGGCACGCCGCTGCTTGCCGGATTGGCCAGAGACAGCCCGATGTTGTCAAACTGCTCGTCCGCAAAACTCTCGGAATCGTACCAGACGCCGAGTTTGTAGGTACGCGCCAGCGGTTCCGACTGCCCCGCGTACAGCATCGTGCCGAGCGACGGATAGGTGTACTGCACCTCGGCGATCGCCAGCACGCCGCCATTCAGCGGAAAGCTGGTACCGGACGGGTTCAGCATCTGCGGATCGCCGTTCGTGCTGGGGGCCGGATTGCCATTGAACACGCCGGCCAGGACGGTCCACGAATCGGTTGGCCGTGCCCGCAGCCGCACGCCAGGCGCGGACAGCGGATAGGCCGGGCCGCCGCCGGGAAGGTCCGCCGACGGCACCATCGGCCAGCCGAACATCGTGTTCACGAAGTAGCTGGCGTTCTGGCTGACCATGAATTCCTGGTCGAGGCTTTGCTGCCCGACCTTGATGTCCATCCAATCGCCGTCGAGGAATTTCTGCTGGTACCAAAGCTCCCATAGCCGCGTCGCACGATCCGCTTCGATCCCGCTGGAGGTCTGCAGTGTCAGCAGATTGTCCGCGCTGAGATTGGTGCCGTGGATCTGCAGCGCACTGACGTCGAACAACCCGCCATGCCAACCGAAAGCCCGCTGGGTGTCCATTTGCAGGACCATCTGGGTCAGGCCGTCATACGCGGCCCCCTGCCGGGAGCCGCCAGTGGCGTTACCCAGGACCTCGCTGGTCTCCTGCAGTGCGAACGTGATGCCGTACTGGCTCAGCGTGGGCCGTAGCCCCCACATGTCGCCCAGCAGGTAGTTGCTGCGCGACACGCCCGTCAGGAAACCAAACGGACCGGCGGCGGATGCCTGGGCGCCGGATTGCAGCGATTCATCGGTCGGCACCTGCACTGTGGGCGGCGCGGCACGGACTGGGCTGGACCATTGGGCGGCGAGCACCACCGCGGTGGCCGCAACCAAAGCCGGGGGGAGTTTGGGCCGACGCCGGTCCCAGGCGCCGGGGTCGGCAGGCTGGCCCTGGTTGTCTTTGCGAAGCCGGTGCAAATCCGCCCCTCCCGTCGGCACGGCACGCAGGTTATCTGCAATTGCGAGTCACTCGCAAGACCCAAAATGCGATTGCGAGTGATTTGCGTCTTTGCGACCGCACGGATAAGGTCGATCAGGCTGCGCGGAGGCGCGCGCACAGGTCCGTCGCTATGCAAGGAGAATGACGGCATGTGGCGTCCCAAACTATGGGCCGCGGGAGTGGTCGCCGTGCTCGGCGCCGCCGGTCTGGCAACCCGGGCGGCCGCGGAGGACCCATTGCGCATCAACGTCGCGATCAAGGACCACGTGTTCCAGCCGGCCGAAATCCACGTGCCGACCGGACGGCGCGTGCAGCTCATCGTCGCAAATCAGGATGCGGGGCCGGAGGAATTCGATTCATCGGCGCTCAAGGTAGAAAAGGTGATCGTCGGTGGCACCTATGCGACGATCTGGCTGCGGCCGCTCGGACCGGGCCGATATCCCTTCATGGGCGAGTTCCATCCCGAGACCGCCCAGGGCGTCGTGATCTCGCAGTGACCATGCGGGTCAGTACCCGCGCTCCCAGTCGAGCACGTTTCGCAACGTCCCGCCGTCCAGCAATGCCCGCAGGTTCTCGCAGAACAAGTCGATCCCGCCGTGGCGGTTCACGTCGCTGCCGCCGGAAATATGCGGCGTGATCAGCACGCGCGGATCGCGGTGCAGCACCTCCGGCGGCGGGCGGTCGAACTCGCCGACATAGACATCCAGCACCACGCCGCGCAGACGATCGCGCGCCAGGGCCTCCGCCAGCGCCGCCTCATCGACGATCTCGCCGCGCGCCACATTTACCAGGATGGCGCCCTGCTTCATCGCCGCCAGCCGCGCGGCGTCGATCAGCTTGTCGGTCTCCGGCGTCCACTGGCAGCACACCGAGACGAAATCGCTTTGCGCCAGGAAATCGTCGAGCGCGGCCGTGCCGCCGAGTTCCGAGAACCCCGCCGGCAACGGCGCATCCGGCTCCGGCCGCCGCCGCGTGCCGATCACGCGCATGCCCAGCGCGGCGCCGAGCCGGCCGACCTCGCGGCCGATCCCGCCCGCACCCACCACGCACAGCGTCTTGCCGGCCAACAGCAGCGGCCGGTAGGCGCGGTGATTGAACTCGCCGGACGCGCGATCCAGCGCCTTGGCGAAGTGCAGGATGCCGGCGATCGCGTACTCCGCCATCGGCAGCGGATTGGCGACGCCGCGCGAGGTGGTAACGATCACGTCGCTGCCCCACAGATCGCCAAGCCGCAGATTGCTCGCGCCGGCGGGACGCTGATGGAACCAGCGGAGTTTCGGCGATCGCGCGCGCAGATCGAGCGGGAACGGCCAGCCGCCCAGGATCACTTCGGCCTGCGCCAGCAGCTTATCGCGTTCGGCTTGCGTGCCCTGGCCGGTCGCGTTCGGCGCCAGGTAGCGCTGGGCAGTGAAGGCCGGCCAGGTGTCGCGGATCTCGCCGTCGAACCAGCCGCCCGCATCGGCGAAACGAATCGCCGGATCGACCGCCTCGATCCGCGCACGGTCCGCGGCATTGATGCGCTGGATCGAAAGCACGTCGAGTGTTCGCATGCGGGCCCCACGGATCGGTTGCAAGGCGCGGACTCTAGCACGACACTGTCGCGGGGAATGGGAGACAGGATGCCGATGCGCATTGCAATCGTGGCACCCGGCGGGGTCGGCGGCTATTTCGGCGGGCTGCTGGCGAAGGCCGGGGAAGACGTCGTGGCACTGGCGCGCGGCGCGCACCTGGCGGCGATCCAGCAGAACGGGCTGCGCATCGAAGGCCCGCGCATCGACGCCACGGTGCCGATGCGCGCGAGCAACGACGCGGCGGAGCTCGGTGTGGCCGACATCGTGTTGTTCGCGGTCAAGCTGTACCAGATCGACGATGCGGCCCGCGCCGCCGCGCCGCTGATCGGGCCACGCACACTGGCGATCTCGCTGCTGAACGGCATCACCGGGCCCGAAACGATCGCCCGGGTACTGCCGGACGCGACCGTGCTGGGCGGCGTCGCCTGGGTGTCGGCGGTGATCGCGGCGCCGGGGCATATCCGCGCCACCAGCGGCATGTCGTCGATCGAGTTCGCCGCGCCTGATGGCAACGAGGCGCGCGCGCTGGCGGCGGATTTCGCCGCGCGTTGCCAGCATGCTGGTTTCGGTGCCGAAATGACCGATAACATCGCCAGCGCGTTGTGGAACAAGCTGATCGGCCTGGCATCCAATGCGTCTCTGACCTCGGCCTCGCGCCTGCCGGCCGGGCCGCTCTATACCGATCCGGACGTGGTCGATGTCGCGCGGGCGCTGGTCGGCGAAGCGACGGCGGTGGCACGCGCGCAGGGCGTGGAGCTGCCGGCGGGGATCGAGGACACCTGGGTGGGTCGCTTCAAGGGATTTCCGGCCGGGATGTACGCGTCGATGTACCACGACGTTGCGAAAGGCGGACCGCTCGAAGTGGACGGTCTCTCCGGTTACATCGTGCGCGAGGGCAAGCGGCTCGGCGTGCCGACACCGCATCACGCCGCGCTTTATGCGGTGCTGAAGCCGCATCGCAACGGTCTGCCGGCGGTCGGCAACGCGTAAGGATCCCCCTCCCCTTGAGGGAGGGGTTAGGGGAGGGGTGCATACCACCAGGTCCGGCGGATGTACGCACCCCTCCCCTGACCCCTCCCTCAAGGGGAGGGGAACCCTTCCGCAATGATTTTCGCCAGCCGCTCGCAGCCTTTGCGGTCCGTCTCATCGAACCGGCCGACCAGCGGACTATCCAGGTCGAGCACGCCCAGCAGTTCATCACCCCGCAGCAGTGGCACCACCAACTCCGACCGCGACGCCGTATCGCACGCGATATGGCCCGGAAACGCCGCCACATCCGCCACCAGCACCGAGCGTCGCTGCACTGCCGCCGTGCCGCAGACGCCCTTGCCGAGCGGGATGCGCACGCACGCCGGCATCCCCTGGAACGGCCCGAGCACCAGCTCGCCGCCACGCACAAAATAGAATCCGGCCCAGTTCAGATCCGGCAGAACATGATAGATCGCCGCCGCCGCATTCGCGGCATTCGCCACCACGTCCGGCTCGCCCGCCAGCAGCGCCACCAGCTCCTGCGCGAGCTCTTCATACAGCGTCGCCTTGTCCGTCGCCGCAGTCCGCGTCCACGGCGTTGCCCGTTCCGGATCGTGCATTCTCTGTCTCTGCTCCTCGCGTCGCCGCGAGACTTGCCGCGCCAACCCGATCAGCTAAACCACCCGCAATGGAAACGCCAAGGAGTCCCGCATGCCCAGCCGTCGTTCGGCCGGTTACGAATTCACCATCATGGTGCTGCTGGTCTTGTTCTGGGGCTGCATCGGCCTCAACCGGGCCGGCATCGGCTTCATCTTTCCCATCATCGTTCCCTTGTTCCATATGCAGCTCTGGCAAGCCGGGCTGCTGATCTCCGGCACGTCGATCACCTGGGCGTTCAGCAGTTGGATCGGCGGCTGGCTGTCGGACAACCGAGGCCGCCGCGCGATCCTGCTGCCCGCCGTCGCCTTCACCGCGCTGGCGACCGCGGCAATGGGCGCCACCTGGAACTTCCTGTCGATGTTCGTCGTGCGCGACCTGCTGGGCCTCGGCGACGGCATCGGCTGGTCGGTCGGCCAGGCAACGATCAGCGAGGAAGCCGCACCGCAACGCCGCGGCTTCAACCAGGCACTCTACAACGCCGGCTACAGTTTCTTCGGCGTCGGCCTCGGCGCGCTGATCGTCACCACGCTGGCAACGTCACTCGGCTGGCGCTGGGTGTTTCCGATCATCGGCATCGCCACCGCGGTCGTGTTCGTCGCCCTGTTCGCGCTGATGCGGGAACCGGCGTCGCACGCCACACGCCGCAAGGTGGCGTGGCGCGAGGCGGCCGGATTGCTGGGCAACCGCTCGGTGCTGCTGATCACGCTGACCGGCTGCGCAACGCTGGCGTGGCTGCAATTGTCGATCGGCTATAACGTATTGTTCCTGACCAGGGTGCGCCACTTCAGTTTGATCGAGGCCGGCACAGTGGTTTCGGCCTGGGGCCTGATTGGGACGGCAGGACAGGTGCTGCTGCCGCTGGCGTCGGACTTCCTCGGCCGCCGCCCGGTCATCATCTTGAGCGCGCTGCTGTGCGCGGCAACGCTGGGCATCTACATCGTGGGTGACTTCGATATCAACGGCATGCGGATACTTGCGGGTACAAGCGGGTTTTTCGGCTTTGGCCTCGGTCCCATCGTCATCGCCACGTGTGTCAGCGAGCTGGTGCCGGTCGAGATGCGTGGTGCCGCGTTGGGCATGACCAATTTCTTCGCAGTGGTCGTGGGCACCGCGGTGATGCCGGTCGTCGGCGGCATCGTCGCGGACCATTTCGGCCTGCCCGCGGCGCTGTGGCTGGCCGTTGGGGCGCAGATACTAATGGCTGCGTTGGTGATCGGTATCGTCGAAACGGCACCGCGCGTGGTGCGGCGCCGGGCGCTGTCCGCAGCGGCGGAGTGAGTGCTTGATCATTGCGAAGACAGCTCCCCCTCCCCTTGTGGGCTTGGGCCGCGAAGCGGACCGAGGTTGGGGGAGGGGTGCGCACATCCGCGGTCAGTGCATGAACGCACCCCTCCCCCAACCCCTCCCTCAAGGGGAGGGGAGATTTAGGCTCCGGCGGGAACGCGCAATGACTATGGGTGCTATGCCCCCTTCGGCGTCCCGTTCACATACAACGCCAGCACGTCCCGCACCGCGCGGTTCAGCGGCGTCGGCACGCCCAGACGCTCGCCGAGTTCGACCACCGCGCCACCCAGCCACGGCAGCTCCAACCGGTTGCCGCGCGCCAGGTCGCCCTGCATCGACGCCGTCATCTGCGCCGGCAGCGCATCGATGAACCCCATCCGCTGCTCCGCATAATCCACCGGCAGCGCGACACCCATCGCGCGCCCCACGGCGACCGCCTCGCGCACCACGTCCAGCAGCAAACCGCGCGCTTGCGGATTGGCGCGGATCGGCCCGATCGACGAGCGCATGCTCGACGTGCAGCCCGACATGCCAACCAGGAACACGAATTTCTGCCAGATCGCCAGGTTGATGTCGCCGGCGATCTCGGCATCGATCCCCGCCGCGACGCACGCCGCGTGCAGCGCTTCCACGCGCGCCGAGCGGCTGTTATCGAACTCGCCGAAGATCAGCTTCGCCATCGTGCCGGTGTGCGCGATCACGCCAGGCGACGCGATCACCACGCCGATCTGGCCGACGCCGCCGATCACCGCGTCGCGGCCAAGAACGCGTGTCAGCACCTCGTCCTTGTTCACGCCGTTCTGCCACGACACCACCGCGGTGCCGGACCGCACCAGCGGCCTCACCGCCTCCGCCGCGGCTTCGGTATCCCACAGCTTCACCGCGATCATCACCACGTCGGCCGGCGCGAGCGACGACGGATCGTCGGTCGCCGCCACGTCGCGCAAATGCAGATCGCCCAGCGCGCTGGTGATGCGCAGCCCGTCCGCTTTGATCGCCGCGAGATGTGCGCCGCGCGCGACGAACGCCACGTCGTTGCCGGCCGCGGCGAGGCGCGCGCCGAAATAACCGCCGAGCCCGCCGGCGCCCATGATGACAATGCGCATGGCGCGTCAGCCCAGCGCTTCGGCCAGCAGCTCCAGCGCACGTTGCGAGAACACCCGCATGTTGGCGACACGGTCGGCGCTGCCGGTTTCGACCGTGATCGCGCGGCTGTAATTCGGACCGACCAGCGCGATGCAGGTGTGACCTGCGGCATCCCCGTAGCGATTGCCGGTGGGTCCGGTGGCACCGGTCTCGCCCAGGCCCCAGGTGGAATCGAGCCGCTTGCGCACCGTCTCGGCGAGCAGCAGTGCATAGGGCTCGGTGGACGCGCGCTCGATCGGCGGCGGCAACGGATTGGGAATGTCGAGGAAGCCGCTGCGCGCATACGCGGTGTAGATCACGCTGCCGCCGCGGAAATACACCGACGCGCCGCCGACCGAGAGCAGCGCGGCGGAGATCAGGCCACCGGTGGAGGATTCGGCGATGGCGATGGTCTCGCCACGCGCCTTGAGCCGGGCGCCGAGCTGGTCGGCCAATGGCAGCAGGTCCTGCATGTCGAGCTCCTTCATTTTCTGTGGCGGCGATGGCCGCGATGGTTGGCTTATAGCATCGGCGCGGCCGTCGGACAGCGAGCGGCCTGGCGCCCAGGGCAATCGGGAGAACGGCGGAAGGTCAGGGCTCCGCCCTGAAACCCGCCAGGAGGCTCTGCCTCCTGGACCTCCGGCAAAGGCGTCGCCTTTGCAATCCGTTTGTTTCGCTGGATGGCGGGGAGGGGGCACAGGGCCGGAG
>DASXFW010000192.1:0-1764 GCA_036489395.1 Acetobacteraceae bacterium | reverse complement strand
CTCCGGCCCTGTGCCCCCTCCCCGCCATCCAGCGAAGTAAAGGGTCCCAAGGGCAATGCCCTTGGCGGGGATCCAAGGGGCAGCGCCCCTTGGTGGGGTCCGGGGCGAAGTCCCGGCCTTTCCTTCGTTTCACCCGATTGCCCTGCGCCTGCCGCCCGCCCCGGCACGCCGCGGGCCGCGCCATCACGACCCGCACGCGGAATGTTGTCCTCCTCCCGCAGCGTTGATCCCCGCCTGAGCACCGCCGCCACGTTCCGGCCTGCGAGTGCCTGAAGCCAATTCAGCAGAAGGATCGATTCATGCGGAAGCTTCCTCTCATTGCAGCAATCGCCTCGCTGGCGCTGCTGGCAGCATGCGGCCAGCAGGAGCCGGAACGCGCCGAGGGCGGCGCGGCGACCGGCGCTGCCACGGGTGCGGCGATCGGCGTGGTCGGCGGCCCGGTGGGCGTGGCCGGCGGCGCGCTGATCGGCGGTGCGGCCGGCGGACTGACCGGCGCGGCGACCAAGCCCCGCGACGTGAATCTCGGCCCGCCGCCGTGGCACGATAACAGCCAGACTGGCCAGGAAGCCGCCACCCACATGGCGAACTAAGCGGCTGCCTGCGCGGCACCGTGGGGGGCCCGCCCGGGCGCGTTTACACGCGACCCGGGCCGGGCCTATACGGGCGCCGCCCATGCCCAGCGACCCCGCCCGCCGCCGCCGTTTCCGCACGTTTGCCACGGTGGGAGGCTTGCTGCTCGCGGTCGGCGCGATGACGACGCTGGTGTCGTACTCCGTCACGCTTTACCGGCTGTTTTGCTCCGTCACCGGTGCAGGCGGCTATACTCAGCGCGCCACAGCCGACGATGCCAAGCAGTCTGCCCGCGTCGTGAATGTCTGGTTCAACACCAATGTCGCCCCCGGCATGCCCTGGCGGTTCAAGCCGGTGCAGCGCAGCGTGAACGTGCATCTCGGCCAGGATTCGCTGGTGTTCTTCACCGCGGAGAACATGTCGGACCAGACCATCGTCGGCCATGCCACGTTCAACGTGGCGCCTGACGAAGTGGGGCTGTATTTCAAGAAGATCCAGTGCTTCTGCTTCACCGAGGAGCGGCTCGGCCCGCACCAGAAGGTGGAAATGCCGGTCGATTTTTTCGTCGATCCGCGCATGGCGAAGGATCCGGAGCTGGCGGATACCAACGACATCACGCTCTCCTATACGTTCTTCGTGTCGAAGGACCCGGCGGGAGCGCAGAACCTCGCGCGCTTCGACAAGGAGCCGCCCAGTGCAGCGGCGGGGCAGGAGGTGTTCGCCGCCGATTGCAGCGCCTGCCATGCGCCGGAGCACAACAAGGTCGGGCCGATGCTGGATGGCGTGGTCGGCCGGATGTCCGGCAGCGTGCCCGGGTATCCGTATTCGGCGGCGCTGACGCAGGCGCACGTGGTGTGGAATGCCGAGACGCTGGACAAGTGGCTGGCCGGGCCGCAGTCGCTCGTCCCGGGCGCGCTGATGCCGTTCCATCTGCCGGATGCGCTGCGGCGGCGGGACGTGATCGCGTACCTGCAGACGCTGAAGGCTCCGCCCACAGCGGCGAGCACGGCCAAGCCGGCAGACGCACATCCGGGGTGATCCGCCGTCATTGTTGGGGTGGCCACCGGCCGGCGATCGACCCGCCCGGGATGAAACGGCAGCATTCTGTCATTGCGAGGCCGCTTGGCCGAAGCAATCCCGTTCGTGACGAACTGCCGGCGGCTCGTCACGAACGGGATTGCTTCGGCCAAGCGG
>DASXFW010000087.1:0-6961 GCA_036489395.1 Acetobacteraceae bacterium | reverse complement strand
ACACCCCCGAACCCCCTCCCTCAAGGGGAGGGGGGACCTTGGTTTCTTGGGCGCAATGACAGAGGCTTATCATCCGGGGGCAGTTCGCCCTGACGGGAAGAGCGACGCGGCGTATCGCTCTCCGGCATTTCCGGATAGCATCGGCGCGCGCCACGCGGCAGCGATGCGGAGGGAGAGAACACGTATGTTCGAATTCAGCGGCAAGGTCGCGTTGATCACCGGCGGAGGCAACGGCATCGGCCGTGCCACCGCGTTGGGCTTCGCCGGCCGTGGCGCCAAGGTCATGGTGGTTGACCGCGACGCAGCCGCGGGCGATGCAACCGCCGGCATCATACGTCAGCAGGGCGGCGATGCGCGCTTCACACCGGCTGACGTGACGAAATCCGCCGACGTGCAGGCCTATGTAAAGGCAACACTCGATGCATTCGGTGCGATCGACTGCTTTCATAACAACGCCGGCATCGAGGGCAGCGTCGCCCCCACCGCGGAATACGACGAGGACATGTTCGACCGCGTGATGGCGGTGAACGTGAAGGGCGTCTTCCTGGGCCTGCGCCACGTGCTGCCGGTCATGCTGCGACAGGGCGGCGGCGCGGTGGTGAACACGGCATCGGTCGCGGGATTGGTCGCGTCCCCCGGCATGCCGGCCTACGTCGCTTCCAAGCACGCGGTGATCGGGCTGACCAAGACGGCGGCCGGCGAAGTTGCGCGCTCCGGCGTGCGGGTGAATGCGGTCTGCCCCGGGCCGATCGACACGCGCATGATCCACTCGCTGGAATCGATGCTGAACCCGACCGATCCGGGCAGTGTCGGAACGCGATATCAGTCGAATATTCCGCTCGGGCGTTACGGAACAGCGGACGAGATTGCCAACCTGGTGTTGTTCCTGTGCTCCGATCTCGCCAGCAACATCACCGGCGCGCAGTATGTTGCCGACGGCGGCCGCACCGCGACCGGCGGCGCTGTCACCAATAACCTGGTGAGGTAACGGATGATCACCGCCATCGTTCTCTACACCCTGCCGCCGCACATCGATCGCGAGGCCTGCCGGCAGCATTTCCTGAAGATCGCACCGGACTTCCTGAAGGTGCCCGGCTTCATCCGCAAGCAGTTCATCTGCGACGCAGAGGGCCGCGAGGCAGGTGGTTCCTACATCTGGGAAGACCTTGCCTCTGCCAAGGCATTCTACAACGGCCCGTGGCTGGAGGGCATCCGACAACGCTATGGCTGCGAACCGCGCGTCCTTTATTTCGACACCTTCGCCATCGCCGATCAGGCCAGCGGTTACGCCGGCGCACCCCGCGTGCCGCAGCCGGCGATGGCCTGATCGGCCGTTCAAGGGAAGCGCGACATGCCCGGTCTGTTGGAAGGAACGGTTGCGCTGATTACGGGCGCCGGTTCCGGCATCGGCGAAGCGATCGCACATGCGATGGCCGATGCCGGTGCGCGCGTGCTGGTCGCCGACATCAAGGGCGACGCGGCACAACGCGTCTGCGTCGCGATCGGACGGCGCGCCGAAGCCTATACGCTGAATGTGACGGACCGCGACGTGTGCGACAGGCTTGCGGCATCGATCCACCGGCAGATCGGGCCGATCTCCGTGCTGGTGAACAACGCCGGCATCATTCGCCGCGGCACGGTAGATGCGGAGAACGCGCGCGAGGACTGGGACGCGACTCTCGCGGTCAATCTCGACGGACCGTACAACGTGACCACGGCATTCCTTGGCCAGTTGAAGGAAACCAAAGGGAGCGTCATCAACATCGGCTCGATCCAGTCGTTCGTGGCGCTGCCGAACTCCGCGGCTTACACAACATCGAAGGGCGGCGTGCGGGCGCTGACCAAGGCGCTGGCGATCGAGCTTTCGCCGCTCGGCATCCGCGTCAACGCGATCGGGCCCGGCATGATCGCCACGCCACTGAACGCGCGGGCGCGGGAAAACCCGGACTACATGCGCAACTTCCAGGATCGCATTCCGCTTGGCCGGATCGGCGAACCGGCAGACATCGCCGGCCCCGCCGTGTTCCTCGCATCCGATCTCGCACGTTACATCACCGGAGTGACATTGCCGGTCGATGGCGGCTTCCTGGCGTACTGACATGCACAAAATTGTTCGAACCAGGCTGCTGGAAATCGCCTATCTGGAAAGCGGCCCCGCCGATGGCGTGCCGGTGATCCTGCTGCACGGCTGGCCGTCCGACGTGCACGATTTCGATGACATCGCTGCGGCGCTGGCCGCCGATGGCTGCCGTGTGCTGATGCCGTGGCTGCGGGGCTACGGACCGACGCGCTTCCTCGATGCCGCGACACCGCGGTCCGGCCAGCAGGCGGCGCTGGGTGCCGATGTGCGCGACTTCATGGATGCACTGGGTATCGGCAGCGCGGTGCTGGGCGGCTACGACTGGGGCGGCCGCGCGGCCTGCGTGGTCGCGGCGCTGTGGCGAGAGCGGGTGCGCGCGCTGGTGACGATCAACGGTTATGCGATTCAGGACATCGCGGCGTCGGGCAAGCCGGCATCGGCCGCACAGGAACACCGCTACTGGTACCAGTGGTATTTCCACACCGAGCGCGGACGTGCGGGCCTCGCCCAGAACCGCCGCGAAATCGCCGGTCTTCTGTGGCGGCTCTGGTCGCCGAACTGGCGCTTCGACAATGCAACATTCGAGGCGACCGCAGCGAGTTTCGACAATCCGGATTTTGTCGATGTGACAATCCAGTCGTACCGCCACCGCTACGGCAACGCGCCTGGCGATCCGGCCGTGGAGGAACTCGAACGCCGCCTGGCAACAACGCCGGCCATCCCGGTGCCGACGATCGTGCTGCATGGCGAGGCGGATGGCGTCGGTCCGGTGGAAGGCTCGGCGCAGCATGCGCGGCACTTCACGGGACACTACGAACGGCGTGTCATTCCGGTCGCCGGGCATTTCCTGTCGCGCGAGCGGCCGGACGCTGTGGTGCAGGCGGTACGCGATTTACTGCGTTAACTGACTTTGTGGAGGACGCGATGTCCCTGACGATGGCGGCTCATTCTGAGACGGCCGATGCGGTGCGGATTTGCCCGCTGTCGCCGGTGCTGGCGGCGGAAGTGGTCGGTCTCGATCTGCGCCAGCCGCTCGATGCCACGATGCGCCGCACGGTCTATGGTGCGTTCGTCCGCTATCACGTGCTGTGCTTTCGCGACCAGTCGCTGACCAAGGACCGGCAGATCGCATTCACCGAGCAATTCGGCACGCTCGAACGGCACATCGCGCGCAACCGCGGCAACGACAATCCACTGGTACACACAGTGTCGAATCTCGGCGCCGACGGAAAACCCAGCGGCAAGGTTGGCTCGCAGCACTGGCACACCGACAAGTCGTTCCGGCCGGAGCCGTCGCTCGCCACCATCCTGCACGCCATCACGATGCCGCCCGACGGCGGGGACACCTGCTTTGCCAACATGTATGCCGCGTATGATGCGCTGAGCGACGGTGAGAAAGCCGAGCTCGACGGCGTGCGCGCGATCCATAGCTGGGAACTGTCGCAGGCGAAGCACGGCCTGACCGCGACGCCGGAGGAAATCGCCGACGCGCCGCCGATGTCCCATCCGCTGGTGCGCATCCATCCCGACACCGGCCGCAAATGTTTGTTCATGGGCGTGCACGCCTCGCACTTCGATGGCAGGCCGATGGCCGATGGCCGCGCGCGCCTTGCCGCTCTGGAAGCGCACGCGACGCAGGAACGCTTCATGTATCGGCATCACTGGCGCGCCGGCGACATCCTGATGTGGGACAATCGCTGCCTGCTGCATCGCGCGGATGCGAATTTCGATGCGGCACGTTTCCCGCGCGTGCTGCATCGCACCTGCCTGCGCGGCACGGCACCGGCGTGATCGGGCCGGTTTGATCGGGGAGGGAATACCGATGCGACATTTTGGCGTGCTGATCCCGTCAACCAACACGACGTGCGAAATTGAATTCGGCCGCCTGGTGCCGCCATCCTTGCAGGTGCATGTGGCGCGGCTTGGCAAGGGCGGAGCAGGTGCGTTCGCACCAAGCCTCGATGTGGACATCGACTATCAGTCGAAGATGCTGGGGAATGCCAAGGTCGAAGCGATCTCGCTGGCACAGACCTCCGCCAGTCTGTTTGCCGACAACTACGACGCGGATGTGACGCGGCGCATGAGCGCGGGGGCGGGCGTGCCGGCGATCACCTCGGCGCAGGCGGTGGGGCAGGCGTTGCAGGCGCTGGGGCTGCGCCGCATCGCGATCGTATCGCCGTATTCGCAGCCGGTGATCGAGCGGGCGCGCCAGTATTACGAAACCAGATACGCCATGCAGGTGGTCGCGCTGCACAGCTTCGATGCGAGCGATGCGTACGCGATCGGACAGCTCGGGCCGGAGAATGCGCACGATGCGTTCGTGCAGATCGATCGGACGGAGATCGAGGCGTTCGTGGTGCCGGGCGGCAATTTTCCCACCATGACGTTCGTTGCCGAGTGGGAGCGCGAGTTCGGCAAGCCTGTCATCACGACGAACCAGGCGGCGCTGTGGGCGATGCTGCGGATCATGCGGGTGGAGGAGAAGCTGCCCGGATTGGGCCGGCTGCTGGCGGGGTGAACCGGAGACGTCGCGCAGACGAGTGGGCGCACGCTTGCCCCCCGTCATGCCGACGCAGGTCTGCATCCACGACTTTGCCAGGACCGCGGAGGGAGTCGTGGATGCCGACCTTCGTCGGCATGACGGACGCGACCTTCGTCGGCATGACGGGCGCGACCTTCAGCGGCAAGACGGACGCGGATTGCCGCACTCTCTTATCCCTCTCGTTTCGTCGCGATCAGGAACTCCTTGTTCCCCTCCGGCCCGGTGATCGGGCTTTCCGTCACACCCAGCACGCGCCAGCCGGGCAGCGCCGACCACCACGCCTGCACACGCAGGCACACCGCCTGGTGCACGGCCGGATCGCGCACCACGCCCTTGCGTCCCACCGCGTCCGGCCCTGCCTCGAACTGCGGCTTGATCAGCGCCACAGCCCACGCGCCTGACACGCACAACGACAAAGGCGCCGGCAGCAACGTTGCCAGACCGATGAAGCTGGCATCGCACACCAGCGCCTCGATCGGATCGGCGATCTGCGCGGCCGACAGGTACCGCGCGTTGGTCTTTTCGTGCACCGCCACGCGCGGATCGTTGCGCAACGACCACGCAAGCTGGCCATGCCCGACATCCACCGCGTGCACCTTCGCCGCACCGTGCGCGAGCAATACGTCGGTGAATCCGCCGGTCGAGGCGCCGACATCCAGGCACACACGCCCCGCCGGCGACAGTTCGAAATGCCGCAGCGCGTGCTCCAGCTTCATCCCGCCGCGAGATACCCACGGATGCTCCGCCCCGCGCACGTCCAGCGGCACGTCATCTGCCAAAGCCTGGCCGGGCTTGTCGATGCGGCGCTCGGCGGAGAACACCTTTCCGGCCAGGATCAGCGCCTGGGCACGGGTGCGCGAATCTGCCAGGCCGCGGTCCACCAGCAATTGGTCGGCTCGCTGTTTCATGTGTCCGATCCTGCCACGAACCGCGCCCCCTTCGCACGGGCCGCGCGGCGCGTTAACAACGCGACACGGCCCGGGAGGCCGTGCGTAACGTCAAGATCAGGGGAAACGTCATGAGGCGGTTTGGACTATTGGCGGCCAGCGTGCTGGCGGCCGCGACCTGGGCTACGGCGGCGCTGGCAGACGATCCAGGCGTCACCAAGACCGAGATCAAGATCGGCAACACGATGCCCTATAGCGGCAACGTCTCGTCGTACAGCCCGATCGGCAAGCTGGATGCCGCGTTCTTCAAGATGGTGAACGAACAGGGGGGCGTGGCCGGGCATAAGATCGATTTCATTTCGTATGACGATGGCTACAGCCCGCCAAAGACAGTCGAGGACATCCGCCGCCTGGTCGAGGAAGACCACGTGGCCTTCGTGTTCAACACGCTCGGCACGCCGACCAACTCCGCCATCGTGCGCTATCTGAACCAGAAGAAGGTACCGCACTTGTTCGTCGCCACCGGCGCGGCGAAGTGGGGCGACGCCAAGCTGTATCCGTGGACCACCGGCTTCCAGCCCGACTATCGGACGGAGGCGGAAATCTACGCGAAATACATGCTGAAGGAGAAGCCGGACGCGAAGCTGGCGATCCTGTATCAGAACGACGATTTCGGTAAGGACTACCTGACCGGCATAAAGGCGGTGCTCGGCGCGCGCTATTCCAAGATGGTGACCGAGGCGGCGTATGAGCCGACCGATCCCACGATCGACAGCCAGATCACGTCGCTGCAGTCCTCCGGCGCGAATGTGCTGCTGGTCGTCGCGGCGCCGAAATTCGCGGCACAGTCCATCCGCAAGGTGCACGACCTTGGCTGGCATCCGATGTTCTTCATGACCAACGTGTCGATCTCGGTGGCGACGGTGATGAAGCCGGCCGGCGTGGAGAACGGCATCGGCATCATCAGCACCGGCTATCTGAAGGATCCAACGGATCCTCAGTGGGACAACGACGCCGGCATGAAGGAATGGCGCGCGTTCATGGCGAAGAACATGCCGGGCGCGGACACGACCGACGCGAACTACGTGTATGCGTATGCCGCATCGAAGCTGATGCTGCAGGTGCTGAAGCAGTGCAACGGCAATTTCTCGCGCGCGAATATCATGAAGCAGGCGGAGAGCGTGCATGATCTGGTGCTGCCGACGACGCTGCCCGGGATCAAGGCCAGCACCAGCCACACGGATCACCGCCCGTTGAAGGCGATGCGGCTGGAGAAGTGGGACGGCAAGACCTGGGTGTTGTTCGGCGATATCATCCAAGCCGGGTCGTAGCGTCGTACGCCTGTCATTGCGGGTTGGCCACCGGCCGGCGGTGGCCGACCCGCTCTGGATGAGACGCCGTCCCCCTGTCATTGCGAGGCCGCTTGGCCGAAGCAATCTCCCCGGGGGATTG
>DASXFW010000176.1:0-14470 GCA_036489395.1 Acetobacteraceae bacterium | reverse complement strand
CGAAGGTCGGCATCCACGACTTGCTGTGCTGGCCTCGGCAAAGGCGTGGATGCCGACCTTCGTCGGCATGACGTGGGGGCGCCGAGCGTGCCTCCCATCCGCGGCATGGACGGCTCCAGTTTCTTGTTAGGAGCGAAGCGACGAGGCAATCCTGTTCGTGACGAGCAGCGTTTGCGTCAACATGAACGGGATTGCTTCGGCCAAGCGGCCTCGCAACGACGGTGGGTGCCGCCGTCAATCCCCCATGATCGCCGTGCCGCGGTTGCCGATCATCGCCAGCAATTCCCGCCGCGTGCTTGGATCATCGCGGAACGCACCGAGCATTCGGCTGGTGACCATCGTCACGCCCGGCTTGTGCACGCCGCGCGTGGTCATGCACTGGTGCGCGGCCTCGATCACCACGGCGACGCCACGCGGCTCCAGAACCTCCTGGATCGTGTTGGCGATCTGCGCCGTCATCTTCTCCTGGATCTGGAAGCGCTTGGAATACGCCTCCACCAGGCGCGCCAGCTTGCTGATGCCCACCACGCGGCGGTGCGGCAGATAGGCGACGTGTGCGCGGCCGATGATCGGCACCATGTGGTGTTCGCAATAGCTTTCCAGGCGGATGTCGCGCAGCACGACGATCTCGTCGTAGCCGTCGGTTTCCTCGAACGTGCGGGCCAGCAGCGCGACGGGGTCCGTCGTATAGCCGGCGAAGAACTCCTCATACGAACGCACCACGCGGTCCGGCGTGCCGCGCAAGCCCTCACGCGTCGGATCGTCGCCGGCCCAGCGCAGCAGGGTGCGCACGGCTTCCTCGGCTTGTTCGCGCGTGGGGCGTTCCGTGGCGGAGGCGGTTTCCGCAACGGCACGATTTGGTTTCGGCGCAACAATGTTCACCGCCTGGCTCCTCCAATCCGCTTTTGTTGAGACGGGGCCACGCAGGGCCCCGCCATGCCGATATGGCGCGCTTCCGCCCGCTGGCAACCAGCAGGCGCTAGTGGACCCTACCCCCCTGGTGCGGGCTGTCCAGACTGAACGCCGGAATGGAAACGTCGAAGTTCTCGCCCGAGCTCGGCACCACCATGTGGTAGGCGCCCACCATGAAGCCGGACGGCGTATCGAGCGGAGTACCCGAGGTGTATTCGAAGCACTCGCCCGGTTCGAGCAACGGCTGCTCCCCCACCACGCCGGCGCCGTGCACGTGCTGCGTGCGGCCGTGCGCATCGGTGATCTGCCACGTCCGCCGCAGAAGCTGCACGCTCTCCCGCCCGCTGTTCTCGATCTTCACGCGATACGCCCAGACGTAGTGGTGATCGTCGGGGTTCGACTGGTCTTCCAGGTAGTACGACCGGACGGAGATGCGGATACCGCGCGTGGTCTTGGTATAGCCCTCGCGGCCTTCGCCGCGTGGCGTGCCCTGCCGCGGGTCCTCGCGCTGTGACGCGCGGGCACCGGACCGGTTGCTCCGAGACTCATCGTTTTGCATGACGAGACCGCCTTCCTGTGCGGTGTGACCACCGGGACGGGATTCAAGGCGGAATGCGGCGGCTTGTCCAGCCATACCGTTCCGCCGCGGGCTGCAATGGACTCCGCGCGGCAATCCCGGCTAGGTCAGCCGCGACAGCAGAAGCATCGCGAGAGCACGATGAGCAGCCGCCAACCACCCGGCCGGCGGGCCGATTATCGATGGTTTCATGGAATCACCACGCGCTGGATGGACAACGACGTGTTCCAGCACGTCAACAACGTGAACTATTTTTCGTACTTCGACACCGCGGTGACGTATTACGAAATGGCAGAACACGTGGTCGGCCTGATGGATGGACCGACGCATTGCGTGGTGGCGGAAGTCGCCTGCCGCTATCACAGCTCGCTGGCGTTTCCCGATCGCGTCAGCGTCGGCATCCGGGTGGCGAGTATCGGGCGCAGCTCCGTGCGGTACGAGCTCGCGGTGTTTCGCAATGATGACGATGTCGCCGCGGCGGAAGGCTATTTCGTGCACGTGTTCGTCGAGCGTGGATCGCAGCGCCCGGTGCCGATCCCCGACGCATCGCGGGAGATTCTGCAGCGCATCACCGGCACCGGCTGACGCGGCCCATTCGAGGGAGGATACACAATGAAAATCCGAACCCCCGCTACGTTGTCGGCTCTGCTGCTCGCCACTGCCGTCAGCGCCGCAAACGCCGATCCGCTGCCGCCGGTGGCGGAGTCCAGCAACATGCAGCTTATCGGCCACAGCAATCTGAACGGTGCCGGCGAGCAACGCCCGGTGCCGCTTGCGGTCATGCCGCCGCAGGCCGACATGACGCCGCTGTGCAAGGCAGGTGGCCGCTTCGGGGCCCACAACATCGCGCAAAACCAGCAAGGCCAGCCCGTGCGGGTGCTGAAAAACACAGTTGTGGGCGGCTTCTTTGCCGGCGGGGTGCGGGCCTATTCGATTGCGAATGCAAACGCGCCGGTGGAGATCGGCTACCTGGTCGATGCCGCGCCGCCTGGCAACGCGACGCATACGATCCAGATCAACGACGTGTATGTGGATGATCATGGGCTGATCTATGCCAACGACCGGTTCACCGGAGGGTTGGATATCATCAAGTACACGGGGAGCGTGCCGCTGGATTGACTGCACGATGGGGCACGCACGGCGGGGCACGCACGGCGGGGCACGCACGATGTGTCGTACGAGGAGCGGGCCATCGGCCGCCGCCCAAATGTCATTGCGAGGCGCGAAGCGACGAAGCAATCCCCTGCCTGACGAGCGTTCCTCGGCTCGTCAGGCAGGGGATTGCTTCGTCGCTGCGCGCCTCGCAATGACACTGCGTTCAGCACCATTACGGTCACCATTTACGACACCTGGTATTAGACCAGCGCCACCGGCCGCACCGGACTTCCAGTCGCGCCGCGGAACTTCGTCGCCAGCAGAATGAAACAGAAACTCGCCGGCCCGTCCTGCGCGAGCTCATCCAGCGCCAGGTTCTCGATCAGATAAACCCCAGCCTCCGCAAGCGCGTGCTGGTGCACCGGCATCGACAGCGCCTTGTCCGGATTTGGCAGCACCTCCACCGCCATGTTGTCGCAGCCGATCGCCACCACGCCCTGCCCGGTCAGCCAGCGCGCGGCGGGTGCATCGATGCCGGGTTCGCCCGCCAGATAACGCGCGTTGTCGTTTTCGAAATAACGCCCCCAGCCCGTGCGGATCATCACGATGTCGCCGGTCTCGATCGCGATCTTCGCTTTGTCCGCGGCACGTGCCAGATCGTCCGGCGTCACCACGCGCCCTGCATTCAGATGTGCGCCGCCATCCAGTCCCGCGACGTCCAGCAGCACCCCGCGCGTGATCATCGGCGGCGCATGTTCTATGCCGAGCTTCTCCAATCCCCAATCAGTCACGGTGTCCGCCGCCGACAGTCCGTTGTAGAGCCGGTCGCCCTTCGAGAAATGTCCCAGCGCGTCGATATGCGTACCAACATGCGCGGTCATCTCGATGCGTTCGACGTTGGCGCCCGCATCGTTCGTGGCGCCCATCTTGCGACGGCGTTTGATGCTGTCGCGCCATGACGCCCACATCGACAGCAGGAACGGCGTCTGGTTCGGCACCAGGAACGGTGCGCCCATGCCGATCTCGTGGCTGACGTCATAGACGCGGCCTTCGCGCACGGATGCCAGCGCGGCCAGCCGACGCTCGGCGGTCAGCAGATTGCCGGCGCCGATCTGATCGGCGGGGCCCCAGCGGGAATGATCGTGGGCGGTCATGCTCTCTCTTTCTCCCCTTCAACATCATTCCGCACCGCGGAAGGTTGCGCGGTATCAGAAGATTTTTCCCGCGTCATCGCAAGCCCACCACGCAGATTCGATTTGTCGCCGCTTTACCGCGCGTCCATTCGGGCATTCCGATGGGAACCCAGTGCTTCCCTCGGACTTCGGGAGGTCCAGGTCATCGCAAGCGGCGGCGCATCGAGCAGTGACGAAAGTCCGAACCTGACGCTGCCGCCTGCGGAAAATGTCGGACCGGACGGAACGATCGCGGTGACCGGCGCAAGTCATACCGACAGTTTCGCCCAATCCAATCCGGGCGCGATGTATGTCGGCATCAGCGACGGCAGCGGTCTGCTGTCTGGCTACTACCCTGGGTCGGGCGGTGAAGTTGCCGTTGCCGGCTCTGGCGGCCACGCAATCACCTTCAGCGGCTCCTACGCAGACGTGCAGGACATCATGAACAGTCTGACATACGTCGCGAATGTCGGCAGCGGTACCGACGACATTCACTACGACGTGTGGAACCAGGCGGGTGTGGAGACTGATGACGACGTTCCGGTCACGGTCCAAGCGGCTGGGGGCACGGATACCTGAATCGGCACGGTCAGCAGCGACTGGAACACCGGCGCCAACTGGTCCTCGGGCGCACCGTCGGTTGCCGGCAGCAGCATCGCCATTCCCGCCGGCACGCCGTTCGAGGCCAGCCTGTCGGGCGCCACGCTGACCACAGAATCGATCACGCTGAGTAGCGGAACATTGCAGCCGGCAACAGCGAATTTCACTAACGTCACACTCAATTCGTCGTTTCGGGGCACTGGCACGATCGACGCCGGGGGGACGCCGACCATCGGCGCCGACGGCACGCTGGATGGCGGCGTGGTCGCATTCAACGGCCCCGGCGAACTGGCGGTCGCCACGCTGAACGGATTCGCCGATGGCGCTGCGATGACCGGCTTCGGTCAGGGTGATTGGCTGGTGCTGGGTGCGATGAATCCTACCAGCATGAGCTTCAATGCCGGGACGCTGGACCTGTCCGCCAACGGGGGGATGGAGGAGTCGATTCCGATGACCGGCTCGCTGGGGCTGGGGAATTTCGAGCTCAACTCCACCGTCACCGGCGCCAACGGCACGCCCACGACAACGGTGATGTTCGCGGCCGATGGCGGCGCCAGCGGCATCAACAGCAACGTGCCCGACATCGCCGCGCCGGCTGCCGGCAGCGTCACCGCCGGTGGCACGCTGGCACTGAACGACGTGTCGATCGCCAACGCCCCGACGCCGGGTGTCGATATCCAGGCCGGTAGTGGCACGCTGTATATGAATGGCGCCAGCGGCTCCGGCACGAACCAGGTCTCGATTGCCGCGGGCACGCCGGAAAGCCAGGTCAATGCCGATCTTGCCAGCCTGCGCTATGTGCCGGGATCGGGCGCCAGCAGCGACACCATCGCCGTCGCGGCGAGCGCGCCGTTCTCCCTTACCGGAACCACCGACACTTTACGCGACATCGTCGTCAACATCGGCAGCGGAGGTCCCGCATTGTCGGAGCCGTCCGCCGCATCCGTCACGGCGGGGGGCACGATCGCGATAGGCGGCAGCTACACGGACAGCTTCGCACAGCACAATCCGGGCGAGCTGTATGTAGGGATTTCCGACAGCAGCGGCACGCTGACGGCGACGAACGCGGCAGGACAGGCGGTGGGGGCTCGGGCACCAACAACATCGCTCTGGGCACGGATTATGTCGATGTCAACGCAATCCTGGCGAGCCTGCACTACGCGGCCGGCAGCAATGCGGGTTCGGATACGATCCAGTTCACGGTGTGGAATCAGGCGGGGGTCGATACCACGGGTACGACGTCGATTACGATCGATTCGCCTGGCGCTGCGACCCAGGCGTCCGCCGCCGATTTTGTCAGGCCAGGGGTGGTGTCCGCCGACGTGGTGGCGTCGGGCAATGCCGCGGCGGGTTCGATCATGCTGGGCGACACGCACCAGCCGCCGATCGGCGTTCCACCGCTGCTGCATTCGTAAATTCGCCGTGCCGACGGAGGTCGGCCCCCAAGACTCGCTGCACGCAGCAAGCGCCGCCTATAGAATATCCAGCCCCTGCTTCTTTCGCGGCGGCGGATGCGCCGCGTCGATCTCCGCCAGGTCCTCCGCCGTCAGCGAGATCTCCTCGGCCGCCGCGTTCTCCCGTACATGCGCCGGCTGCGTCGCCTTGGGAATGGAGATCGTCGATCCGCTGCGCATGCTCCACGCAATGGCGATCTGCGCCGGAGTCGCGTCGTGCCGCTTCGCCGCCGCCGCCAGCGCCTTGCTGCGCAACAGCCGGCCACCCTGTCCCACCGGCGAATACGCCATGACCGGCATGTGGTGCCGCGCGCACCACCGCAGCAGGTCGAACTCGATGCCGCGCGTGTCGGGGTTGTACAGCACCTGGTTGGTCGCGCACGCCGCGCCGCCGTCCAGCCTCACCAGCCGTTCCATCTCGGCGGTGTCGAAATTTGAAACACCCCAATAACGAATCTTGCCCGCGGTCCGCAGCGCCTCGAACGCCTCCACCGTCTCGGACAGCGGATGGCTGCCGGGCCAGTGCAGCAGATACAGGTCGATCCGGTCGGTGCGCAGCCGCTTCAGGCTGCGCTCGCACGCCGCCGGCACGCCGGTGCGCGAGGCGTTGTGCGGATACACCTTGCTGACGATGAACAGCTCGTCGCGGCGGCCGGCGATGGCTTCGGCGATGATGTCCTCGGCGCCGCCGTTACCATACATCTCGGCGGTGTCGATCAGCGTGATGCCGAGCTCGATGCCCAGCTTCAGCGCCGCGATCTCCTGCTGCTTCAACCGCGCGCTTTCGCCCATGTGCCAGGTGCCCTGGCCGAGCGCGGGGATTTCCAGGCCGTCGGGCAGGCGGACGGTGCGGGTCATGCCGGGCTATCCTGCGCGCTCTCCGTCAGTAACCCGTCACGGCCGGGCATGACCCGGCCATCCACCCCGCATCGTCCGTGCGCGCCGGACGTTCCGCGGCCCGATCGGCGTTGCGTGGCTGGCCGGGTCAAGCCCGGCCATGACGAGGGAACCAGCCATGACGAGGGGAACAAGGTCATCCCGCCATCTCCTCCGCCGCTCGCATCACCCGCAGGAAATTGCCGCCCCACAGCGCGGCCAGCGCGCCACGGTCATAGCCGCGACGATGCAGCTCCACCGTGATGTTGGCACTGTCGCCGGCGTTCATCCAGCCGGAGAATCCGCCGCCGCCATCAAAATCCGACGATATACCGACATGTTCCAGCCCGATCCGCCGCACCGCGTAATCGACGTGATCGGCAAAGTCCGCCACGCCCACCTGGTCCGCTTTCGCTTCCTTCTTCAGGAACGACGGTACCGCGGTGATCTGGATCACGCCCCCAACGTCGCGCAGCGCGTCCAACTGCGCGTCATCCATGTTCCGCGGGTGGTCGCACAGCGCCTTGATGCAGGAATGCGTGGAGACGATCGGCGTGCGCGACACCTCGGCCGCCTGCAGCATGGAAGCGCGCGACACATGCGCGACATCCACAATCATGCCCAGCTTGTTCAGCTCGCCGATCGCCGCGCGGCCCAGCGCCGACAGACCGCCATGTTCTTCCGGCGGATCGTTCAGGTCCTTCCGCGGATTGCACGAATCCGCCAGCGCGTTATGGCCGTTATGGGTGATCGTCAGGTACCGCGCGCCAAGCGCACGGAACCGCGACAGCCGCGACAAGTCTGTGCCGATCGAGAACCCGTTCTCCACCACAGGCACCACCGCCAGCACGCCGTCGCGCCGTGCCGCCTCGATCGCCGCCACTGTGCTGGCGACGCGCGCGGTGATGCCCGCCTCGGTGCGCCCCATCGCGTTGATCGATTGCAGCATGGCCAGCGCGCGCTCGAACGCGGCGTTCTCCGTTTCCGGTGTCCGCACCGCCTGCGGCACGTAGGCGACGAAGCAGCCGACCCACAACCCGCCGCGCACCATCTTCGGCAGATCGACGCAGCGGCGGCCGTCCTCGAACGGGCCGGGGCCGGTCGGCCAGGGAATGTCGATATGGGAGTCGAGCGTCAGCAGCGACCGGTGCAGCGCGAAAGCGTCGGTGTGGGGAGCGTCGTTCATGCCGGCACGCTCGCAGATATCCGCGTGACACGGAAGGGGCGGCTACCTACAAGCGCTTCGTTCCTGAGGGGGAAGGAGACCCATGCCGAACGCACCGCGCTGGTGCCTGGCTGCCGTGTTCTGCGTCCTGCTGCCGGGCGCGGGCCGCGCCGCGACGGAGCAAGCGATCGGCTCCTGGGTGGTGTCCTGCGCCACACCGGGGAATTGCCTGATGCGGCACGAGAGCTGGGTGCTGCCGCCCGGCACCGGACGCCCCAGCGCGGCGCTGGAAGTGCAGCGCCGCGGCGACTCGCTGGTGCCTGTGGTGACGCTGCGCGGCCTCAGCACCCAGGCCGCGATCGGCGGCATGCTGGCCATGCAAGCTTCGGTCGCCGTGTCGTTCGACAACGGACCCGCGTCGGACCTCGCCTGCGACCTGGATGGCGGCACCATCGTCTGCGCCCCGGGCGGCGATGCGGTGGCGCTGACCGCGGCGGAGCTGCCGACCGCGCGCAGTGCCACGGTGCGCATCCAGATCACCGTGCCCGGGCTGACGGCACTGCCGGCGCAGCAGCGCACCCTGGCGCTGCAATCGACGCCCGAGGCGTTGGCGCGGTTCCGTGCCGTCGGTCCCTCCGGCGAGTCGCTGCCGATCGAACCCGGCCTCGACTGGACGGGCTTCGTGGACAAGGTGTTGCGTGGGCTTGGCTTCCAGAACGGCGCGGCGGACCTGCTGGCGCACGCGCGCTGACGCGACCGGCCGCGTCATCTCAATAGATGCTTGAGATGCTTGCTGTCATTGCGAGTTGGCCACGACCGGCCGGCGGCGGCCGACCCGCCCTGGATGAAACGGCGTCGGCGGCCTGACGTAGGTTCTCCCCTCCCCTTGAGGGAGGGGTCGATGCTTACGTTTCGACCCCTCCCCCAACCCCTCCCTCAAGGGGAGGGGAGAACCTTAGTCTCTTGTCGGCCGCCGGCAGGTGGCCAACTCGTAATGACAGCAATACGGTCCCGCTACCCCCAGGTCGCCTTGCTGCCAACCAACGTGATGGTGATGTGCCCCATCGTGGTGTCGGCCTTGGCGCCGTGCCAGTGGCGCTCACCGGCCTTTATATGCGCGACGTCGCCCACGTTGATCTCACGTTGCTCGTGCTCTGTCGCCACCAGGCCGGAACCGGAGGTGACGATCAGCACCTGGTCGCAATCATGTGTGTGCCAGCCGGTGTTGCAGCCCTGGCTGAAGTTCACAACGCTGCAACTGTAGTTTGCGGAATCACCCGGCTGAATGATGGTCTGGCGGGTGCGGAACACGGGGCCCGACCAGCCGTCGGTTTGCTCCGCTGCGCCCTCTGCCGGAACGATCGGGATGTCCTTGAGCGTGACGACCTGCATGACGGTTCCCTCATTTTTGGTGATCTGCATTCGAGTTCGGCCATTCGTGCGCCGGGTGTCTGCGTGGACCGGTCCTCGCACGTTCGGTCACTTGAGTGGGCGCACGCCGTACGAGTCAAGGTCGCCGACCGGGGGCCAGCACGTTTCATTTTGCCGTAACGCCGGAACGACGGGCAGTTTTCGCGGCCGCCAGCGGCTCCGCCCCCGGCGTGACTCCGGGCGCGGGGAAGGCTAGGAGTCGCGCGCTGCAAGCCCATCAACGGGGAGCGAGGGAAGCCCATGACAATCAAGCTCGGCGATACGATTCCATCCATGAAGCTGATGATGGCGACGCCGGAAGGTCCGAAGGAGACCTCCACCGACGAGATCTTCAAAGGCAAGAAGGTTGTACTTTTCGCGGTGCCCGGCGCCTTCACGCCCACGTGCAGTGCCAAGCACCTGCCGGGCTTCGTGCAGAACGCGGACGCAATCAAGGGAAAGGGCGTCGATACCGTCGCCTGCATCTCGGTGAACGACGCATTCGTCATGGGCGCCTGGGGCAAGGACCAGGGTACCGACGGCAAGGTGACGATGCTGGCCGATGGCGCCGCCGCCTTCGCCAAGGCGCTCGGGCTGGAGCTGGACCTGATGGCGCGCGGCATGGGCGTACGCAGCCAGCGCTATGCGCTGGTGGCCGACGACGGCAAGGTGACGCACCTCGCCGTGGAGGCGCCCGGGGGCTTCGAGGTGAGCAAGGCTGAGTCGATCCTCGCAGCCCTCTGATCTCGCACACGTGCGTTGACCGGTCGCCGCGCGACACGAGCGGGCCGGTCAGCCGCACGTTTCTTCGTTGCGGAGATCGCCACTTCCGGTAATGTTACAGTGGTGCAGTATCGGATGTGGCGACCTTGTACACCGTATTTCGAATCGTCCTGGGCCTGATGCTGGCATGCGCGGCAGCCGTGCCAGGCGCTCGTGCGCAGAGCATCGTCAGCGAGGCTCAGTTGGGCGTGCTCGCGCACGACGTGCCGATCCTGGGCGTCCAGGAGGAGCACGGCGCCGACATCAGCGGCGAGCTGCGCTTCGTCACGCCGGTGCCCGACGCATGGGTTGCGGACGTGTCGCCTGCGCTGCGCTGGATGCTCACGCCACGGCCCAACGTCGGCTTCGACGCCAACACCTCCGGCTATACCAGCCAGGTCTATCTGGGGCTGACCTGGACGGCGGTGTTGTTCCGCGGCGTGTTCAGGCCGCAGGATCGTATCGATTTCTCCATCGGGTTTGGACCGGCCTTCGACAACGGCCGCCGATCGGCCAGCGAAGGCCATCTGGCTTTGGGATCCGCCGTGTTGTTCCATCCCAGCGTGGAACTCGGCTACTGGATCGATCCGCGCTGGAGCGTGTCGCTGTATTTCGAGCACAGCTCCAATGCCGGCCTTGCGACCAACAACGCGGGCCTGGACAATCTGGGCGTCAGGGTCGGCCTGGCGTTCTGACGCCGCCGGTTGTTCTGGACACCCGGCGAACCAAAGGGGTTCCAAGGGTTACGCCCTTGGCGGGAGGTCCAGGAGGGCAGCGCCCTTCTGGCGAGGCTCCCGGGAGAAAGCTCCCGATCTTTCGTGCTCCACACGATTGACCCCGTTGCCGACTCGCTCCCCCGGCCCCATTTTCGCCGCATGACGGAATCGCGAGCGCCCAAGCCGGGCGTGGCCCTCGCCCTCCAAGGCGGCGGCGCACACGGGGCCTTCACCTGGGGCGTCCTGGACAAGTTGCTCGAGGACGGCCTGCGCGTCGGCGCCGTCTGCGGCGTGTCGTCCGGCGCGATCCTCGGCTGCTTGCTGGTGCAAGGCCTGGTCCGCGACGGCAACGCCGGGGCCCGCGCCGAAATGCGCCGCGTGTGGCAACGCGTCGCCCAGGCCCACAGCCTCAGCCCGCTGCAGAACGCCCCGCTGGAGCGGTGGCTCTGGGGCTGGGACATGTCCAACTCCTTCGTTTGGCAGGGCCTGGAAATGGCCATGCGCATGTTCTCCCCCGCCCAGCTCAACCCGTTCGGCCATAACCCGCTGCGGCCCCTGCTGGCCGACCTGCTACAGCCCGCGCTGCTGACCCACCCGAGCGCGCCCCGCATCACCGTCGCCGCCACCGATGTGGAGACCGGCCAGGCCGCCTTGTTCCAGAACGCCGCCATCACCGTCGATGTGTTGCTCGCATCCGCCTGCCTGCCCTTCGTCTTCCCCGCGGTGCAGATCGACGGCCGCGCCTACTGGGACGGCGGCTATGCCGGCAACCCGCCGCTGGCGCCCTTGCTGAAGCCCGCCCTTCCCGCCGAGCTCGTGCTGATCCGCGCGCAGCCCGCCCGCCGCCCAGGCACGCCCACCACGCCGATGCAGATCACCAACCGCCTGAACGAGATCGCCTGCCACAACGTGCTGGCCGCCGAGCTCGCCGCCCTGCCGCCCTCCATCCGCGTCACCACCTACGACGCCGACGACGCCCTGCTCGACCTGCCGATCTCCTCCAAGTTCAACGGCGAACCGGCATTCCTGACCGAATTGTTCGAGGCCGGCCGCAACGCCGTCGGCACCACGGCGGCCGGCCTGCGCGCCGCCGCGGACTGAGGCCGCCAATGGCACAGACCCAAGCCACCGCCAGTGGCCACAGCCTGTCCGGCCGTCTGCTGCGCCTGACGCTGGCGGTGGTGCTGACGGTCGAGATTCTGGTCTTCGTGCTCGACCTGGCGCACGAGCGCCAGCTCTGGCTGGACGAGCACCTGGACGACGCGGAAATCGCCGTGCTCGCCGCGACCGCGAGCCCTGGCGTTCCGTCCGATCCCAAGGCGGTCAATGCGGTGCTCCGGCTGGCCGGATCGCAGTGGATCCGCCTGGCCGTCCCGGCCCGTGCGCCCGTGGTGCTGGCCGCCGCCACGCCCGTGACGCCAACCGAGACGATCGACCTGCGCGCCGAGGACTTCACCATGCGCGCCATCCGCGCCGCCCGCGCGCTGGCTTACGATCGCAACGCCGAGGTGCAGGTGATCGGCGCCAGTCCGACGTCTGGCGGCACGCTGACCTTCGTCATCCAGCGCCACGACGAAACCGTCGCCCTGCGCCACTTCGCCGGCAATTTCTTCTGGCTGTCGCTGGTGATCGCCGGCCTCACCGGCGTCCTGGTCTATGCCGCCGCACTGATTCTACTGGTGCGCCCGATGCGCCAGATCATCGGCAGCATCGCCGCCTTCCGCGCCGACCCGGAGCGTACCGTGCCGCTGGATCCCAGCCGCGTCAGCGTGCTGAACGACGACGAAATGGCGGTCGCCGGCCGCGAACTCGCCGCCATGCAGAACGAGCTGCGCGGCGCGCTGTGGCGCAACGCGCGCCTGGCCGCGCTGGGCACCGCGGTGGCGAAGATCAGCCACGATCTGCGCGGCATCCTGGCCCCGGCCCTGCTCGGTGCGGAGCGCCTTCAGGCGCATGAGGACGTAACCGTGCAGCGCACCGCGGCGATCCTGCTGCGCACCATCGATCGGGCGACCGACCTTGTGCACCGCACGCTGGATTTCGTGCGCGAGGGGCCGCCGCCGCTGTCGCTCGAACCATGCCCGCTCGACCGGCTGGCTGATGAAGCCGGCGAAGCGGTGCGCTCCGCCGCCCGTTCTTTCGCGGTCGCCAACCAGGTGCCGCAGGAGCTGCACGTGCTCGCGGATCGTAACCAGTTGTTCCGGGTGCTGGTGAACCTGATGCGCAATGCCGCCGAGGCCGGTGCGCGCAACCTGCGGGTGGAGGCGCTGCACACCGGCCGCACCATCTGCATCGACCTGACCGATGACGGGCCGGGGCTGCCAAACCAAGTGCAGGCGGCGTTGTTCCGTCCGTTCGCCGGCAGCGCGCACCGCGGCGGTACAGGGCTCGGCATGGCGATCGCGCGCGACCTGATGCTGGCGCATGGCGGCGACATCGAACTCGCGTCCACTGGGCCTGAGGGCACGGTGTTCCGCCTGACCCTACCGGCGCCCGGTACGGCGCCCGAGCCGGACCATGCGCCGCCTGGCTCGGTGCAGAGCATTGCGCCGGCAGAAGGGGCCGACGTATAGGGGCCGCCAATCACGTATCCGGGGAATGGAGTGTCGCGATGATGGAAATGAACGAGTGGCTGCTGCTGCTGGCGTCGGTCGTCGTCGGCCTGTTCGGTTTGTTCGTAGCGGCGTCGGAGCCGCAAGGCACCATGTCCGGCATCGGCCTGGCCATCTTCGCTGCCGCGGCCGGTTACGCGATCTACGTGATCAAGCGGCATTTCGACCGGCTTGAGGGCCATTCCTGACATGGCAATCGCCGCGGCCACCTGGGATCCGCAGCAATACCTCCGGTTCTCCGGCGAGCGGTTACGCCCGGCCCTGGACCTGCTGGCGCAGGTGCCGCTGAGCGCGCCGGCGCACGTCGTGGATCTCGGCTGCGGCGCCGGCAACGTCACCGCCATTCTGCGCCAGCGCTTCCCCGATGCCGACGTGCTGGGGGTGGACGGCTCGCAGGAGATGCTGGCGAAGGCGCGCACTTCGGCGCCGGATTGCCGGTTCGAGCACGGCGACTTCTCCACCTGGACGCCGGCGGTGCCGCCGGACCTGATCTACTCCAACGCCGCGCTGCACTGGGTGACGGACCACGAGACCTTGTTCCCCCGCCTGGTGTCGCTGCTCGCACCGGGCGGTGTGCTGGCGGTGCAGATGCCGGCGATGCACGACGCGCCGCTGCGCGCGCTGCAGAACGAGGTCGCGGCGCACGGCCCGTGGGCGGACATCCTGCGCGGCGCCGATTTCGCCCGCAGCATCCTGACCGCGGGTGCGTACTACGACCTGCTGCGTCCGCTGGCGACCACGTTGGACCTGTGGGAGACGACCTACCTGCACGTGCTGCAAGGCGAGGACGCCGCCGTGGAATGGGCCGCCGGCAGCAGCCTGCGCCCGTTCCTGGAAAAGCTGCCGCCGGATCTGCGCGCCGCTTACCGCGCGGCGTACGCGGATGCCATGCGTCCGCACTATCCGCGCCGCGCCGACGGCAAGACGCTGCTGCCGTTCCGCCGGCAGTTCGTCCTGGCGCAGCGCTGACCGCACCCGTCGCTTCGTTCCTCACAAGGAACTAATCCAAGGTTCCCCCTCCCCTTGAGGGAGGGGGTCAGGGGGAGGGGGGCGAAACGTAAGAATCGACCCCTCCCCCAGGCCCCCACCCTCAAGGGGAGGGGGAACCGTGGATTAGTT
>DASXFW010000351.1:0-3296 GCA_036489395.1 Acetobacteraceae bacterium | reverse complement strand
CCGACGCCGTTGTGGCCCGGGCGGACGCTGCCGGCATCGCCGATCCGACCGGGCGGCTGATGAGCGCGCTCGGCACGCTGTTCCAGGCTAAGGCGCAGTACGCCCGGTCCGAACCGCTGCTGCGTCGGGCGCTCGCCATCGACGAGGCAAGCCTCGGCAAGGACCATCCGAATTTCGCGCGCGACCTCAACAACCTCGCCACGTTGCTGCACGACACCAACCGGCTCGGCGCGGCGGAACCACTGATGCGCCGCGCGCTCGCCATCGACGAGGCAAGCCTCGGCAAGGACCATCCGAACGTCGCGCGCGACCTCAGCAACCTCGCCCGGTTGCTGAAAGCCACCAATCGGCTCGGCGAGGCGGAGCCGCTGATGCGCCGCGCAGTGGCGATCTACCTCGCGTTCCAGCGCGACACCGGCCACATCCACCCAAACAGCGAGGCGACGATCGCGAATTACACGAACCTGCTACGCGCGCAGGGTAAGGGCGCGGCCGGCACCAAGCTGGCATTCGGGGCACTCCGGCGCGAAGCGGGGCTGGATCTCAGGTGAAGCAAAACCGCGCCGCCCTACATGCGAGTTGCCCCCGGCAGGGACGCCGACCCGCCCTGGATGAAACGCCGATCTCCTGTCATTGCGAGGCCGCTTGGCCGAAGCAATCCCCCGCGGGAGATTGCTTCGGCCAAGCGGCCTCGCAATGACAGCGGGGGGCCGGTTTCTTGTTAGATTCGCAGTCCCGCACCAATTGCGTCGCGTTGCCGAGCACCCGGGATATTCGGGCCGCGTTCCAGCCGCGCCGGTGTCTGCGCCAGAAGACCATAACGGGCCGCTTGTGACGCACCGAACCGCTGCACCGTCCAACGCAGAATGTCGTCGTAGTCCGCCTCGGCCGCGTCCGACAGGCGGACGGTCCAATACGAACGGGTCAATCGGCTGACCGGCCGAGTACCTTACGGGCCCGGCCAGCCAGATGGCTTTGCAATGCCTCGCCGTTGGCGAAACCCCGATAGCGGCCGGCGGCGAAATCATCGAGGCCGGCTTTCGCAGCCTGACGCAACGCGGCAAGCCGGGCCTTATCCTCGGCCTCCCGCTGCTGCACCAGGCGCAAGCCGTCGCGCAGCACCTCGCTGGCGTTCTGGTAGCGGCCGGAGTGGACAAGGCGCTGGATCATCTCCGCCTGCTGGTCGCTCAGCACAACGTTACGCGTGGGCATGGGGCCGGTCCTTACGCTGTGGCGCGGCTGGCAGAATATGCCATTGGAACCAGGCACGGCAAAACTGTCCGGAGGAGCCCGGCCCCTTGGCCCGCCGCTCCATTGGATCGGTCCCGGTACACGCCCACAATCGAGACACAGACCCGTTGGTAACGAATCACGTGGGAATCGCCTTCGCGCAAGGATTGCCCGGATTATGGCGCGTCACTATCTTCCTGAGCAGAAAATTTCTGCCAAGGCGCCCTATGCCGCTCAACATCAAGGACCGGGCGACGGAGCAATCCGTCCGCGAGCTTGCCGCCCTCACCGGGGAATCCGTCACCCTGGCTATTCGCCGCGCCGCCGAGGAACGCCTGCGCCGCGTCCGCCGGGCCCAGGGAAGCGGGGACCTCGCTGCCGCGTTGCTGGAGATCGGCCAGCGCTGCGCGGCGCTGCCGGACCTGGACCGGCGGACGCCGGACGAAATCATCGGCTACGATGAGCATGGGCTGCCGGGCGCGGCCTTGGTCTGCTGATCTATCGCGGCGACATTGAGGTGATGCCGGTCGATCAGGACCAGGCCGAAGCGGCGACGACCGCGTGGCGACGCTTCGGCAAGCGTCGCCATCCTGCCGCGCTCAGCGCTCTGCCGATCTCCTGACCCGGCGCCGCTATCCCTCGACCCGCCGCCCCGTCAGATCATCCCCGGCATCCCGCGGCATCAGCAGCGCGATCGGCGCCGCGGCCAGCGGCATGCACGCCACCACGAGGAACGCGACGGAGAAATCCGCCGGCGTCGCCTGCGTGCTGCCGGACATCCGCATCGCCACCTCCAGCGACAGTGCGCCGGCGGAAACGCCGATCGTCGCGGCAAGCTGCTGGCCGGTGGTGTAGAGGCTGGTCGCGGCACTCATGCGCGACCGCAGCACGTCGCCGTAGGCCAGCGTGTTGTAGGCGGTGAACTGTAGCGACCGGAAGAAGCCGCCGATCAGCAGCACGCCGTAGATCGCCGCCACCGGCCAGGCCGGCCGGAACGCCGCGCAGACCCCCAGCATCAGGCCGGCCAGCACGCCATTCCACAACAGCGTGTTGCGGAAGCCGAACCAGCGCAGTGCGTGCTGGGCGGCGGGTTTCATCACGAAGGCTCCGGCGGCGCTGGCGAAGGTGATCATGCCGCTCTTCAGCGCGGATTCGCCGAAGCCCACCTGGATCATCAGCGGCAACAGCAGCGGAATCGCGCCGATGCCGGTGCGGAACAGCATCATGGCGCAGAAGGAGACGCCGAAGCACGGCAGCTTCAGCAGCGAGAAATCCAGCAGCGGCGCGGGATGCCGCCACGCATGAAACGCGTAGCCGGCGCCGGCCAGCACGCCGACCGCCAGGATCGAATCGGTCCATAGCGGGGGCAGCACGGCGCGGCCCGCGGTTTCCAGTCCGAACATTAGCCCGGCGAGCGACACGCCGGACAGGATCAGGCCGAGGAAGTCGAAGCCGCCGCGCGGCGGCTCGCGCGCGTCCTGGATGAACAGACTGACCAGGACGATGCCGAGTATGCCGATCGGCACGTTGATGAAGAAGATCCAGCGCCAGTTGAAATAGGTGACGATGAAGCCGCCGACCGGCGGCCCCAGCACCGGGCCCAGCAGCGACGGCATGGTCAGCCAGGCCATCGCCGCGACCAGCTCGCTGCGCGGAGTGGTGCGCAACAGGACCAGGCGGCCGACCGGCACCATCATGGCGCCGCCGATGCCCTGCAGGACGCGCGCCAGCACGAAGACCGGCAGGTTGGGGCTGATCCCGCACAGCACCGATGCCAGCGTGAAGACGACGATCGCCGCCGCGAAGATCGTTTTCGCCCCGAACCGGTCGGCCAGCCAGCCGCTCGCCGGGAGCAGTACGGCGAGCGCCAGGAAATAGGCGGAAACGCCGATCGACAGATCGACCGGCTGTACCCCGAACGACTTCGCCATCTGCGGAATGGCGGTGACGATCACCGTGCCGTCGAGGTTTTCCATGAAGAACGCGCCGGCAACAAGCAGCGAGATCGCGGTGGCGCGGGAGAGAGGCATGGCGGAGAAGGATGGGTTGGTGGGCGGAAAGGTATG
>DASXFW010000171.1:0-49651 GCA_036489395.1 Acetobacteraceae bacterium | reverse complement strand
CCCGTCATGGCCGGGCTTGACCCGGCCATCTGCGCACCAAAGAGCGGGGGCGGATGGCCGGGTCAAGCCCGGCCATGACGGGTGGCGCCGCGTCATTCCGCTGCCTCGGCCCGCGGCGTCTCTTCCACCGGCGCCAGGTCCCGCAGTTGCGGCAGCACTTCGCGCGCCACCAGCCTGAAGCTCTTTTCCGCTTCCGCGTGCGTCACCAGACCCTGGCGCGTCATCATGATGATCCGCCCGACGCCACCGACGCGACGACGGAACTCCTTGATCTGCCGCACCACCGTATCGGGGTTGCCGGCAAACATCTGGCCCTGCGCGATCAGCGACGCGACATCCAGATTGGTCGGGCGCTTGGATACGCCGGCACGCCATGCCGCCGGCGCCATCTCCGGCAGGATCTGTCCCGGCTGGAACTTCGACATCTGCGGCTGGCTTTTCATGCTGACCGTCAGGAACCAGGGAATTTTCTGGCCGACGCGCATCGCCTCTTCGTCGGTATCGCCAACGTAACAGAATGCCATGTAGGACAGCCGGTCTTCGCCCGCTCCCGGCATTCCCGCCTCGGCACGCGCACGCTTGTAAGCGTCGTAGGCCTGCCTCGTGCGCGTATAGCCGCCGAACAGCAGCGTGTTGACGATGGAACGGCGGCCGAGTTCGGCGCAGGTGGCAAGGTCGCTGGTCGCTGCCCAGAACTCCGGCCGGGGCTGCTGCCAGCAGCGTGGCCAGACATTGACGTGCGCGTGGGTGAAGAACTTGCCTTCCCAACTGAACGGCCCGTCATGGCTGGTCAGCGACTTCTCGATCAGGTCGATCGCTTCCCATTCGCGCTCGCGGATGCGCGTGGGATTGGTATCGCCGGACACCATCTCCGTCGCGCCCGACTTGACGAAGCCGATGTCCAGCCGGCCGCGGCTGAGCACGTCGATCGTCGCGTATTCGGTCGCCACGCGCACTGGATCGGGCCGCACCGTGATCAGCGTGCCAAGCGACAGGATGCGCACCTTCTGCGTCAGCCGCGCGACGATGCCGGTGATGACAGGACTCGCCGCCCAGAGGTTGTTGATGCCAGAATGATGCTCGTTGGTAACGATGTTCAGGCCGAGCTCGTCGCACAGCCGGTACTCGTCGAACACTTCATCATACAGCCGCGCCGCGATCTCGGGCTCGCAATAGCGGTTGGGCAGGCTGGCGCGCACCGCCGGAGCCGCATCCAGCACCTCGGCCGGCACGAACGGGTAGGGGTTCTCGCAGTGGTTCCACAGCTCGATCGAGGTCATTGTGTTCCGCGTTCCTCCACGATGCCGCTGAGTTTACGCTGCCGCCGTCCCCCTGTCATTGCGAGTTGGCCACCGGCTGGCGTGGCGGACCCGCGACTGGATGAAACTGTGACGGTCGCAGCGTAGGTTCTCCCCCTTGAGGGAGGGGTTGGGGGAGGGGTCGAGGCGTACAAATCGACCCCTCCCCCAACCCCTCCCTCAAGGGGAGGGGGGACCTACGTCAAGCCGCCGACGGCGTTTCATCCAGGGCGGGTCGGCCTATCGGACGGCGGCAACCCGCAACGGCAGATAACAAATCACCCGCGTGGCGCGCGGGCGAATGGCGGTGCCTCCAGCCCCACGCCGCGCAAATGCTGGAACAACTCCGCCAGCTTTGCGCGGTCCGCCTCCGGCAGCGGCGGCTTCAGGATCGACGCCAGGTTGCTGCGCAAATGCGCCGCATCGCCCGTGCCGAACAACACCACGTCCACCCCCGGTTCATGCCGCACGTAACGATACGCCGCGTCGATGACCGAACTCGCGCCGTCCGGATGCACCAGGAAACCCAGCGGATCGTCGCTTTCCGCCAGCCAGGCGGGCACTTTCCCCGCCGCCGCCAACTCCTTGACCGTCGCGGCAAGCTGCGCCGGACGCGCGAAGATCTGCCGTACCGCGAACATCATCAGCGTGCCCACACCGTGCTTCTGCGTCAGCGGAAAGACGCGCGTCCGTGCCGGCTGGTGCATCATGTGGAATGCGAACATCGCCGTATCCCAGATGCCGTCCGGCAGCCCGCGATGCAGCATCTCATGCTCCGTATCGTTCGGCGACGTCTCGGTGATGCCGAGGAAGCGGAACTTGCCGCTTTCCTTCTGCTTCAGCAGCGCCGGCGCGATGTCATCGCGCACATGTTCGTACAGCGCCGGCGGCACGCCGTGCAGTTGGAACACATCGATGTAGTCCAGCCCAAGCCGCTGCAGAGATCCGTCGAGGCTGGCCAGCACCTTGTCCAGGTCGAACTTGTTCTGTCCCCGGTCGCGCGACGCCTTGGTGCACACGATCACCGAATCGCGCGGTACGCCGCGCACTGCCTTGCCCACCACCTCCTCGGTGCCATACACCGCCGCGGTGTCCAGCAGGTTCACGCCCAGATCGAGCGCCAGGCGCACCAGCCCGACGGCGTCGGCTTCCGATGCGCCGGTGCCAAGCCCGAGCCGGCTGAATCCGCCGCAGCCCAGCCCTGCGACGCTCGCCTTCAACCCGGTGCGCCCGAGCGTGACGTATTCCATGACCCTCTCCCTCGCTTTGCTGCCGTGCAGCGTAACGGGCGCGCGGCGATGACGCGACCCTGCCTGATCGTCGGCCATCGCGGCGCGCGCGGCCTGCATCCGGAAAACACGCTGGAGGGCTTTGCCGCAGCACTGGCGCTCGGCGTCGATGCGGTGGAGCTGGACGTGGCGCTGACCGCGGACGGCGTTGTGGTGGTGGCGCACGATCCGGCGCTGAACCCGAACCTGACGCGCGATGCACGCGGCGCGTGGCTGGACGGTCCGGGGCCGCCGATCCGTTCGCTGCGCGCGGCCGAGCTGGCGACCTACGATGTCGGGCGGCTGCGGCCCGGCACGGCCTATGCCGCGCTGTACCCGGACCAGGTGCCGCATGATGGCGCGCGCATCCCTACTTTGGCCGAGGTGCTGCGGGTCGATCCCGCGGCGCGCTTCATCATCGAATTGAAGACCTTTCCTGGCGAGCCTGGCCGCAGCGCCAGCGGACCGGAACTGGCCGAGGCGGTCGTTGCCGTGGCCGATGCCGCCGGCGCGACGGCGCGCATCGCAGTGGAAGGTTTCGACTGGAGTGGTCCCCGCCATCTGCACCGCACGCGGCCCGACGTTCGGCTGTCCTGGCTGACCCGCGCGGAAACCGTGCGCGACGCGGCGCTGTGGTGGGGTGGGCCGACGCCGGCCGATTTCGGTGACTCCGTCCCGCGCGCAGCGGCGGCCGAGGGTGGATCGATCTGGGCGCCGGACCACACCGATCTGACCGCCGCGCTGATCCAGGAGGCGCATGCGCTGGGACTGGAGGCGATCCCCTGGACGGTGAACGACCCCGCCGACATCCGCCGGCTGATCGCCTGGGGCGTTGACGGCCTGGTGACGGATCGACCGGACGTGGCACGATCGGTCAGGACGCACTGACCATCGGCTGACTGCCGGTGGCTGCGGAACGGTACAGCGGCATCGCGTCAGGGTCGGGTGTACATTGGCGCATCGCGTCTTGCCGCTGGCGTGCCAGCCGCACCCGCTCGGCAAGAGAAGCGCGCGGCGGCGGGCATTGCCATGACGCGACGCCATTCGGCGCGTCGAGAAAGTTCGCCGCCCCCGATGCGCGCTGAAGCAGTGCGCGCAATGCGGCCTGCTGACCGGGGTCGTCGCCGATCAGGGCATCCATCGGCGCGAAATACTCGTGCGGATGCGCCAGGTGGTGACGCTTGAACCGTGCGTAATCGTTCCGCTTCAGCAGATAGAGGACACGCTGCTGGCGGACTGAAAATACTGCCGGAAGCAGCGGCGCCCGCACGAAGACGCCGATCGCTTCCCAGCGCGGCGTGGGGTCGCCGGGAATAGCGGGCAGCATCAGCCACGGCACCGGGCAGACCGCTTGCAGGGCGTAGAGACTGGGCGTGAAGCGGGAGCGTTTGTCGCGCAGGTTCTCGAGCGTGCTGCACGCCTCGACGGCGAGGATATCCACAAAAGCATCCCCAACGGTGCCGCCAAAATTGAGGAAAAGTCCGTCCGGCACGGTGCGGAGCCAGATGCTGCCGGGCACCTTGAGGTATGGGTGGCAAACCCTTGATGTTTCGGTGGGGCGCCCGCACAGCCAGACGCTTCGCCCGTGCCGCAAGGTGGTCAGCCCGGGCGGCCGCTGGCCCCAGTCTTTTAGGCGCTCCTTGACCAGCCGATCAAGGGACTGACGCTGGCTCATCTGCTTCCTCCGATTTCAGTCGAATTAACTAAAACAACCTACACGTGTATTCTGCTCATACTTTCACACGCATACAAGGTATTTTTGGTGCTAAACGGAAAAATAACGATTATAAAACGAGGCCTCGGGCCGACAATTCTGCCCGGGGACAGTCAGGGAAGCTGGTTTGGACTCGCACAAAAAGAGCAGAACTTTGAGTCTTCTGAGTCTATTGGCAGCTATTTCTGGTACGACTTATCAACACCCTGTGGATAAGGTTATCCACAACTTGCCGAGAGCGTGCGCGACCGTGACAGCGGCGTTTCCACAACCGCGGACGAATCGTGCATCGGGAGGCCAGACTCTGCCAGGCAGCCGAGACGCCGCCTCGGCGCCCGGTCGTGCCAGCGTTGCCTGCCTGTCGTTGCCGGGCTTGATGCAGGTGCGACAAGGATAAATCGCATTGCCCGCGGCGCGGACTCGTTGCGTTGCCGCGACATGTCCGCGCAAGCGGGGACCCACTCCAGCAGTCGGCGATGTCGCTTTGGGTCCTCGCTTGCGCGGGGATGACGATAGGGCCAGTGCATCGGCCGTCGATTTAATTGGATGGGTAGCCATGCCGCTGCTCCCGTGTCGCGGCAAGCCTTCGCCGGTCACGACACGGGGTATGGCGGCCGCGCTCGGCCGCTCGGCGGCGGCCTCAGCGGCGCTGCGACAGCGGCACGTAGTCGCGCTGTGCCGCGCCGGTGTAGATCTGCCGCGGCCGGCCGATGCGCTGCTGCGGGTCCTCCATCATCTCCTTCCACTGGCTCACCCACCCGACGGTGCGCGACACCGCGAACAGGGCGGTGAACATGCTGGTGGGGAAGCCCATGGCCTTGAGGATGATGCCGGAATAGAAATCGACGTTCGGGTACAGCTTGCGGTCCACGAAGTACTTGTCGTTCAGCGCGATCTTCTCCAGCTCCATCGCCAGGTCGAGCAGGGGATCGCCCTTGATGCCAAGCTCGCCCAGCACGTCGTGGCAGGCCTTCTGGATGATCTTCGCGCGCGGATCGTAGTTCTTGTAAACGCGGTGGCCGAAGCCCCAGAGCATCTCGTGGTTGTTGCGGTCCTTCACGTCTTCCAGGAAGGCCGGGATGTTCTTCACGTGGCCGATATGGGTCAGCATCTTCAGCACCGCCTCGTTGGCGCCGCCGTGTGCGGGACCCCACAGGCTGGCGATGCCTGCGGCGATGCAGGCGAACGGATTGGCTCCCGTCGATCCCGCCAGCCGCACCGTGCTGGTGCTCGCATTCTGCTCATGATCCGCGTGCAGGATCATGATCAGGTCCATCGCCTTCGACAGCACCGGATTGACCTTGTATTCCTCGGCCGGAACGGCGTGGAACATGTGCAGGAAGTTCTCGGCATAGCCCAGGTCGTTGCGCGGATAGATGAACGGCTGGCCGATCGCGTATTTGAACGCCCAGGCGGCGATCGTCGGCACCTTGGCGATCAGGCGGAAAGCGCTGATCCGCCGGCTTTCCGGATCGTGGATATCCAGGCTGTCGTGATAGAACGCCGACAGCGCGCCAACCACGCCGCACATGACAGCCATCGGATGCGCGTCGCGCCGGAACCCATTGTAGAACGTGCGGAGCTGCTCGTGCAGCATGGTATGGCGCAGCACGCCGAGCTCGAATTCCTTGTATTCCGTGGTGCTCGGCAGTTCGCCGTTCAGCAGCAGGTAGCAGACCTCCAGGAAGGTCGATTTTTCCGCGAGTTGTTCGATCGGGTAGCCGCGGTACATCAGGATGCCGACGTCGCCGTCGATATAGGTGATCTTGCTCTCGCAGGAGGCGGTGGCGCCGTAGCCGGGGTCGTAGGTGAACACGCCCAGGTCGCCGTACAGCTTGCGGATGTCGAACACGTCGGGCCCGACCGTGCCCGAGATCACCGGCAGGCTGGCGGACCGGTTCGTCCCGTCGATTGAGACGGTGATGGACCGTTTGGCGGTAGCGCTCATTGACGTGTCCTTTTTGCTGAACCGCCGCGGCGGCTGGAAACCCGCGGCAAAATTATGGCGGCGCGGCCCCGGACGCAACCTTCGCATCCGCAGCATTTGACCGGGCGGCGCGGATTGTCACTCCGGCGGGTGGGACGCGATGGTCAGGTTGATGCTGCGCAGCGCGCCTTCCCGCATCAGTTTCAGCTCGATGGTGCTGCCGATGCGGTCGGGGCCGAGATAGGCGCGCAGGGCGTTCTGGCCGCCGACGCTCTGGCCGTCGATCGCCAGCAGCACGTCGCCCAGCCGTACCCCCGCATGCTCTGCCGGGCCGCTCGGGGTGATGCTGACCACCATGCGGCCGGACGTCTGGCCGGCGACCGGGCGCAGCGTGTCCGGCACGTTGATCGGCTGCAATGCCACGCCCATCCAGCCGCGTTGTGCGGCGCGGATGGCGCGAGGGTGGTGCTGGTGATGCATGGTCGTCAGCGGATCGAGGAAGCGTGCGATCGTCGGGTAGGGCACCACCAGCGCCTCGCCCTGCGGGCCGGTGGCGGCCATGCCGAGCAAGCCGCCGCGCGCATCCAGCACTGGCCCGCCTTCGGCCAGCAGATTGCCCGGCAGGTCCAGCACGATGCTCTGCCCGAGCATGCCCGGCCCCTGTCCCGGATTGACGCGGTGCACGGTGGTCAGGCGGACGGTGGGGCTGCCGTCATGCGCGGCCCCGAGCACCAGGGCCAACGCGCCCACGGCGGCATCCGTTGCGGCGCGGATCGGCGCCGGCGAGGCCATGGTGTCCAGGCTGAGCGAGGCCAGGTTCGTGGCTGGGTCGCGCCGTGCCGCGCGCCCCGGGACCAGGGGCGTGCCCGCCATCGCCAGCGAATAGGATTCCTGTGCCGGCAGGACCTGGTCCGACGTCACCACCATGTCGGCGCGCCAGACGATGCCGGTGACGTGACGATTGGGGCCGATTCGGATGGCGGTCACCATCGGTGCCGCGGCCGCGACGAGCGCGACGATGGCGTCGGAAAGCTGCGGCAGGGTTTGCAGGATCGGAACGTTCATTGGCGATGGGAGGCACCAGGTCGGGGAAGCGCGAATTGGTTCCGATTGTGCCATGTAACTTGCGTGTTGGGAACACGCACCGGATCAAATTGCTATTGCACAAATATATCGGGATGGAATTCGAGCATGGCCTGTCAGCGGGTAGGTTTGTCGCCGGACAAGCCGGTCGTTGCGAATTGCCACCGGCCGGAACGTAGGTCCCCCCTCCCCTTGAGGGAGGGGTTGGGGGAGGGGTGCGTGCATCCACTGACCGCGGATGTACGCACCCCTCCCCCAACCCCTCCCTCAAGGGGAGGGGGGACCTACGTTCCGGCCATGACACAAAGGGCGCCGGTGCAGCGGTTTCATCCAGCGCGGGTCGGCCGGAGGCCGGTGGCCAACTCGCAATGACGCTGCATTCGGCATCGCCGCCCGAGCCAACACTTATGAGACCTGATATTACGGCATCTGGTTGGCGGTGGCGCCCGCCAGCTCATACAATCGATGCTCGATCTCGTCCGGCACAAAGCAGGCATAGGAGATCATGCTGTTGCGGTCGGCGAACACGCGGGTGTCCCAGTGCACTTGCTCCGCCAGCTTGTCGATGGCCGGCTGATCCGGGTGCGCCGCATCCTGGGCGTTGTGCAGGTCGGCGATCTCGGTGCGGATCTGCGCGGCGTAGCTCTGCTGCCGGGTGCCAAAACGATCCAGTCCCTTGATCACCTCGGACCGTTCCTGGTCCAGCAGCGAATACACGCCAGCCATGAAGGCCAGCAGCTCGGTGCGCCGCCGAGCGCCGGCCGCCTGCGCGAACGCCTTGAGCTCGGCCTGCGCCTGCGCTGCTGGCACGCGACGTTGCACGAGCTGCCGCGCGAGGTCCGCTGCCTTGGGATGGTCCTGCCACTCGTCGGCCAGCTTGCCGAGCGGCGGGCCGGCCCACATCGTCGCCAGCGACATGTGCTCGATCTTGATCTGCTGGCAGGGCCAGTTCGGATCGAGCGGCGGCGCATTCGGGTTGCCGGACGAAGGCGCCGCCGCCGGCAGCAAAAGCAAGGCAGCAGCCAGCGCTGCATGCCGCGCCAGGGCGCCGCGGACCGGGCGCCGTATCATGCCGCCGCCCCCGGCCGTCGCGCCATCACGCCGCGCGCAGGGTCATAGGCGAGGATGGCCCCGGCGGTGAACACGATGGTGCAGCCTGCCACCACGGCCAGCGCGAGCGGATCGAACGCCGAGTACAGGCAGAAGCGGGTCAGCTCCACCGCGTAGGTGAACGGATTGAGCAGGCAGGCCTGGTAAAGGATCGGGCTCGACTGCTGCACCTGCCACAGCGGGTACAGCGCCGAGGATGCAAAGAACATCGGGAAGATCACGAAATTCATCACGCCCGCGAAATTCTCGAGCTGGCGCACCATGGACGAGAGCAGCATCCCCATCGCCCCGAGCATGAAGCCTCCCAGCATCAGCGCCGGCAACACCGTGATCCAGCCGGCGTCGGGGATGTCCACGCCCCACAGCCAGGCGAGCAGCATGAAGGCGTAGCACTGGAAGATCGAGATCACCGTGCTGGCGGTAAGCCGCGACACCAGCAGGAACCAGCGCGGAAATGGACTGACCAGCAGGACGCGCATGCTGCCCATCTCCCGGTCATAGACCATCGATAGCGAAGACTGCATGCCGTAGAAGAACTGCACCATCGCGAGCAAGCCCGGCACGACATAGGTGCTGTAGAGGATGTAGGTGTGATAGGGCGGCATGATCGACACGCCGAGCACCTCGCGCCAGCCGGCGGCGAAGATCACCAGCCAGACCAGCGGGCGCACCAGGGCGGAGATCAGCCGGCCGCGCTGGTGCACGAACCGCAGCGCCTCGCGCCACATGACGCCGCGCATGCAGATCAGGTAGCCGCGCGCCGTGCGGCGATGCCGGATGACGCCGGTCATGGCGAGGGCGGCACTCATGGGCTGTCGCCCTCGGCGGCCTGTCTGGCGCCGGTGAGCGTCCGGAATGCCGAGCGCAAGTCCGTCGCGCCGGCAGCGGCGACGACCTGCGACAGCTCGCCGCTGGCCAGCACCTTGCCCTGGTGCAGCACCACGACGTGGTCGCCTGGCTCGACCTCGTCGAGCAAATGCGTTGCCCACAGCACGGCAACGCCGCGCGTACGCGACAATGAACGCACATGGTCGATGATGGCCGCCTTCGACGCGACATCGAGGCCGACGGTCGGCTCGTCCAGCACCAGCATGGTGGGCTCGTGCATCAGCATGCGTGCGATCTCGATGCGGCGCATCTGGCCGCCTGAAAGCTGGCGCGCCTTGTCGCGGGCGCGGTCGGCGAGTCCGACTTCGTTCAGTACGGCGGCGGCGCGCGCTCGGGCGGCCCGCCCGGGCATGCCATGCAGCGCCGCGTGATACAGCAGATTGTCGCGCACCGAGAGATCGAGATCGAGCGTGCGTGCCTGGAACACGACGCCAAGCTCGGCCAGCGCCGCCCCGGGCTGGCGCGACACGTCGTGACCCTGCACCACGATGCGGCCGTGCCGCGTGTCGAACAAGCGGGTGATGAGCGAGAACAGCGTGGTCTTGCCGGCCCCGTTGAGGCCCAGCAAGGCGGTGAAGCCGCCGCGTGGCACGGTGAGGCTGACATCGATCAGGGCGCGCCGCTCGCCGTAGCTGTGGCTCACCGCCTCGACGCTGAGCGCGGGCGGCACCGCAGGGCTGGCGGGCGCGGGTGCGCCACCGGCGGCCGCCATCGCGCCCGCCGCCTGCGGGGGCGTCATGCCGGCCGCTTGCGGCATCAGTGCGGCGATACCAGGACCATCCATGGCTGTTGACCGACCGGAATTGTGTTGATGACGCGCAGGTCCGACACGCGGATCACCGACACGTCGTTGGAAAGCCCGTTGGCGGTAAGCAGATATTTGCCGTCCGGGGTGAAAGTCACATGCCAGGGGCGTTGCCCGACGAGCAGGTACTTCTTTACAGTCGCGTTATAGACCGACTGGCCGGTGGCGACGTAGGACAGCACCTTGTGTTCCGGCACGCTGACCACAGCGACGCGGTTGGCCGGACCCAGGGCAACGAAGGCGAGCTTGTCGTCGTCGGTGATGCCGATGCCGACCGGCTGGATGAACGTGCTGCGCAGGCCCTCGACGGCGAAATGGATGGTGTCGAGAATTTTGAACGTCCTGGTGTCGAGCACCGTCACCGTGCCGCCGAGCTCGGACGATATCCAGACCTGGCTGCCGTCATGGGTGAACGCCGCCCAGCGCGGCCGCGGCGGGACCAGCACATTGGCCAGGTTCTTTCCCGTGGCGTAGGAGAAGAACTGCGCCATGTTGGTGGTTTCGGTGGTGTTGACGATCAGTTGCCCGTCCGGGCTGACCGCCATGCCCTCGGGCTCGACGCCGGTCGGCATCTGCACCAACTGTTTCTGCGTATCGATGTTCCACACCGTGATCAGCGCGTTGTTCTCGTTGGAGACGTAGAGCGGATCGTTCTCCGGCTTGCGCAGCGCGGCGTATTCGGGATCCGGCGTGTCGATCGAGCCGACCACCTGCCAGCTTGTGGTGTCGTATATGTCGATGCGGTTGGAATCGCCCAGGCACACCAGCAGCCGCTTGCCGTCGCTGGTCAGCGCCATGCCGCGCGGACGCTGGCCCGTCGGTACCGTCCTGACCACCTGCTGTTTGCCGAGATCGATGACGCTGATCGTGTTGTCCTTCTCGTTCGACGCGTAGGCCATGGTGGCATGCGCCGGCGGCACCAGCAGCAGCAGGATCAGTGCGGGAAACACCAGGAACCGCATCGCCCGGTTATGCCTTCTGACCGGCCGGCATCTTGCAGGCGCTTTCAGGCTTGTCGATGCCGAGCGTGTCGAGCACGGTGTACTCGTGCAGGAAGCCCGGCTGCGGCGACATCGACACGACGGCGCGGCCGGAATCCGACAGCAGGATGGCCTGCCGCACCTGGCCGTTCCAGTTCCTGATCGACAGGCTCAGTCCGCGATAGGCGCCGAGCTGGAAATCCGGGCCGCGCATATAATCCATGATCTTGCCTGGATCGAGCGATTGGGCATAGCTCGCAGCGGTGCCGATCATGCGCATCGCGACCCAGGCGTTCATGTCGAGTGCGGTCATGAACCGGTGCGCATGGGCATGGAACCGGTCCTGCATCTGTTTGCCGCCGAACTCCGTACTGTTCGGGTCCCAGCTTGTCGGCATCAGCCCGGCCGATCCGGCAACCGGACGTGCGTCCCATGTGCGATAGGGCAGATAACCGGCGAACGCCGAATTCTGGTCGGCGCAGACCAGCACGTCGTAGTCCGGCAGGTTCTGCGTGAAGACGGGAAGCTGCTTCTGCAGGTCGATCAGCCCGCTGTCGGTCTCGCGTGAGCCCGCCTCGGCCTTGTACTGGCGTTCCGTAACGATGCGCGCACCGAAGGTCTTCGCGGCGCGGCGGTAGGCATCGGCCAGCAACAGGTCGTCCGGCTGCGTGCCAGAGGCCAGCACCCAGCGGGACCAGCGCTTCCATATGAGGTACTGCGCCAGCGCGTCGGCCAGCATGGCATTGCTCGGCGCGGTGTGGATCAGGTTGGCACGGCAATTCTGTTCCCGGATCGAATCGTCCGGGGCGCCGGCGTTGAAGACGGTAACGCCGTGCGGCGCGCCGGCATCCGCCAGCTTCACCACATCGGCGGCCGGCCGGTCCGTGACGACCAGGCGGATTCCGTCGCCGATCAACGTGTTGAGGGCAGCGACCGGGTCCTGCCCCGTGCGAACCTCGACGGCTCGCAGCGCAAAGTTCTGCTGCAGGAAACGGCCGGTGGTGTTGTTGTCGGCGATTCCAACTTCGGCACCGGCGCGGCCATCGTCCGCGGCCGGTGCGAACATCAGCGAGATCGCCTCCACGTCATGCAGCCAATGGACATAGCCGATGGGCAGGGTCGGTGCCGCGGCGCCAGCCACCGGCTGCGCCGCATCGGCAGCCGGCTGCGCTGATGCGAACGCCGCCGACCGGGGGAACCCGGCACCCACGGCCGCGGCAAGACCGCCCAGCACAGTACGCCTTCCGGGCGGGGGCTCCATGGATGCATGGCAGTTGCCAGGCGCTGGCTGGTCTTTCACTGGACGTACTTCACCGCCACAACGTTTCGTATCGGGCCTGCGCATCATCGAAGAACAAAACCAATCACCGGGCAAGCGACTTCGAGATCCCAAACCGCTTCGCAATCCCAAGGGACATCGCCACCCGGGTCGTGTCGTGTTTCCAATTTCCCATGTTGCACTGCGAAAGGGTTATCAGCAGTGCCGCTCGCTGCCGGCATTCGCATTTTCCCATTGCAACAGGCGCTGGTATCCCGAACATGTGCCAACGGAACTCTCCGGTTCGCATGATGCGGTCACTGCCTTGTGATCGTCTCGCAAATACCCCGACGCCAAGCGCCTGTTCGAGGGACCCATGAGAAACCTGCTGTCGATCGCCCTGCTTTCCATCCCCCTTACCGCCGCTGCCGCACCGTCCTGCAACGACACTGCCAACGACTACCCCACCTCGGCACGCGCGGATTACGTGTTCGCCTGCATGTCCGTCAACGGCCAGACGCACGAGGCGCTCGACCGCTGCTCCTGCGCCATCGACGTGGTGGCCTCGATCATGCCTTACGGCGACTACGTTTCCGCCGAGACGGTGCTGCGCATGCAGGAGGAAAAGAGCTTCCTCGCCATGGAATTCGATACCGCGACGACCAAGCAGATGGTGCGCCGCCTGCGCGAAGCCGAGGCCGAGGGCGAAATGCGCTGCTTCTAGAGCGGCACAAGCGCGCAAGCGTGCAGCGCCGATGGCGGAATGCGAATTGGCGCGGTGTCCCGGCCGCGTGACACACTGTCTTGCATTGGCACGACGCTTGTCACGGTCCTGATGCTGTCCGGCCGGCGCCGGATGCCAGAGAAGCGCCCATGCTTATGAAATTCCACAATACTTTCCGCTGGCATGATCTGGCACAGGCTTTGCCTCTTACGAGTGCGTGCGCTCTGACCGTGGCATGGCGCAGGCACGCTCACTGTCAACGATGAACAAGGAGATGAGTGGCTGCATGACGGGCGATTGATGCGGCGTTGCAAAATTCATCCGCTGAACGCCCGGTCGGAACAGTTGATGTCATGGCTACAAGGGGAGGATCGGGATGAAACGTACAGGAATGTGGTTCGGCTACGTGGCGTTCGGCCTGATGGCGGGCCTGCTGCTGGCGCGGCCGCCTGCATTGGCGCAGACCGCGGGGGGCAGCAACGCGTCGGCACCGGTCAGCAAGCCGGCACCCGTCAGCACGCCGGGCCCATCGCTCGCAAAGGCGGCATCGAACCCCGACAACTGGGCGATGCCAAGCCTGAACGATGCTGCCACGCGTTACTCGCCGCTGAAGCAGATCGATGCCAGGAATGCCGGCCATTTGCAGGTCGCGTGGACCTTTTCCACCGGCGTGCTGCGTGGGCATGAAGGCCAGCCGCTGGTCATCGGCGACGTGATGTACGTGGTCACGCCGTTCCCCAACACGGTCTATGCGCTCGATCTCAACCATGACGAGCGCATCCTCTGGCAGTACACGCCGACCCAGAATCCCGATGTGATTCCGGTGATGTGCTGCGACACGGTGAACCGTGGCGTGGCCTATGGCGAAGGCAAGATCATCCTTCACCAGGCGGACAACACCGTCGTGGCGCTCAGCGCGCAGACCGGCAAGGAGGTATGGAAGACTGCGCTTGCCAGTTACAAGGAAGGCGCCACCGGCACCGACGCACCGCTGGTGGTCGGCAACAAGGTCGTCGTCGGCGTCTCCGGCGGCGAGTTCGGTGTGCAAGGCTTCATCGCCGCACTGGACATCAACGACGGCCACATCGTCTGGAAGGCCTTCTCTGAAGGTCCGGACGACCAGATTCTGTTCAACGCGCAGACCAAATCGCTTGGCAAGCCGGTCGGTGCCAATTCCAGCCTGAACACCTGGAAGGGCGACGAATGGAAGATCGGCGGCGGCGATACCTGGGGCTGGTACTCGTACGACCCCAAGCTGCACCTGCTGTATTACGGATCGGGCAACCCCTCGACCTGGAACCCGAACCAGCGGCCGGGCGACAACAAGTGGTCGATGACCATCTTCGCGCGCGACATCGATACCGGCGTTGCGAAATGGGTCTATCAGATGACGCCACACGACCAGTGGGACTATGACGGCGTCAATGAAATGATCCTCGCCGACCTCAAGGTCGATGGGCGGGAGGTGCCGTCACTGGTGCACTTCGACCGGAACGGGCTGGCCTATGTACTGAACAGGACCGACGGCGAACTGATTGCCGTGCACAAGTACGATCCGTCGGTGAACTGGACCACCGGCGTCGATATGAACAAGTCGAGTCCCAACTACGGCCGCCCCGCGGTGGTGGCCCAATACGCCCCAGGCTCCAAGGGCGTGAACGTCAACTACACCGGCATCTGCCCGGCGGCGCTCGGCAACAAGGACGAGCAACCGGCGGCGTTCGATCCGCAGACGCAGCTTTTCTACATCCCCACCAACCACGTGTGCATGGACTATGAGCCGTATCCGGTGGCCTACACGGCGGGCCAGCCTTATGTCGGCGCGACGCTGTCGATGTTCCCTGGACCCGGCGGCTATATGGGGCGCTTCGTCGCGTTCGATCCGGTTACCGGCAAGACCGCGTGGGCCATCAACGACCAGTTCTCGGACTGGGGCGGCGCATTGACGACGGCCGGCGGCGTGGTGTTCTACGGCACGCTGAAGGGCTATCTGCAGGCAGTCGATGCCAAGACGGGCAAGGTGCTCTATAGCTTCAAGACCCCGTCGGGCATCATCGGCAACGTGATGACCTACATGCACAACGGCAAGCAGTACATCGCGGTGCTGTCGGGTGTCGGCGGGTGGGCGGGCATCGGCCTGGCGGCAGGCCTGACCGATCCGCATGCCGGATTGGGTGCGGTCGGCGGCTATGCGGCGCTGAAGGACTACACGGCGCTGGGCGGCCAGCTTACCGTGTTCGCTCTCCCCGGGTCGTAATAACAGGCGTTCTCCCCGACCCGGCTTGGCTTCGGGCCGGCGCCCATGCAGGGTGCCGGCCTTTCCTTTCCGATCTTATCGAAGGAATCAACTGTGAAGCGTCGTTCGTGGCTGGTCATCGCAACATTGGCATCGAGCATGATTGGAGGCATCGCGGCACTCGCCCCGGCGTCCGGCGACCCAACGCTGGCGACCGAGGCAAACGGACTTTGGACCGACAAGGACGGAGCGCCCACCTACAACATTGGCAAGGATGGCACGCTCGACTGGGGCACGTTCGTCGGCTATTTGCGCTACAACGATACCTGCCTCCGATGCCATGGACCGGACGGCGCGGGATCGTCCTATGCGCCCGACCTGACGCAGGCGCTGAAGCAGGTCAACTATGCGCAGTTCATCGCCGACGTCGCGGGCGGCATCAAGTCGGTGAACACGTCGCAGCAACTGGTGATGCCGGCCTTCGCCGAGGACAAGAACGTGATGTGCTTCATTCAGGAAATCTACAGCTACCTGCGCGCGCGCTCGGATGGCGTGGTGGGACGCGGCCGCCCGGCGAAGACCGCGGCCTCGCCGAAGGGGTTCGACGAGGCATCCTACAAATGCCTCGGCATCCCGCAGTGACCATACCGCTGTGAAAACGGCGGGGTGGCTTGCCATGCGGTTTCGTGGCGGACTGGTTCGGTTCGGATTGGCGGCGCTCGCGATTATGCTGCTGGCCGATCCGGCGATCGCTCAGGCGCCCGGACTTGGTCTCGGCGCCGAGCTGGTCGATCCGCACGTGCTGCGGGTGTGCGCCGACCCGAGCGATCTGCCATTCTCCAACCAGGCGCAGGAGGGATTCGAGAATCGAATCGCCGCTGTGCTGGCGCAGCAGCTTGGCAAGCGGCTCGGGTTCACCTTTCAGCCGCAGGTGTTCGGCTTCCTGCGCCTGACCTTGTTCGACTATCGCTGCGACGTCGTGATGGGCATCACGCAGGGCAATCACGAAGTGGAGAACTCGAATGCGTACTACCGCTCGGCCTATGCGCTGATCTATCGCCCGAACAGTGGTTTCGATGGGCTGCAGGATCTGGAAGACAAGCGACTGCAAGGCAAGCGGATCGGCATCGTCGCCGGTACGCCACCGGCGACGATCCTGGCCGAGAACGGTTTGCTCGACCACGTTCATGCCTACCAGCTTTCGGTCAATCTGCGGTTCTTCGCGCCGGCGCGCGACATGACCGAGGACCTGGAGAACGGCAAGATCGACGTCGGCGTGTTGTGGGGGCCGATCGCCGGGTATTTTGCCAGCCGCTCCGGCGGCAAGATCAAAGTCGTGCCGCTGCTGCATGAGTCGGACAACGATCCGCCGATGGCGTTCAGCATCGTGATGGGCGTGCGTCATGGCGAGGACGCCTGGCGCCGGCAGCTCGACGCGGCGATTGCGAAGCAGCAGCCGGCGATTACCAAGATCCTGGAAAGCTATGGCGTGCCGCTGCTGGACGATCGCAACCGGCTGATCCATGCCGGCGGCTGACGCTGCAGCGCGCCGACGACGCGCATGCAGACGGCGGGCGCGCCTCCGACCGGCGCGTCACCAGGAATTTTTCAGCTTTCCGCATCGCTTTCCGCGCTGACCCGCACGCCATGCTTGCGCAGCTTGCGGTACAGCGTGTTGCGGCTGATGCCGAGCGCCGCGGCGGCTGCCGTGGCGTTCCAGTGCCGGCGCTTGAGTTCCTGCAGCAGCCGATCGCGTTCCGCAACGGCCAGCGGACTTGCGTCTTCCATCACGGCCGCGTCCGCCAGCGGCTTGCCGCCGAAGCCAGGTCCCAAGTGCTCGCGTTCGATCCGCCGGCCGCCCGCCAGTGCAATCGCGGTCGCGAGCGTATTGCGCAGCTCGCGGATATTGCCGGGCCAGGGATGCGCGCGCAGCGCGGCGAATGCATCCGGCGCGAATGCCACCGCGACGTTGCCATTTTCCTCGATGGCAATTGCATGGATCATCGGCTCGATGTCGCGTCGCTCGCGCAGCGGCGGCATTGCCAGCGTCAGTCCGCTGAGGCGATAGTATAAATCCTTGCGGAAACTGCCGTCCAGCACCATGCGGCCCAGGTCGCGATTGGTGGCGCTGATCACGCGGATATCCACGGCGATCGCGCGGCTGCGGCCGAGCGGCGTCACTTCCTTGTCTTCCAGCAATCGCAGCAGCCGTGCTTGCAGGCCCAGCGGCATGTCGCCGATTTCGTCCAGGAACAAAGTACCGCCATGCGCCGCCACGATCTTGCCGCGCATGCCGCCGACGCGCGCGCCGGTGAACGCGCCTGGATCGTAGCCGAACAATTCGCTTTCGATCAGCGTCTCCGGTATCGCCGCGCAGCTCAATGCGAGGAACGTCTTGTCGCGCCGCTCGCCGCGCTGATGGATCATGCGCGCAAACGTGTCCTTGCCGGTTCCTGTCTCGCCTTGCAGAAGGATGTGGATGTTGCGATTCATCACTTGCTCGGCGCACCACAAATTATGCGCGACGACGGGGTCGCCGAGATGCGGCACGGCTTCCCTGGCATGATGGACCGGCGGTGGCGCGAGGTTTGTCGCGGGGCGTACCGTGGGCGGCGGTTCCTGTGGCGGCCAGATACCGGCGTACAACACGTTGCCGTTGCGGCCGGTGGTCGGCCAGACCTGGTACGGATGCGCCTGCGCATCGTTGAAGAAGCGGCTGACAGTGAGATCGAACAATTCGTCGATGCCGTGGCCGACCAGGGACTCGTAGCCGTCGAGCCCGAGCCGTGCCGGCGCAGTGCTGTCCGCGGCGCGGACCACGCCATGCTCGTCCACGGCAAGCATGCCGGCGTGAAGCTGGCTCACCATGTCGGTGTGGTCGTGGAAGCGCAGGACCCAGCAATCCTTGAAACTGCCGGTAAAATACGATTGCTCCACGAGCCGGGTGGAGGTGGTGACCATGGCGAGCGTCGGCACCTGGCTTTCGCGGCTATCGGGACAATCGAAATGCGACGTGTCGAGCGCGCCCAGAAGCTGGCCGTTGGGGCCCCACAGCGGCGCGGCAGAACACGTCATGCGAACGTTGCGGGCAAAGAAATGCTCGGAGCGATGCACCAGCCGGGGGCGGCGATCATGCAGGCAGGTACCGGGGCCGTTGGCGCCCTCATGCCGCTCGTCCCAGATGAAACCTGGCGCGAGATCGACTCGGCGCAGCAATTCCTCGTGCCCCGGTTCGCACATTCGTTCCAGGATCAGGCCGTCGGCATCGGTGAACAGCAGCAAGTAGTGCGACGGCGCGATCTGGCCGAACAAGCGGCGCATTTCGGCGCGGACGATCTGCGCCAGGGGACCGAGTTGCGCACGCCGCTCTTCCAGAATGCTGTTGCCGACGCGCTCGCCCGGCGGGTCGCCGCTGGGTTCCAATTGATAATCGTTGAGGCAGCGTGCCCAGGCGGCGATGACATAGGGCTCGGCCGGCGCGCCGAGCCAATCGCCGGCACAGCTTTGCCGGACGAAATCGGCGTGAGTTTTTGCCTTCCGGGCAGTCGGGTTCGTTTGGCCGCGCAATACCTCGGCGTGCATTGTCGGACGCTCTCCCAGCCATGGCGATCCGGTGCGGATGGCACCACGCCGCCGTTGTGCTTGGTCTTGGGTACAAATTGTCCCTCTTTTTGCCGCCGCTGTCACGCCTTCGGTGCAGCAGTGTCTGGATTATTCCGGCGGCGTGGCGGTCAAGTCCGTGTAATTGCGGGTACTACGAAGATCCGAGAGAATGGCATGAGCTTTGCGAGCTTTGGCGAAAGTGGCCAAGGCGACCAGCGTGGCCAGAATGACGAAGTACGGCCAGAGCGACCAACCCGGCGAGGCCATCCGGGAACAGAAATGTGAAGACAGGATTCCGCGGGCGTGGCGGCAAATCGGCATGACGCGGCAACGGCAACGGCAACGGCAACGGCAACGGCAACGGCAACGGCGGACAAGGAGGGACGATGACGCGTGGATGGCGACACAAGGCTGCGGGCCCTATGATGGCGGCATTGCTTGCCGGCTTGCTCGCATCCGTGACTGCAGGGTCCAGCCGGGCCGCGGAGCCATCCGGCGAGGCATTGTTCGAAAAGAACGACTGCAAGACCTGCCATGCCGTGGACCATAAGCTGGTCGGCCCGTCGTATGAGGAAGTGGCCAAGAAATTTGCGGGCCAACCGGATGCCGAAGCCACCCTCGTCGCGGCAGTTAAGAAGGGCCATGTCGGTACCTGGGGCCAGGTTCCGATGCCGCCGCACCCGAGCCTGCCGGATTCCGAGATCAAGACTATCGTCGATTGGATCCTGACTCTGAAATAGCGGCGTGCGACGGCCGCCGTGCAGACCGCAGCGAGGATTTTTGATGACCTCCATCCGCACGGCGAATTTGTTGTGGCGGATCGTCCGGGGAGATGGTGGCGATGCAGCTCGTCGATCTCATCGTGATGGCCTGTGCCATAACCAACCCGGCGGCGTGCCGGGATTACCACCTGGTGTTCCCGTGGCAGGGCTCGTTGCGTGCCTGCGCGATGGCGGCGCAGCCACGGCTGGAACAATGGAATGAGGAGCATCCGAATTTGCGAATTGCCCGCTGGCACTGTGCGTGGCCCGGCGAGGAGGACGAGAAGAGCTGAACGTGCTTAAAGCAATCGATGCGCGCGGGTGGATCGTCCAGCTTCCCGCTGTCGCCGTACTTTGTCGCAGGGAGACGTCGTCATGAAGGTTCGCGCCGCGGTGGCCCGTGAAGCCGGCAAGCCGTTGAGTCTGGAGAGTGTTGACCTGGAAGGGCCGCACGCCGGCGAAGTGCTGGTGGAAATCAAGGCCACCGGCATCTGCCACACCGACGAGTTCACCCTGTCGGGCGGCGATCCGGAGGGAATTTTCCCGTCGATCCTCGGCCATGAAGGTGCAGGCATCGTCGCCGAGATCGGTGCCGGCGTGACCAGCGTGAAAAAGGGCGACCACGTCATCCCGCTCTACACGCCGGAATGCCGCCAGTGCGAATACTGCCTCAGCCGCAAGAGCAATCTGTGCGTGGCAATCCGCGCGACCCAGGGCCGCGGCGTGATGCCGGACGGCACCAGCCGATTCTCCTCCGGCGGCAAGCCGGTGATGCACTACATGGGCACATCGACATTTGCCAATTTCACCGTGCTGCCGGAGATCGCGCTGGCGAAGATCCGCGAGGACGCACCGTTCGACAAGGTCTGCTACATCGGCTGTGGCGTTACCACCGGCATCGGCGCGGTGATGAACACCGCCAAGGTGGAAGCGGGCGCGCGCGCCGTCGTGTTTGGCCTCGGCGGCATCGGGCTGAACGTGATCCAGGGCTTGCGCATGGTTGGCGCGGAGATGATCGTCGGCGTCGATCTCAATCCGAAGCGAAAGGCGATCGCCGAGGCGTTCGGCATGACGCATTTCGTCAACCCGAGCGAAGTGCAGGGCGACCTCGTGCCGTATCTGGTGGACCTGACCAAGGGCGGCGCCGACTACAGCTTCGAATGCATCGGCAATGTCAAAGTGATGCGCCAGGCGCTGGAGTGCTCGCATCGCGGCTGGGGGCAGTCGATCGTCATCGGCGTTGCCGGGTCCGGGCAGGAGATCAGCACCCGGCCGTTCCAGTTGGTGACGGGGCGGGTGTGGAAAGGCACCGCGTTCGGCGGCGCGCGCGGCCGCACCGATGTGCCGCGGATCGTCGATTGGTACATGGAGAAGCGCATCAATATCGACGACCTGATCACGCACGTTCTGCCGTTCGAGCAAATCAACGAGGGCTTCGAACTGATGCGGCGCGGCGAGAGTATCCGTAGCGTGGTGACCTACTGATACCCTCGCCGATCACAGATTTGGGCGCCGGCGACAGACCGGCGCCGTTGGCAGATTCAGGCTGGCAGTGCGCCGGACGCCTTGGCGACGTGGGTGGCGATCGCGTCCATCAGCGGCGGTGACAAGCAGTCGTACGGCTCCAGCCCGAGCTGCTTCAACCGGCCGCGGATGCCGCCCATGCGGTCGGGACTGACGCCGGATTCAATCACCGATGACACGAAGGCGGCAAATTCCGGCGGCGCCCAGCCGGACTGTTGAAACAGTTCGGGATGCAGGAAATCGAAGCCGTAGAACGGATGTTTGGTATTCTCGATGCGTCCGTACATGTGAACGCCGCAGACCTTGCAGGCATGGCGCTGGATGGCAGCGGACGGATCGACAATGGCGAGCTTGTCGCCGTTCTCGGTCACCGACAAATTGGCGCGCGGCACCACGGCAACGACCGAAAGTATCGCCCCCGATGGCTTCCAGCACTTGGTGCAGCCACAGGCATGATCGTACGCCACATTGCCGGAGATGGCGACTGTCACCGGCCGGTCGGTACATTTGCACACCAGCGTGCCGCCATTGAAGGCCGGGTTGCCTGGCCGGACACCCGCGTCGATGGCGGGATGCAAGTGAATGGCATCGGACATTTCTGCGCTCCCTGATTTCAGTTGCGGCATGGCAGGTCTCTTGGACCGCCCCCGGGACCGGCCGATCTGCCGCGCTTCACACCGCACCTCTCGCGGTAGCATAATCCTAGCGTAAGGCATGAAGTCGGGTAAATCGAAGATTGCAGGAAAGGACGGGATTTTCGCCGAATTCGGTACTGTCCCCGGCAATGCACCGGTTTGTGAAAATTAAATCTCTCCGCGTGAACAGCCAACCCAATGCCAAGGGCCGTTGTCATTGCCGTTCCTGGCGACGATGATGACCACGAACGGGGCGTTCGTCGCCTCTGTCGTGGCCGTCAGCGCGCATCAGGCTCCTCCGGCTTTGCGGCCGCCGTGGGATGACCGGCGGTTTCCCAATCCTCTACTCCGCCTGGATACCAGAACACCGCCCGGTAGCCGTCGTTGATCGCGCGCTTTGCGGCATTCCAGCTCATCCAGCAGCTCGGGTGGCAATACACCACAATGCGCTTTTCCCGGTTGCCGTCAGTCAATGCTGCGAGCCGAGTGCGGAACCAGGCCGCAAAGTGCGGCGAGATCGCGCCGCGTCCGACGTCCGGTATCCACACACTGCCCGGAATGTCGCGATGCGGCGGCGGCAGCCATAACTCGCCGGCGGGCAGGCCAACCGGGCGATGCGGCGCCTCCGCAACGTCCAGCAATACCACCCCGCCGCCTGCCAGAAGATGCGCCAACGTTACGGTATCGAGCACGGTCCCGCCGGCAATGGTCGCCGGCACCGGACCATGGATCGGCCCCTGCCAATAGCCGGACGGCTCCGGCACATGCTTAGCCCCGGCCGCAGTCGCTGAAATCGAAGCGGCGACCACCAACGACAGCAGGAGAAGACGCGCGCCGAGGCCCTGCATTCAACTATTGGGACCGGGGATATCGAAATCGTGGCGGAACGCCGACTGATCGGTGTCGTGCGCAACCACCTCGAGCTGCCCGACCGCCTTCGGTACGAACCCAAACGTAATCGCCGGATCACTGCTCAGCGAAATGCCGGTCTCAAGATGGAACACCTTGGTGCCGTTGTAGCTCACCTCGGTCGAATCGATGAACCGCGCCGGCGTCACCAGCCGGGTGACCTGGTTCATCTGCATGCCGTTGAAATCCGGATGGCGGATCAGCAGCTTTACTTGCAGCGGCTTGCCTGGCGCGTAGGCACCCAGCACGCGCAGCTTCATCTCGCCGAGACCTTGCAGCGCCTCCGCCTCGCTTTGGCCGGACGGAGCCGAGCACCCGCCCGCGGCCTTCACGAAATCTGCCACGCTGTACAGTGTGCCGTTCCGCATTTCGGCCACCGCGTGCACGTCGGTGTAGTCGTTCACGCGTACCCGCAACGCGATCTCGTGCGCATCGGCGTCGGGACCGAAGCTGAAATGCGCTGCCAGCGGCGAGGGATTGTTGTCGATGACAAGATACAGGCCCTTCACCGCCATCGGCTGCTTCAGCGTGATCGACACCGGCACCAGGGCCGCATCCTCTGCGCGGTACGGTGCCTGCAGGCTCAGCACATTGCGGCCGTCCTGCACGGGGCGGTTGCCGAAGATGGCTTGGCGCAGCTCCGCCCATCGCTGCGCGCGCGCCGCGGCATCTTCCTCGGCATGCACCGGAGCCAGAGGCAGCAACGCCGCACCGCAAATCAGCGCGCAGAGCAATACTTTCCTCATTGCCGGTCTCCAGATTTGCGGCCTGTCATTCCCACTCAAGCTGCTGATAGGCCACGGTGACATTGCGAGGGTTGTAGGCGTCGAATAACTTCCAGCGGCTGCGTTCGGATTGGGCAACGGTGTAAGCCGCCCGCGAGATCGGTACATTACGGGCAATCGCCTGGCGCGTCTCGGTCAGCAGCACTGTCAGATAGCGCACCATGTCCGTCGCCGCAGCGGGCCAATCCACGCGCACCGGCCCATGCCCCGGCACGGCCTGAAACCGACCGAGCGCCTGCATCGCCGCCAATTGCTCCAGCCAGCCTTTGAGATCGCCATCCAGCGAAGGCACGCGGTCCACAAACAGCAGATCGCCGGCGAGCAAGGTGCCGGTCCGGCGATCGACCATGCTGAGGTCGCAATCCGTATGCGCCGGCCGGTGAGCCGTCAGGTCCAGCAACCGGTCGCCCAGATCGAGCGTCGCATGATCGCGCACAAGCTGCGTCGGCATCACGACCGGCCCTGCGCGGCCTGGACCGAGAACCCGGTCCAACATCGTGCGGTAATAAGCGCCACGCTGGATAAGCGCCTGCGGCAGCCTGGCATGTCCGACGAAGACCGGGTGTTCCGGTTGGAATGCGGCGGCGCCGAACACGTGGTCGGGATGCACGTGCGACATTACGACGTAGCGGATCGGCAAACCGCTGACCTGCCGGATAGCGCGGCGCAGGCTTTCGCCATCCTCCAGGCTGCCACCCGGGTCCATCACGGCAACGGCGTCGGCACCGATCACGCAACCAACGTTGGCGATCGCGTCTTCGTTGCCGGCGGTGGCGTCCTGCGTAACGCCGTGGCGGATGTAGATGCCGGGTGCCACCTCCATCAGGTGCGTCGGCACCAGGTGCGTCGGCATCGGCAGTTCTACAGCGGATGCTCGCCGCGCGGCAGCGGGCAGGCAGCACAGGCAGGCGCTTCCGAAAAGCGCGTCGCGCCGGGTCAGCGACATGGCGCGGTTCAACGGATCCTCCCAGTCAGCAGCGGCCTGCATTGTGCAGCGCCGGTCCGTTGACAATGCCGCCCACCCGGGTCCGGGTCAAACGCAGCTACGTGCCGCGGTTGTTGACGCGGCATCGAAATGGCATTCACTTTCTGTTTTTATTTCACCGAAAGAGTTTGAGGACGATGGCGCCAGATCGAATGGCGCCGACGCCAATCCAAAGGGAGTTCCCCCCGGTATTTCAGTGGAATGCTTGGTGGGCCCGCAGGGATTCGAACCCTGGACCCCAAGATTAAAAGTCTCGTGCTCTACCAACTGAGCTACAGGCCCACCGTGCCGGACGCGCGATCCGGCCCACCTGCCAAGGGGCGCCGCCTTCTGCCCCCCCGTGCCGGGCTTGTCCAGACCCCCGCCCCTTGATCCCCGGCGCCCGCAGGTGACAAATGACGACCGACGCCAAATCAATGGGAGCACTTCCATGGCACCAGACGGCAGCAATACTCCGGCGGCACCGCGTGCGGCGGTGGCCCCGGTCGGCCTGAACCACCTCGTCCTGAACGTGCGCGACATCGAGGAGTCGCACCGCTTCTGGACCGAGATCATCGGCTTCCGCCAGGTCGGCGCGGTGCGCGCCCGCCCGGACCGGCCGAACCCGCCGAAGATGCGCTTCTACAGCGGCGATCACAGCGGCAGCCTGCAGCACCACGATGTCGCGCTGGTGGAGAACAAGGACCTGCCGGCGCCGCCGAAGGACTGGAGCATGTTCGGCATGCCCTGCGCGATCAACCACATCGCCATCGCGCTGCCGAACCGTGAGGCGTGGCTGCGCCAGCTCGAATACCTGCAGGAGAAGGGTGTCAAGTTCGACCGCCGCGTCGATCACGGCATGACGCACAGCCTGTATATCCACGATCCGAACGGCTACGGCGTGGAGCTGCTGTACGAACTGCCGCGCGAGGTGTGGGAAAACGACATCGACGCCGCGCTGAACTATTCGAAGTCGCTGCCGACCGAGGGCAAGGAGGCGCTGGAAGACACCGACCAGGGCGTGCCGGTTTTCGGCCCCGAAACGGTCGCCTGACGGGAGGGGGGAAATGTCCAATCGGCGCAGTATCAACGGTTCCCGTGCGCGGCACGAGAACCCGATCCCGAACGCCAGCCGGGTCGGCAACATCGTCATGTCCAGTGTGATCAGCGGCGCCAATCCGGGAAGCCGCGACATGCCGGCGGACCTGGCGGCGCAGATGCACAACGTGTTCCTGCACATCCGCCACGACATCGAGGCCGCCGGCGGCTCGCCTGACGACATCGTCAAGATCACGTTCTGGATGCAGGACCCGGCGACGGGCCGTGCGGCGATCAACGACGAGTGGGTGAAGATGTTCCCCACCGCCGATGCGCGTCCGGCGCGCCACACGCTGCCGTCGGGCGGGAATGCGAGGTCGCTGGTGACGTGCGAGTTCATGGCGGTGCTCGGGACGTAGGCGGAAGCAGTGAGATACAGTCCCCCCTCCCCTTGAGGGAGGGGGTCAGGGGGAGGGGTCGGTGCTTACGTCCGCGGTCCGGCGGATGAACGCACCCCTCCCCCAACCCCTCCCTCAAGGGGAGGGGAGTTCCTTCCACTCCCGGCCCACGCCTTTTCGGAGCCCGACGATGCTGGACGACCGCACCATCGAATCCCTTGCTCGCGCCTACCACGTCGCGGAACAGGAGCGCCGTCGCACCCGCGCGCCCAGCGTGCTGCATCCCGGCCTGACCACGGAAGACGCCTACGCCATCCAGCGCAAATGGATCGCCATCAAGGTGGCAGAGGGCAACGTCATCAAGGGCCACAAGATCGGCCTGACCTCGCGCGCGATGCAGCGCCAGGCCAACATCACCGAGCCCGACTACGGCGCGCTGATGGCCGACATGTTTTACCACGACGGCGCGCAGTTACCCATGAGCCGCTTCATCCAGCCGCGCCTGGAATGCGAACTCGGCTTCATCATCGGCCGCCGGATCACCGGACCGAACTGCACCATCTTCGACGTGCTGAGCGCGACCGACTACATCGTTCCGGCGTGCGAGATCGTCGATGGCCGCACATACCGCGTCGATCCGGAAACCAATGCGCCGCGCTGCGTGCTCGACAGCATCGCCGATAACGCCGGCAATGCCGCGCTGGTGGTGGGCGGCCGGCCGATCAAGCCGATGGATGTCGATCTGCGCTGGGTCGCCGTGCTGTGCTACCGCAACGCCATCATCGAGGAATCCGGCGTCGCCGCCGCCGTGCTGAACCATCCGGCGAACGGCGTGGCCTGGCTGGCGAACAAGCTGGCACCGTTCGACATTGCGTTGGAGCCGGGCCAGTTCGTGCTGAGCGGCTCGTTCACCAGCACGGTGGAAGCGCACGCCGGCGATCAGTTCCACGTCGATTACGGACCGCTGGGCTCGATTTCCTGCGGGTTCGTATGACCTGCCCTTACCGTCATTGCGAGGCGCGCAGCTACTGTCATTGCGAGGCGCGTAGCCACTGTCATTGCGAGGAGCGTAGCGACGAAGCAATCTCCTGCATGACGAGCGTTCCTCGGCTCATCCCGCAGGAGATTGCTTCGGCACTTCGCGCCTCGCAATGACAAGGAAAAACTGATGGACGACGTCTTCGAATCCTCCGCCAACATGAAATTCGGCGTCGGCCAGCCGATCCGCCGCCTCGAAGACGTGCGGCTGCTCACCGGCAAGGGCCGCTACCAGGACGACCAAACCTTCCATCGCCAGACCTGGTGCGTGTTCATCCGCTCGCCGCACGCACACGCAAAGATCGGCGCGATCGACACGGCGGAGGCGTCGCGCGTTCCGGGCGTCATCGCGATCTACACCGGCGCGGATTACGTCGCCGACGGCATCGCCATGCCGAAAGCCGCGATGCCGCGCAAGAAGCGTGACGGCTCGCCGATGTTCGCGCCGCAGCGTCCCGCGTTAGTGACCGATCGCGCGCGCTATGTCGGCGATCCGGTGGCGATGGTGATCGCCGAGACGCTGGCGCAGGCGAAGGACGCGGCGGAACTGGTGCAGGTGGATTACGATCCGCTGCCCGCGGTGACGGATGTGGCCGAAGCCGCGCGCTCTGACGCGCCGCGCCTGTGGGACGAAAACGCCGACAACATCTCCCACACCACCGAACGCGGCGACCGCGCCGCAACGGAAGCCGCGTTCGCCCGCGCCGCGCATGTCGTGAAGCGCCGCTACGTCATCACCCGCGTGCACGCGCAATACATGGAGCCGCGCGGTGCCATCGGAATCTACGATCCGGCGGAACAACGGTACACGTTGTTTGCCGACGTGAACTATCCGCACCGCGTGCGCAACATGCTCGCCAACATGGTGTTCAAGGTGCCCGAAAGCAGCGTGCGGGTGGTGTGCCACGATGTCGGCGGCGGGTTCGGTGCGAAGGGCTGGCAGTATGTCGAACATCGGCTGACTCTGTGGGCCGCGCGTAAGCTGGATCGCCCCGTGAAGTGGCGCTGCGAGCGGTCCGAAGTGCTGCTGGCGGACGAACACGGCCGCGACAATGTCGGCGAGATCGAGCTGGCGTTCGACGCCGGCGCGAAGCTCATCGGCCTGCGCCTGCACATGCTGGCGAGCATCGGCGCGTATATCGCGTCGGACCGGCAGTTGCTGACGCCGTTCGGCCAGATCGGTACGGTGGTCGGCGTCTATGACATTCCCGCGGCATACGTGACGATCGATGCGGTGCTGTCCAACACCAGCCCGACCGCGCCGTATCGCGGTGCCGGCCGGCCGGAGGCGAGCTATCTGATCGAGCGCGCCATGCAAGCCGCGGCGCATGAGCTGAACATCGATCCGATCGAGCTGCGCCGCCGCAATATCATCCCCGAATCGAAGATGCCGTACAAGGCGCCGACCGGCCCATTCTACGATTGCGGCCAGTTCGCGCGCAACATGGACATGGCGCTGGAGGCGTCGGATTACGCCGGCTTCGCGGCGCGGCACGCGGAATCTCAGGCGCGCGGCAAGCTGCGCGGCATCGGCCTGGCGAACTCGATCGAGCAAGCGGCCGGACCGACGCCGGAATACGCGGAGATTCGTTTCAACCCAAGCGGCAGTGCGCTTTTGCTGATGGGCACCAAGACGCACGGCCAGGGCCATGAGACGGTGTTCAAGCAGATCATGTGCGAGCGGCTCGGCATGGACCCGAAGGAGATCCAGTTCATCGACGGCGACACCGATCGCGTTGCGTTCGGCATGGGGTCGAACGGATCGCGCTCGATGGTGACGGGCGGCTCGGCGCTGACGATCGCGGCGGGCAAGGTGATCGACAAGGGCAAGAAGATCGCCGCGCATATTCTGGAGGCGGCGGAGGCGGACATCGAATACGCCGATGCAAAGTTCAGCGTTGCCGGCACGGATCGTGGCCTGACGCTGAAGCAGGTGGCCGCGGCGGCGTTCGCGCCGGCTCGGTTGCCGCCGGGGATGGAGCCGGGGCTTTACGAACATGCGACGTATGCGCCGAAGCGCGACACGTTCCCCAACGGTTGTCATGTCTGCGAAGTGGAGATCGATCCGGATACCGGCGCGGTAGCTCTGTTGTCGTACTTGGTGATCGACGACGTCGGCACGGTGATCAATCCGCTGACGCTGGCGGGTCAGATTCATGGCGGCATCGCGCAGGGCGTCGGCCAGATCCTGATGGAGCAGGTGGTTTATGAACCGGGATCTGGGCAGGTGCTGACGGCGAGTTTCATGGATTACTGCATGCCGCGCGCGGACAATCTATGCAATGTGCGCATCGTCAGCAATCCGGTGCCGACGGCGGGCAATCCGCTGGGTGCGAAGGGCGCCGGCGAGGCGGGCACGGTCGGTGCGATGCCCGCCGTGATGCTCGCGATCATGAATGCGCTGGAGCCGGTCGGCGTGCGTGAGCTCGACATGCCGGCGACGAGCGACCGCATCTGGCAAGCGATCCACCAGGCGCGCGCGTAAACGGGGAAGGGGACACGGACCATGGCTGAGTTGTCAGAGAAGACGCGTGACGCGCTGATGCACGTCGGCACATCGACACTGACGGGTGCGCTGAACCGGCGCGGCCTGAAAAGTATGTACATGCAGGATGTGTGGCCGATCAAGGAGGGGATTCCCCGCATGGTCGGCCTTGCATTCACCATGCGATTCATTCCCTCGCGCGAGGACAAGGATGGGCCAAATGCGAAAGGGCCTCGGGCGCAGATTCAGCCGCAGGCGATGGAAACCTGTCCGCCGGGTTATGTGCTGGTCGTTGATTCGCGTGGCGATCCGCGCGCGGCGTCGGCCGGGGATCTGTATGTCGGGCGGTTGAAGGCGCGTGGCTGTGCAGGAATCGTGACGGATGGCGGGCTGCGGGATTCGGACGGCATCTTCAAGACGGGTCTGGCCGCCTATTGCCGCCGGCCTTCGTCGCCGCCGAGCCCGATCGTGCACCATCCCGTCGATCTGAACCTGCCGATCGGCTGCGGTGGTGTTGCGGTGTATCCGGGCGACGTGATCGTGGGTGATGCGGATGGCGTGGTGGTGATCCCGCCGGACATTGCCGATGAGGTGGCAGAGGAAGCGCTGGCGACCACGATGTACGAGGAATTCGCCGAGGAAGAAGTCGCGCGTGGCCGCAGCCTGACCGGGTTGTTTCCGGTGGCGGGCGAAGAGGCGAAGCGGGATTTCGAAGTTTGGAAGAAGGGGCGGACATAAGGATCATGTCATTGCGGGTCGGCCGCCAGCCGGTGGCCGACCCGCTCTGGATGAAACGGCTGTGATGGTGGCCCAAGGCGTCCCCCCTCCCCTTGAGGGCGGGGACAGGGGGAGGGGTAAATGCAGCCGCCGCGCCTGGGGCGGACGCACCCCTCCCCCCTGGCCCCCTCCCTCAAGGGGAGGGGGGACGCCTTGTTTCTTGTCAGGAGCGAAACGACGAAGCTGTGCTTCTCGCAATGACGCTTAGTACGTCCGGAACATTCGCGCGATCTCCTCCGGCTCTCGCGTCACCGTTAGTGCCAGTGACAGCAAAATCCGTGCCTTCTGCGGGTTGAGATTGTCCGCGATCAGAATGCCCGCGTCGTGCAGCCGAGTGCCGCGGAACGTGCGGCCCGAGCCGGCGCGCGTGCTCTGCACCACCACGACGCCGCGCCCCACCGCCTCCTTCAACGCGTCGAAATCCCCGGGCGGTGCGCCACCTGGCGCGAACCCGGCCGACACGATCCCCTGCGCGCCCGCCGCAACGAACGCCCGCACCGCCGTGCCATCCCCACCGGCATACGCATACGCAATATCGACCCGCGGCAATGCATCCAGCCCGCGCACATCGAACTCCGTATCCGGCGCACACCGTCGCAACGGCCGGCGATAGAACGCGATCGCATCGCCATCCGCGTGCCCCAGCACGCCAAAATCCGGCGTCCGGAACGTTTGCAGCCGCAGCGTCGCGGTTTTCGTAACTTCGCGCGCCGCGTGGATCTCGTCGTTCAGCAGCGCCAGCACACCAAGCCCTCTCGCCTCCGGACTCGCCGCGACGCGGATCGCGTTCACCAGGTTCATCCCGGCGTCACTCGACAGGGCGCTCGACGGACGCTGTGCGCCCACCAGCACCACCGGCACGCTCACCTTCAGCGTCAGGTTCAGGAAATACGCCGTCTCCTCCAGCGTCGCCGTGCCGTGGCCGATGACGATGCCGGCGAGGTCCGGATGATCCGCCATCAGCCGATCGCACAGCAGCACCAGCGCCTTCCAGTCCGGATAGTCGATCGAGGTGCTGGGAATGTTTCTGAACCGGACTGGCAGCACATCCGCGATCAGCGCGGTTTCCGGCCAGCGAGCGAGGATGTCCTCCGCGTGCATCACGTTGCCCAGCGCGCTGTAGTTCTGCAGATCCAGCGGTCCGGCGCCCAGCGATGCGATCGTGCCGCCGGTGCCGATGAACGCGACCCTCGGTTTGCTCATGCCGTTGCCATCTGCAGCACCGGCGGCTGCCGCTTATGCCAGTCCGTGTCGCACTGATACGCGTCGGCGACCTTCAACACGCGCGCCTCGGCGAACGGCCGCCCGGCGATCTGCAAACCGATCGGGCAGCCGTTCGGATCGAACCCGCAATTCAAACCAACGGCCGGCAGGCCGAGATAATTGAACGGCCGCGTGTTCGCCGACACCGCCAGGAACCTGTGTTCCGTGCCAGGCGGCCCGTGCTCTATGCTCGTCTCGGCCAACGTCGGCAGGTTGGTGCGGATCGTCGGCGTCACCAGCACATCGACCTTGCCAAACACCTCCGCGGCAAACGCGCGCAGAATCGGCCCGCGGCGGCTCAGCGCCTCGACATAGTACGTCGCGGGAATCGCATAGGCCGGATACATGCGGCCGCTGATCGAGCCGCCATACTCCTGCGGCGACGTGCGCATCCATTGCGCGTGGATCGTCGCGCCCTCGACGCGCGAGATGATACCGGCATACGCCGCGACCGCATCCATCAGCGGCAGCGTGATCCGCTGCACCTGGGCACCCCGCGCGGCCAGTACCGCCAGCGCCGTCTCCATCGCCGCCAACACCGGCGCGTCGGCGCCATCGAGGAAATACGTCGTCGGCACGCCGATGCGCAGCCCGCGCAGATCGCCGTCGAGCGCACCTTCATAATCCGGCACCGGCAGGTGCGAGCTGGTCGGATCGCGCGGATCATGCCCGGCGATCACGTTCATGATCCGCGCACAGTCGCGCGCCGTGCGGCACAGCGGCCCGACATTGTCGGCGGAGAACGACAGCGGCATCACGCCATAGCGCGACACGCGAGTCTGCGTCGGCTTGATCCCCGTCACGCCGCATGCCGCGGCGGGCAGCCGGATCGAACCGCCGGTGTCCGAGCCCAGCGCCATGTAATTGCAGCGCGCCGCGACGGACACGCCGGAACCCGACGACGAACCGCCGGTGATGTACGGCAGGTTCCACGGATTGTGGCAGTCACCGAAGGTCTTGTTATGGCCGGTCGGGTTCTGCGCGAACTCCGCCATGTTCAGGCCGCCGAACGTATAGGCGCCGGCTTCCGACAGCTTCTCGATCACCGTCGCGGTCACCGTCGGCCGGAAGTCCCGCCGCAGCGCCGAACCGGCGGTCGATAGCTTGCCCGCCTGGTAATACATATCCTTGTGCGCCATCGGCACACCGTGCAGCGGCCCGAGCCACGCTTTCTCCCGCACCGCCTTGTCGGCTGCATGCGCCGCCTTCTCTGCGCCGTCGCGATCGAGCCAGATCGTCGCATTGATCTGCGTGTTCACCGCGTCGAGATTATCGAGCAGGGCATTGAGCAATTCCAGTGATGTGGCGTCGCCGTTGCGGATGGCATCGGCGGCTTCCACCAGCGTGAGGTCGGCGAGATCGGTCATCGTTCAGACCTCCCGCGTGTCGTGCAGCGCGGCTTCGAAGCCGGACGGTTCGTCCTCGAACACCAGCGTGCCGCGCAGCGCCTCGAATGCGCGGATGGTCTCGACCAGGTCGGCCGCCATGCGCCGCGCCGGCTCGTTCGGCGCAGAGATGCCGTGCCATCGCGCGATCGTTTGCTCAATTTCCGCCAGGAATGGGTCCATGTCGCGTCTCCCCGCGTTTGAGGCGGGCAGTATGGCAGCAGAAACCGAGGTGCACGCAATGGCCGACGGCCCGCCGTCATTCACAACCAATATTCCGGCCAGGCTCGACCGGCTGCCCTGGGCGCGGTTTCACTGGCTGGTGATCATCGCGCTCGGCATCGCCTGGGTGCTGGACGGGCTGGAAGTGACGATTGTCGGTTCGCTGTCCGGCGCGCTGTCGGAAAGTCACACGCTGCATCTGTCGCCGCAGCAGGTCGGCGACGCGGCGAGTGCTTACCTGATCGGCGCGGTCCTCGGCGCGTTGTTCTTTGGCTGGCTGACCGACCGTCTCGGCCGCAAGAAGCTCTTCTCCATCACCGTGCTGGTTTATCTGGTCGCGACCATCGCCTGTGGCCTGTCCTGGAACTTTGCCTCCTTCGCGTTATTTCGCCTGCTGACCGGCGCCGGCATCGGTGGCGAATACGCCGCGGTGAACGCAACGATTCAGGAGATGATCCCCGCACGCCGCCGTGGCTTCACCGACCTGGTGGTGAACGGCAGCTTCTGGCTCGGCGCGGCGCTGGGGGCGTGCGGCGCGCTGGTCGTGCTCGATCCGTCGCTGATCCCGCCAGAGGTCGGCTGGCGTGCCGCGTTCATCATCGGCGGCGTGCTGGGCTTCATCGTGCTGCTGCTGCGCCGCTTCCTGCCGGAAAGCCCGCGCTGGCTGATGACGCACGGCGACCCTGACGGCGCCGAGGCCGTCGTGCGCGGCATCGAAGCCCGGGTAGAACATGAGACCGGCGCGCCCCTGCCGTCGGCGCCAGAGCAATCGCTGCGCCTGCGCACCGACGTGCATTCCTGGTTCGGCCCCGGCGTGCGCGCGCTGCTGACCGACTATCGCCAACGCACTGTGCTGGGCACCGTACTGATGGCGGCACAGGCGTTCTGCTACAACGCGGTGTTCTTCACCTACGCGCTGATCCTGACACGCTTCTATCACGTGCCGTCCGGGCGTGTCGGGTTATTCATACTACCCTTCGCGCTGGGCAATTTTCTCGGACCGCTGCTGTTGGGAAAGCTGTTCGATACGCTCGGCCGGCGCACGATGATCACCGCGACTTACGCGCTGTCCGGCGTCATGATGGCAGTCACCGGCTGGCTGTTTGCGCTGGGCGTGCTGGACGCGGTGCAGCAGACCGCGGCCTGGACGATCATCTTCTTCGTCGCGTCCGCCGCCGCGAGCTCCGCCTATCTGACCGTGGGCGAAAGCTTCCCGCTGGAGGTGCGCGCCGTCGCCATCGCCGTGTTCTACGCGTTCGGTACCGCGGTCGGCGGCGTCGCCGCGCCGGCGTTGTTCGGCGCCCTGATCGACACCGGATCGCGCGAGTCGATCTTCTACGGCTACCTGCTCGGCGGCACGCTGATGCTGGTGGCGGGCGGCGTGGAGGCGCTGCTCGGTGTCAACGCCGAACGCCGCGCGCTGGAGGACGTGGCGCCGCCGCTGTCGTCGGTAGCAGCGTGAGCGTGCCTGCCTGTCCTCCGGTCCCTCTCGAAACCCGTTCGGTGAAGATCACGCGAGGTCGAAGCGATCCAGCTCCATCACCTTGGTCCATGCCGCCACTAAGTCCTGCACGAACTTCTGCCGCGAGTCCGCGCACGCATAGACCTCCGCGAGCGCGCGCAATTGCGAGTGCGAACCGAAAATCAGGTCAACGCGGGTGCCGGTCCACCTGACCTGGTTCGTCTTCCGGTCGCGTCCCTCGTACACGCCTTCAGAGGTTTTCTGCCATTGCGTAGCCATATCGAGCAGATTGACGAAGAAGTCGTTGGTCAATGTTCCGGGGCGATCGGTGAAGACGCCGTGTGCGGACTGCGCGGCATTCGCGCCCAGCACGCGCAGGCCGCCGACGAGAGCTGTCATCTCCGGCGCCGTCAGCGTCAGCAATTGCGCCCGATCCACCAGCAGTTCTTCGGGCGACAGGCGCTGTTTGGGGCGCAGATAGTTGCGGAATCCGTCGGCCATCGGCTCGAGCGGTTCGAAGGATTCGATGTCGGTTTGTTCCTGCGACGCGTCCATGCGCCCCGGCCTGAACGGAACCTTCACGTCGTGTCCGGCGTCAATCGCGGCTTTCTCGATCGCCGCGCAGCCGCCAAGCACGATCAGGTCGGCCAGCGAGACCTGCTTCCCGTCGGACTGCGAAGCGTTGAACGCAAGCTGGATTGTTTCCAGCTTCCCCAGCACCGTGGCCAATTGCGCCGGCTGGTTGACCTCCCAGTCCTTTTGTGGCGCGAGCCGAATGCGCGCGCCGTTCGCTCCACCGCGCTTGTCGCCGCCGCGGAACGTCGATGCCGACGCCCAGGCGGTTGCGACGAGCTGGGAAACGGACAGGCCCGCCGCCAGCACTTTCGCCTTCAGCGCGGCGATATCGCGTTCATCGATCGGCGGATGATCCACCGCCGGAATGGGGTCCTGCCACGGCAGTTCTTCATGCGGAACGAGCGGCCCGAGATAACGCACCAGCGGCCCCATGTCGCGGTGCGTCAGCTTGAACCACGCACGGGCGAACGCATCGGCGAACTCACCCGGATGTTCGTAGAAGCGCCGCGAAATCTTCTCGTAGGCAGGATCGAATCGGAGCGAGAGGTCCGTGGTCAGCATCGTCGGCACGTGCCGCTTCGAGGCATCCTGCGCGTCCGGTATCGTCGCCGCGGCGTCTTTCGCCCGCCACTGTTGCGCACCGGCCGGGCTCTTTGTCAGCTCCCATTCGTTGTTGAACAAATTATCGAAGAAGTGGTTGCTCCATTGCGTCGGGGTCTGTGACCAGGTGACCTCCGGACCGCCGGTGATTGCGTCATCGCCTTTGCCGGTGCCGTAGCGGCTGATCCAGCCCAACCCCTGCTCTTGGATGCCGGCGGCTTCCGGTTCCGGGCCCACCAGTGCCACATCGCCGGCGCCGTGCGCCTTGCCGAATGTGTGGCCGCCGGCAATCAGCGCGACGGTTTCCTCATCGTTCATCGCCATGCGCTTGAACGTTTCGCGGATGTCGCGCGCCGCGGCGATCGGATCGGGGTTGCCGTTCGGGCCTTCGGGATTCACGTAGATCAGGCCCATCTGCACGGCGCCGAGGGGATTCTGCAGATCGCGGTCGCCGCTGTAGCGCTCGTCCGCCAGCCACTTGCCTTCGGAGCCCCAATAGATGTCCTGGTCGGGCTCCCAGGTATCCTCTCGCCCGCCACCGAAGCCGAACGTCTTGAAGCCCATCGAATCAAGCGCGACGTTGCCAGCAAGAATCATGAGATCGGCCCAGGAAAGCTTGCGGCCGTATTTCTGCTTGATCGGCCACAGCAGACGGCGCGCCTTGTCGAGGTTCGCATTGTCCGGCCAGCTATTGAGCGGAGCGAACCGCTGTTGCCCGCGTCCTGCTCCGCCGCGGCCGTCGCCGATGCGGTAGGTGCCGGCGCTGTGCCACGCCATGCGAATGAACAGCCCGCCGTAGTGGCCGAAGTCGGCGGGCCACCAATCCTGCGAGTCCGTCATCAGGGCATGCAGGTCCTTGACCACGGCATGCAGGTCGAGGGTCCTGAATTCCGCAGCGTAGTCGAACGCCTTGCCCATCGGATCCGATAGGGCGGAGTGCTGGCTGAGCACCTGAAGACTCAATTGGTTCGGCCACCAGTCGCGGTTCGTTGGTGCATGGGCGCCGCCGGTGAACGGGCATTGGCTTTCCGTTGTCATGGTGTCCTCCATCATGTTCCCCGATCGTCGAGGCGATGCTGAACCCGGACGGCCAGCTTACGACCATCCGACAAGGAGCGCATCAAAGGCGCCGACCCGCCCGGAGTTCGGGGAAGGCAGCACGGTTTGCGCACGATGCCTGGCCCGGGAACAGCGACAGCCCAGCCGCGGTCGCCCGCCCGATCCCAGAGAGCCCATCCCCATCCCTCGCCCCGGGACCAACGGACCGGCATAAGCCACCGCATGACCGCCCCCGATCTGGACGCCGCCGACCGCCGCTCCCTCAGGCGCCACCGTGCCTTCGCCACCGCCCTGCTCGTACTGATGGGCGCCCTGGCGCTTGCCAGCTACGCCCTGCCGGAAACCTGGTGGACGGACCTGCTGCAGGCTGCCGCAAAAGCCGGCTTCATCGGCGGCATCGCCGACTGGTTCGCCGTCACCGCCTTGTTCCGCCACCCGCTGGGCATCCCGATCCCGCACACCGCCATCATCCCCACACAGAAGGAACGCCTCGGCCGCGCGCTTGGCCGCTTCGTCGCGACGCACGTGTTCACCGGCGCGGAGGTCGCCGGCGTGCTGCGGCGTCTCGACCTGCCGGGCATTTTGCATCGTTTCCTTGCCGATCCGGTCGCGGCGCACCCGGCGGCCGAGGCGATGGCGGGGATGCTCCCCAAGCTGCTGTCCACCGTGGAGGACGGCCGCGCCCGCCGCCTGCTGACCCGGCTGGTGCCGCGCATCCTCGGCGGCCCGGGCGCTGGCCAGGTGCTGGCGCGCGCGCTGGCCGGCCTCGTGGAGGGCGGCCGCCACCAGGAGGTGTTCAGCTTCATGTTGGGGGAACTCAAGAAACTGCTGGCCAGCAAGGAAGAGACGTTGCGCACCGTGATCGAGGAACGCGTGCGCGAGCAAGGCGGAAGGCTGGTCGGCTGGGCGCTGGGCGCCTCGATCGCGCGCCGCGTGCTGACGACGCTGACGGCGGAACTCGACAAGGTCGGTCCCGACGGCTCGGAACTGCGTGCCGCGTTCGACGAATGGGTGCGCCGCGAGGTGGCGCGCATGGAGGAAGACCCCGCGCGCGCCGCGGAAGTCGGCGCCGCGATCCGTCGCGTGGTGGCGCACGACACGGTGCAGGGCTGGCTGTGGGACGTATGGGCGCGGCTGCGCCTGGCGCTGGAGGCCGACGCCGCGCGCCCGAACGGACGCACCGTGGCGTGGCTGCAGACTGCGCTGGGAAATCTCGGCGCGATGCTGGAAGCCGATCCCGCGGCGCGGGCGCGCGTGCAGCGCGTGACCGAGGGTGTCGTGGAATCGCTGCTGCCGACGGCGCAATTGCGGCTGGCCGATTTCATCGCGTCGGTCGTCGCGAACTGGGATACGGATACGATCACGGAACGGCTTGAGCTGCGCGTCGGCAGCGACCTGCAATACGTGCGGGTGAACGGCACGCTGGTGGGGTTCCTGGTTGGCGCGCTGCTGTACGCGCTGCTGTGGGCGGTGTTCGGGCGGGTGAGTTTCTGACGCGGCTGCGCGCCGCTCGTCGCGACCGCGGTTACGGCGGTTATAGCAGACGGCGGAAAGATTGAACTCTCCGGTTGTGTCCGTCCCGTCATGCCGACGCCGGTCGGCATCGACGACTTTGCGGCATACAGCAACCGTAAGTCATGGATGCCGACCTTCGTCGGCATGACGTGGGGGCACGGCCGAAGAACCACCCGTTCCGGCACGTGGTATTAGCCACGCCCTTTCCTGGGTGTGTCCGGAACCAGAGGCGCGGATGGCTGGGATGAGGACAGCCGTGGCACGGGCCGCCCGCGCAGGACAGCCGCCAGACGACGCATCAGCTTGCGCCAGAAGCCAAGGCCGGACGTTAGTTCCTCCTCCACGATCCGGCGCAGTGCGACGTCGCGCAGCCGGCGCAGCGCGTTCGCCAACGGGGCGTCACCGCCCTGACGCTGCCCGCTCAATGCACCTCGCGCAGATAGAACACGCCCCAGAGCCGGTTCATCGCGTCCTTGTAGCCGGCTTTGTTGGTTGCCGCGGTGTCGTCGATCACTTCGACGGCGTAGCGGCACTTCAGTTCATCGGCGCGCCGCTTCAACGCGCCCACGCTGCCGATCAGTGCGGACATTGGTATCGACTGGTCGCGCGGCAGGCGGGTTAGCAGCCCCCATGCGGGACTGTCGGGCTTGGGCCGCGGCGCGAGATCGTCGGCGCTAACAGTGATGTCCTGCGCGTTGCTGCCGTGCAGGGTGACGCGCAACATGTAGATCGGCTCGCCGCGCGGATAACTGGTCCAGCAATACGGCAGGCCCGGTCCGCCGTTGCCTTTCAGCCGCGCCAGCTCGTTCGTCGCCTGGCGGTACTGGCCTACGAAATTCTGCAGTCGCGGCACAGTCCTGCCCTGATCGCCGCCTGGCAGCGCCTGCAGTATGGTGGTGATCTGGTCGCGTTCCGCGGTGACCTGGTTCAGCGTGGCCTGCGTTTGCGTAAGCTGACCCTGCAGGTTTGTGCGATCCTGTTGCAGCGTCCGCAGCCGGCTTTGGGTCTGCACGAGATCGCCGCGTGCGGCGGTGAGCGCGGTTTCTTCGGCTTTCATGCGTTGCAGCGCGACCGCCAGGTTGTCTCGCGCCGCTTGCAGCGCCTGTTGAATTTGTGCGGCATGCCGGCCGCGTTCGAGCAGCGTGGCGACGTTGTCGGCATCGACGACAGACATGCCATCCTTTTGCAAGGCGGTCTCGACGGGGACCATTTCCGATTTCAGTTTGCCGAGGTCGGTGGTGAGGGACGCCACTTCGCGTTCGCGGTGCTCGAGCAGGGCCGCGGCGGACAGGAGGAGAAGGAAGACGAGCAGGATGAGCATCTCGGCGAGGGTCAGGCCGAGGATCATGCCGCGGCGGTAATCCTGGTCGTTGGTCAGGCGGAAGCCGGGCATGGTGGAGCCACCTTGGGGCTGCGGAGCGATGGTCGAGAAGTTCGTGCGTTCCGCAGGTCGGAAAGATTCTAACACCGAGAGCCACAAAGGGCCACCGAGAGCCGCCAGGTTCTGCGTGAACATGGCCGCGTTGCGTCGGCACGGAATGCAATTATACCAGGGGCCGAAATGGCTGACTCTTCGGCCCACGCCCCCACCGTCATGCCGACGCAGGTCGGCATCCACGCCTTTGCAGCATGCAGCAGCCGTAAGTCGTGGATGCCGACCTGCGTCGGCATGACGGGACGGACATCGAAGCGTACGTCGCTCTTTTCGGCCCCTGGTGAGTAATCCATTTTTCTGACCGGGCGGTCGCTGCAAAGTACGCAACCGGGAAAGACCCCGTGTGGTCCTTGATGGCTCTCGGTGTCGCAACCTTGCAGCCGAAACGAACACGCACCGGCGTGCCACAACGATGCACGACAGCGACAAACGGCGCTCCCGACCTACCGCCGCGTCTCCAGCCGCCGCACGATCGCATCCGCGATCTCCACCAGCGTCGCTTGCAGATCATGCAGTGCCCGCGTCGAATGCCGGGCGTCCGTCTCGATGATGCCGCGCGCCGAGGCCATTGCTGCGCGTTCGGCTTCCGTCGCCGCCGACAGCCGTTCAACCGACATCGCGTACCGGTCCAGCCCCGTATGCAACGCCGCCACGCTGGCCGCCATCGTCTCCACCGCCTGCTGCAAATGCCCGGCGGACGCCTCGATCCGCGTCGCCGCAACGGCGCTGACGATGCCCTGCATTTGCTCGGCCATTTCCGCCGTCGCACGGATGAACTGCGCCTGGCGCGCGCGGTCGGCGGTGACGATGTCCTCCAGCGCCACCGCCAGCGCGGCGATGCGTTCGCGGGCGCTATCGATCTGCCGCAGCACCAGGTCGGGCGGCACGTCGATCGCCTCGATGCGGCGGATCAGTCCTTCGACACCTTGGACGGCCGTCTCCGTCAACGCCGCGACGCGCGCGGTGGCGGCGCTTTGCAAATCGGCGGCGCGTTCAAGATTCCCGGTGATGCGCTGCTGAACGCTCAGCAGCGCCTCGGCTGCCGTCTTTTCCTCATCCACCACATGTTGCAGGTTCGCCGCCTGCTGGCGCTGCAAATTGGCGAACGTCGCGTTGGCTTCGTCCAGCCGCTGCATCAGCATTTGCTGCGTGCGCAGGCGAAAGCTCTCCATGTCGAGCACCGCCATGCCGAGCTGGTCTTTCAGGCGCGCCGCGGCATCCTGCAATTCCAGGCGCACCTGGTCCTCGATCTCCTCGACCTCGTGGCGCATCTGGATGAAGATCACGCGCAGCGCGATGCCCATGATGGTGGACAGCAGCGCGACGCCGAAATTGCCGATCAGCGCTTCCAGCAACGTGCCCTGCGCATCGATGGGACGCGATTCGACTTCCAGCAGGGCGGCCGTCAGGCTGGCCAGCGTGAACAGAAAACCCATGTAGTAGCAGTTGTCGCCGAGGCGATCGGGATGCAGGCGGAACATCCCGCCGTACCACGTGATGCCGGCATAGGTGACCATCAACAGCAGCGGAATCGCCACGGTCCACCAGCCCTGAGCGCCGTTCAGCTTCAGGCTGAGGATGCCGATGAAACCGAGACCCGCGAATATGATGAACAATCCGCGGTCGGGCATGTCAGAGAAGAAGTTGCGGCGGAGCATGCGCGGCGCGGACCGAGCGGCCAGCGCGGCGACATCCGCCGGATCGGCCGCCGAGAACATGTCGTGCCCCGGCGCGGCCGCCGGCTCGGGCGGTGGCGTCTCTGGCGCGGGTTCGGGTTCCGGGAGATCGGTCATCAGATCGGCTCGATCCGTTCCACGGCGGCGTTCATGTGGTCGAAGAATTGCTCCCAGAACAACTCGTGGTCGCGCGTCTGGATGCGTGCGTCGTGTGGGCGCAGCAGATACAGGATCTGCACCTTCGCCTGATGGCAGTCGGCGGTGACGTCCGACATGCCGGCGGTGTGGAAGAAACTGTCGTTGTACGGGCGATACTGGTCGAGCACGGGCGAGTTCTGGATCATATCGGAGACCACGGTCAAACCGGTGGGCGTGCCGTGCGGCAGTCCGCCGAACGCGGCGATGCAGGCCGCCTTGATGCTTTCCATGATCGGCGAATCCGGCATTTCCGACGGCACCGTCAGTGCCGCCAGCGCGTGTTCGATCGGATCGACGAAGCGGGCGACATAGACGGCGTGAATATGCGCGGGATTCTGCGTCAGGTAATTGCCGCCCGACGGCGGCCTGCACAGCGACACGACGGGCTTCTCGCTCTGCAAGCTGTTCGCGGTCAGGATGTAAAGGTCGATGCGTTCGTTCACCGGGCCGGCGTCGATGAGCTGATGCAGGATTTGCTCCAACCGCTGTGTCTGCAACGGCGAGATCGGATCGGAGCGGTCGATCAGCAGCGCCTGAACTTCGCTCGGCCCCGATGTCGGGCACATCGTCGCCACGTCATACGTTGGTTGGTTGAGCCGCATGTAGGCATAGCCGCCGACCGCACCCAGGATCAGCAGCACCGCCAGTCCGCCGACCAGTACGGCGGCGACCGAGGATCCGCCGCGGCGGCGCCGTCGCGGCCCGCGCGGCGCGGAACGGGGGCGCAGCATCAGGATTCCGGCGGCGCGTGCGCCAGGACGTGCTCGTACGCCGCCACCGCGGCGTCGCGCAGCGTGTCGAGTTCGGCGAGCAACGCGGTGGCGTCGTGCTGCGGACCGGGATCGACCATCAGCGCCTGGATTGAGCCGCTGTCCGTGCCTTTGTCGGGGAAGGCGAAGCGACGCTGGAAATGCGCCGGGCCGGGCGTGGTACGGACGGCGGTGTTGGCATCGCGATAGATCGTCAGCAGGTTCTGGCACGCTTCAGAGAGGTGCGCCTCATGCGCTTCGTATTCCGCGCGCATCCTTTGCCGCGTTCCCAGCACTTGCTCGCGCTGCGTGCTGGCGCCGCGCAGCGCCTCGGCGCCGGTTGTTAGTTTGCCGATGATCTCGTCGCGGATTTCCGCGGCGCGATCCAGCAGGTTGGCGCGCTCGGCGGCGTATTCGTCGCGTGCGCGGTCGAGGCGTCGGCCGGCGGCGCCGAGGCCGGGATAGGGGTCGTCGAAGCCGAAGCCTTTGTAGGTGGCGAAGCCGGAGAACAAGACGCCAATGGCGAACAGCAGCCAGGACTGTATGGAAGCGAGGACGAACGGCGCGGTCAGCAGGTCGTGTGCGATTGTGGTCGGGTTGGTGGCTTCGCCGAGGCGTGCGTATGCGTCGCGGAAATGCGCGACGTAGCCGTTGAACGCGACGATCGCCGCCGCCAGTGCCAGAAAGCACAGCATGCCGAACGCCTTGACGACCCAGCCGCGGTGCTGCGCGGCGCGCAGGAATGCCCAGCCGTTGACGAAGCCGGCGATCACATTGACCGCGGACAGGCCGAGCGCGAGCGCAATGCCCCCGAGCAGGCCGAAATCGGAGCCCTGCGCGAAGAAAACGCCGTTCAGTGCGGATTCGACGACCAGGCAGAGCGCGAGCAGGGCGACGGTCATGCCGCGGTTGGCCGGTTGGCGTGGGGCGCGGCGGACGTGGTGCCTGGTGCGGAAGTCCTCGAATTCCTGCACTGCATCGTTGGTGGCGCGGCCGAGCACTCCGATGCGGCCGCCCCAGGCCGCTACCACTTCGTGGAACTGGGCCTGTGCCATCGCGGTGTCGTTGCGCAGTTGCGCCACGTCCATTGCGGTTTCCAGTTGCGCCAATGCGTCGCGCGCGGCGCGCAACTGCGCGGCGAGGTCGTTGAGGCAGCGGGCGCGCTCGGTGGTGATCGCGCCCAGCACTTCCTCTTCGGCGAGGGCCGGCGCCAGGGCGTCGGACGGCGGATGGTTGCGCGCGCCGTCATCCTTGCCGCGCTGCACCAGGCGCAAGCGGCGGGCTTCCGCGCCGATATCGATCGGGCGGAAGGGGAGGAATCGCGGCGGCAGTGCATCCATCCAGGTCGCCTTGCAGCAAGCGGCCGTATCATGGACCCGCGCTCGCGGGTGCCGCCAGATGTGCGGTCACCTCGATCCGCACGGTCGGGCCGGCGAGGATGGGCATCGCCGTCATGCCCCAGGCAGCGCGGCGCAGGCTGCCGATCGCGGTGACCGAGGCTGGATGCCAGTCAAGCGCAAGCATGAACGGATGGGTGACGCCGTGCAGGGCGAGGTCGCCGGCCACTCCGGCGCGGGTGCAGGCGCCGTCGAAGGCGAACGTGGGGTAGCGGGCGGCGTCGAGGAACTCCGGGCCGAGAATGCGTTCGCGCATGACGGATGACGGCATCGTCAGGCCGGTCACGTCCACGCGGAGCTGCACGCGGCAGTCGGTGTGGTTGGCGGGGTCGTAGGTCAGCCAGCCGTGGAAGCGGGCGAACTGTCCGTCGAGGGGGAACAGGCCAAGCCGGTAGATGCGGATGTCCACGGCGCTGGGGCCGGAAACGAGATCGACGCGCGTTTCGGTGGCATGGGTTGGGTGCGCATGGGTTCCTGCGACGACGATGACGATGAGAGGAGCGAGAAGGAAACGATTGCGCATGGAACACGTGGACCGCGATATTGGGAGACGAGGCAGTTGGTGCGCAATGGCGATTTGCCAAGCCACAGTGCTGCGGGCGCGGCGGCGGAGCTGCGCAGCCGGAATCTTGAGTCTGGGGGTGGTTGACAGTAAGCAAGAAAGCAAAAATTTTAGCCACAGACGCACACAGATCGCACAGACAAGAAAATTTCGCTGCGCGTGGTGGGGTGAACTGTGGAAATCGCACGAATTACCTGTGTGCATCTGTGGCAGAAAATTCTTGCTTGCCTGCGTACCGCCACTACGGTGCCGGCCTTCGCCATGACCGGTGTATCGCTTGGTGCACCGCAAGTTTGCGGCACCCGACCTCTTGCACGCCGAATGCCGCGATGCATTACTGAGGCGGGTGGGGGAGACGAAATCGTGCGGGGCTGGCTGAACGTGGCAGCACTGGCGAGTCTGCTGTGCGGACCCGCGGCGGCACAGACCGCGGCGCCCATGCTCGAGCTTCCTCCCGTCAACATCGTCGGCGTCTCGCCCTTGCTCGGGTCCGGCGTCGATCCCGACACGGTGCCCGCCGAAACGAATGTGCTGGGCCGCAGTGACGTGACGCGCGGCGGCACCACGTCCCCCGACGCTCTGGGTGCGCTGAACGAGCATGTGGCCGGCGTCAATCTTGATTCCGCGTCGGGTAATCCGTATCAGCCGACACTGTTGTATCACGGCTATCAGGCCTCGGCGCTGCAAGGCACGCCGGAGGGCATTGCCGTCTATATCAACGGCGTGCGCTTCAACCAGGCGTTCGGCGACACGGTGAATTTCGACCTGCTGCCGGATGTCGCGATCGATGCAATGAACATGGAAGGCTCCAATCCCGTGTTCGGCCTGAACGCACTCGGCGGCGCGTTGAGCGTGCAACTGAAGAACGGATTCACCTACCAGGGCATCGAAGCGGAGCTGTCCGGCGGATCTTTCGGCACCATCGGTGGCGACATCCAGTATGGCAAGCGCAGCGGCGACACCTCCACCTACATCGCGGCCAGCGGCCTGCACCAGAACGGCTGGCGCGACGCGCAATCGTCCGACATCGAGAATTTCTACGGCGACATCGGCTGGCGCGGCGAGCGCGGTGAAGTGCATTTCAACGTGCTGGCGGCACATTCCTTCCTGAACGGACCAGGCACCTCGCCGGTGGAGCTTCTCGCGGCCGACCCGGCGGCCCAGTTCACCGTGCCGGACCGCACCGACACCAAGTTCGCCCAGGTCAGCCTGTCCGGCAGTCTGCAGATCAGCGACACGCTGTCGTTCCAGGGCGTCGGCTACTTCAACAACCTCCTGCAGCGCGCGAACAACGACAATCCGCCGAACGACGTGCCGTGCAATGACGGCTCCGGCCTGTTGTGTTCTGATCCCGGCACGAACAGTACCACGGTTGGCGGCGGCACCATTCCGGCGTTTCTGGGTGGCAATGCGCTTGCCTATTCCGAGCTGGCGAACGAGACCACCAACACGAACGGCTACGGCGTGTCGTTGCAGGCGACCGAAACGCATGATGTTTTTGGCATGCGCAACCATCTGGTCGGCGGCATGAGCTTTGACGGCGCGCAGACGGAGTTCACCGCCGCAACCTATATTGGCGGTTTCGATCCGCGGGTCCGCGCGTTCGACGGCCCCGGCGTGCCAATTGCCGAAGCGGGCAACATGCCGGTACGCGCCGGCATCAGCGACGCATACTATGGGGCGTTCCTGACCGACACATTGAACGTCACCGACCGTCTGTCGATAACCGCATCCGGGCGGTTCAATATCGCGTCGGTCGATCTGCAAGATCAGAATGGCGGCGACCTGACCGGCAACCACAGCTATTCACGCTTCAATCCCGCGGCTGGCGTGAGCTACCGGTTGACACCGTGGCTGACCGCGTATGCCGGCTATGCCGAAGCGAACCGCGCGCCGACACCGGCGGAGCTGTCCTGCGCGGGGCCGGCGGATTCCTGCAGCCTGGCGAATTTCTTTGTCGGCGACCCGGAGCTGAAGCAGGTGATCGCGCATACGGTGGAGTTCGGTGTGCGCGGCGGCACATCGCTCGGCACGGGGCGGCTGAACTATAATCTCGGCCTGTATCGCAGCACGCTTAACGACGATATCGTCTTCGTAAACAGCGTGACGCTGAACAGAGCGTTCTTTACGAATATCGGGCAGACACGGCGACAGGGGGTGGATGCCAGCGTTGCCTACAGCACGTCGCGCTGGTCGGCTTATGCGGCCTACAGCTATACGGATGCGACCTATCAGAGCGGCTTCACCGAGGCTGCCGGCAGCAATCCCGCCGCCGACGCCGACGGCAACATCACCATCCAGCCTGGCGGTCGTCTGCCCGGCATTCCGTTGAGCCAGGGCAAGCTGGGCGTGACATGGCATGTGACGGAGGCATGGACCGTCGGCGCGGTACTGATCGCGCAAGGCGGCCAGTACTTGTTCGGCGATGAGGCGAACCTCACGCCGCAACTGCCTGGTTTCTTCACGCTGAATTTGAGCACGAGCTACCGGTTGACGCCGCACATCACGTTTTTTGCCTCGGTCGATAACGTGACGGATGCGCGGTATTATACGTATGGTACGTTCTCGCCGACATCGGCGGTGTACCTGGCGCCGGCACCGGGGGCGACCGATCCGCGTTCCTACAGTCCTGCCGCGCCGATCGGTGGGTTCGGGGGGGTACGGGTTACGTTCTGATAGTGGATCGTAGTCATTGGTTCGTGCGGCGCGTTTCGCCGTGTTGAATCTACGACCGAAACGGACCGCCCAGACCCCCCGGTCAACCCGCACCGCTCCGCCGGTCAGCCCGCACAGATCCGATCGTCAGGATGTCCAGTGCGCCGGCAGCCAGGACCAGCCATTCGGGGTCTGTGCCCAGTAGCCACGCTGGAACAGCGGCCCGTGGCCGGCGGCGGGCACGTATTCGCCGGGCTGCCAGACATAACCGCTGCCGCTCCAGTTCCAATGGCCCGGCTGCCACTGCAATTGCACGGCGCTCACCGGTGGGTTCGGCATCGTCTCGGTCAGCGGTGCCGGGACCGGCGGCGGCCTGAACGTGGCGGTTTCGGTCGTGGTCGTGGGGGCGCAGCCAGAGAGCATGCCCGATACGAGCAAAGCGGCGAGGATGCGGCGCATCGATTTGTCCTCAATAGCCAGGTGGTCGTCGCAAACATTGCAGAAATGGGCGCGGATTGCGGCGGTGTCCATGCCCGGCGGCGGTCAGTCCGGCAACAGCACGGTGGCGGCGGCCTGCGCGGCGATGCCCTCGCCGCGGCCGGTGAAGCCGAGTTTCTCGGTCGTCGTCGCCTTCACCGAGATGCGGGCTGCATCGACGCCCAGCAGCGCCGCCAGCCGCGTGCGCATGGCGTCGGCGTGCGGCGCGATCTTTGGGCGCTCGCAAATCAGCGTGACGTCGGCATGCGCCAGGCGGCCGCCGCGCGCCGCGATGCGCCCGGCCGCATGCACCAGGAAACGCGCGCTGTCGGCGTCCTTCCATTCCGAGTCGGACGGAGGGAAGTGGCGGCCGATATCGCCCTCGGCCAGCGCGCCGTAGATCGCGTCGCACAGCGCGTGGATGCCGACATCGGCGTCGGAGTGTCCCGCCAGGCCGCGATCGTGCGGCACCGCGACGCCGCACAGCATGAGCGGGCGGCCTTCCGCCAGCACGTGCACGTCGAAGCCGGTGCCGACATGCGGGATCATCGCGGCGTGCATGGTTCGCTCCAGGCGGGCAAGGTCATCGGGGTAGGTCAGCTTGATATTCTCCTCCGCGCCCGGGACGATCGCCACGCTTTCGCCGATGGCTTCCAGCAGCGAGGCGTCGTCGGTGGCACCGGCGATCCCGGCGCGATGCGCGGCCAGCAGGACGGGGAAGCGGAACGCCTGGGGGGTCTGCGCGCGGAACAAGCCATCGCGCGGCACGGTGCGCTGGATGATGCCGGCGGCGGCACGCTTCAGCGTGTCGGCGACGGGCAGGGCAGGGATGGCGCCCGGGTGCGTTTCGAGCGCGGCCAGCAGGGCGGCGACCGTGCCGGGGGGAATGTTCGGCCGGGCGGCGTCGTGCACCAGGACGATATCGGGGGCGTGCGGCTCAAGTGCTTCGAGGCCGGCGCGCACGCTGTCCTGGCGGGTGACGCCGCCGGGGACGGTGGGCAGGTGCTCGATGCCTGCCAGTGCGGCGTCGATTGCGGCGGCGTCGCCGACTGGCTGCAGCAGGGGGGCGTGTGCGGCCAGCGCCTCGGCGGCGTGGCGGATCACCGGCCGGCCCGCCAGCGTCAGGAACTGCTTCGGCGTTTCCGCGCCGAAGCGGCTGCCGGAGCCGGCGGCGACCAGGATGGCGGCGATGCGCATGGTGCGGGAAGGTAGTGGGTCGGTTTGTATGGGTGCAATGGGGCGGATGCGACGGTCGGCCCAGTGGATCCGGCCATGGCGACTTTGGGCGGGCAGCGGCACTGCAATGCCATCGAAACATGTGCTCCTTTATGCGAACCCGAACACGGAAAGCGGTCCGGCCATTCATGGAAGCCCTGATACCTTTGGCGATCCTCGTCATTTGCCCGGTAGGCTGGGTGGTGATCGAAATTGGCCGCGGATCGACATTCTCCGGCGCATCATGGGTGCTCGGCATACCGGCCGCGTTTGCGCTGCTGCCCGTCATATGCGTGATGATCGCCGGTTCCCTCCTGCATAACGGGGGATGCCCGCCATACAGTCTTGGGGAGGACCGAATCTCCGCGGTGGCCGCGTTCCTCTTGTTGTTTTCGTTTTCGAACTTTTTCCTGACCCCGGTCTATCTGGTCGCCGGGTGTGGTCGGCGTTAAAACGACGATGGTGGCGGACCTCGCATCTCACGCTGCTTCTCTCGATCGATCTGGCCTGGTTCGTCGGCATGCTCGTGATGTTCGACGAGAATTCATTTTGCGGCCCGGGGTAGTGGCGCGAGTCATTCAAAGCGATGTGTCCGACGCCGGTCCGTTACAACTGTGGGTGGCTTAGGTCCTGCCGTGGTAACCCGCAGGGCAATCGCGTATGCCGGGAATTCGCGCGGAACATCCAGGCAGCGTCCGTGCGGACCGTTGCAAGTTTAGATTTTCGCACGGAGGAAGATCGAGGACCACGGAGTGCCACGGAGCCACTTTCCCGGTGGGAAACGCTGTAGCGAACGCCCTGTCTGCAATAGATTCTGTTGAATCCCACGGCTATGCAGGCAGCAGCACACGAGCACGGTCGCTCCGTGGCACTCCGCGGCCCTCGATCTTAGGCACTGTTGACGAATAATCGAATCGGTTGAGCGAGGCACCGGCCTTTGCCCCGTCATGCCGACGAAGGTCGGCATCCACGTCTTGCAGTGCCGCAGCGGAGGAAG
>DASXFW010000267.1:0-8702 GCA_036489395.1 Acetobacteraceae bacterium | reverse complement strand
GACTTGCTGTGCTGCCGCGGCACAGTCGTGGATGCCGACCTGCGTCGGCATGACGGTACGGGCGCCGGAGCGCAGGTCAATCGCTCCGCCGCCTGGTGTTACGTCCCCTCGCGACGCCACGCCCCGATCATCAGCCCGATCATCAGCGGCAGTGCCCCCCAGGACGGCAGCAGCGCCAGAGCAGCGATGCCGGTCACGAGGTGGTCGTGCCGTCGTTCGAGGCCGATCCAGGAGCCGCCGGACGCACCACGATCCGGCTCGGTGCGCCGCAGGTCGGGGATATCCGGCTTCGCCGCGGTGCCCAGCCAATGGACACCGCCGCCGGACTGCCGTGCCAGTTTGCCGACACGGCTCGCGGTGGCGCGCAGGTCACTGAGTTCCAGTGGATTGGCCGCGCCGGCGGCGGCGTAGGCACTGCGGCTGCCGTCGGTGACCTGCCAGACCCCCGGTGTCGTGGCGGCCAGCGAGGCGGTCGCCCGGCCTGGTTCGGTCCGAGCCAGCGTCAACGTCTGCGTCTTGCCGTCGGGATCTGTCACGGTCACGGCGCCGGCGGCGCCGGGTTCCAGCGACCTCCGCTCCACCGTCAGCCGGCCGTTGGCGACCTGGGCGGTCAGCGCGTTCTCCTCCAGCGCCGGTTCCTTCATCAGCCAGTGCGCGACGCGGCGCAGCAGCTCGGCTTGCGGGCCGCCGCCCTGATGGCCGCGCGACCACAGCCAGATCTGGTCGGACAGCAGCAGCGCGGTGCGGCCGCGGCCGACGCGGTTCAGCACCAGCAGCGGATCGCCGTCCGGCGCCCGCATCAGCACCTCGCCGTGCACGTCGGTGGTGGCGATGTGCTGGTACCAGGAGCCCCAGGTCGGATCGGCATCTGGCGCATCCGGCGGATTGGCGCCCTTCAGCCCCTCGGTCACCGGATCGCGCTGGCCGAGTGCGGTGATGCGCGGGCGGAAGTGACCGTCCACCACGGCGTTGAACGGTGCCGGTGCCGCCGGCAGCACCGAGCCGAGCGGCGTAGCGGCCAGGCTGCCGGGACCGGAGAACTCCGGCCCGACCGCAAGCAGCAGCGCGCCGCCCTCGCGCACGCGGTTGGCGATGTTGGCGATATAGGGCAGCGGCAGCAGGCCGCGGTTCTGGAAGCGATCGAGGATGATCAGGTCGAACTCGCCGATCTTGTCCAGGAACAACTCGCGCACCGGGAAGGCGATCAGCGCGAGCTCGTTGAGCGGCGTGAGGTCGTCCTTGTCGGGCGGCCGCAGGATGGTGAAATGCACCAGATCGACCGACGGATCGGATTTCAGCAGCCGCCGCCATGTGCGCTCCCCGGGATGCGGCTTGCCGGAGATCAGCAGCACGCGCAGCCGGTCGCGCACGCCGTTGATCTGCACCACGGCCTTGTTGTTGAGCGTCGAGATTTCGCCGGGCAGCTTATCGGCGGAGAGCTCGATCACCGTGGGGCCCGCGCGGGTGATCGGTACGTCGATCGATTGTTCCGCGCCAATCGGTGCGTTCATCACCTGTGGCGTCTGCCCGTCGCGGCGGATCGTCAGGTTGGCGGTGCCGGTGTTGGGATGCGGCACGCCGAGGTCCTCGATGGCGACACGCAGCGTGACGGATTTGCCGACGATGCCGTAGGTCGGTGCCTCGATGACGCGCAGGCGGCGATCGGTTTCCTCGCCCTTTGCGGGGATGAGCACGTTGAGCGGCGTACCGTCCGGCGCGGTGGAGGGAACGTCGTGGATTTCGCCGTCGGTGATGGCGATGGTGCCGGCCATGCGGGCGCGCGGGATATCCGCCAGCGCGCGGTTGATCTGCGCGAACAGACGCGTGCCGGAATCGCCTGCCTCGGGGACGGTGATGGTGCGGAGCTCGAGGTTCGGCAGTTTCGCCGCCTGCGCAACGATCGCCGCGCGGGCGGCTTCGGCGAGCGGTGCGCGATCGCCGATCTGCATCGACGCGGTGTGGTCCACCACGAGCAAGCCGATATCGGGCAGCGCGTCGCGGGTTTCCTGCACCAATCGCGGGCCGGCGAGCCACAGCAGCAGCACGGCGAACGCGGCAAGCCGCAGCAGCGTGCCGCGCGCGCGCCGCCATGCACCGACGGCGACGATGGCGAGTGCGATGACGCCGAGCGTGGCGATCAGCCAGACCGGCAGCAGCGGATCGAAGCGCAGCGCGGCGATGGCTTGTTCTGGGTGCATCTAGCGTTGACCTGCGGCGCGAACGTTAACGTGTTGGCGGGAGCGATCTGTTGCAATGGGGCGGCACGCAACGGGACTGGGCATGAACGATGTTACAGGCGGCAGCGGTCCGCCGCATGATCGGAATATGGCGGCGCGGGTCGCCGTCCTGGAAGCGATTGCCGTCGGCACCAAACAGGCGATCGTGGATTTGCGCCAGGAGGCGCGTGAGACGAACCGGCGGCTTGATGTCGTGCGCGATACTCGGTAGCACAACTTCCGCCTCTTGTTCGACGCAATCGTCACCGTGGCGCTCGGCCTCGCGGCGCTGATAGCGAAGGGCTTCCACTGGTTCCGATCCACGGCGGCCCAATTAACGTCAACCGTGCATTTGACAAGGGCGAGAGCGGATTGCGCGCGCTGCCTACGATTGCAGACACAAATCGCACCTGACGAAGCAAACCACGGGGCTTCCGCGTTAACGTCCTGGTGTAGAATCTCTGGTGAAATCCACCGGACCGCGTCGGAGATCGGGATGGACGGCATGAATAACGTTGCAGGCGGCGGCGGTTCGCCGCAGGATCGCGGCATGGAAGCCCGCATTGCCGTGCTGGAGGAAATCGCCGCTGCCACCAGGCAGTCGGTGGCTGACCAACGTACCGATACGAACCGTCGCTTCGAGGAAGTAACCCGTCGCTTCGACGCAGTCGATCGCCGCTTCGACTCCATGCGCGACGCCATGGAGCGCAACTTCCGGTTACTGTTCGGCATCATTATCACCGTGGCGCTTGGCCTCGCGGCGCTGATGGCCAAGGGCTTCCATTGGTTCTGATCGACGGCGTAATTCCGCATTCTCGAATGTTTGATTCCAGTGATGGCATGTTGGAGGTCTGCGATCAGATTACGTTTGTATGCGTGAAGCATGGCTGGAACAGCGAATTTCGAGCCCGCAGCATTAATGGCCTGGTATTGATTCTCTGGTAAATTTCGTCCGGCCGCGTCGGAGCCCGGGATGGACGGCATGAATAACGTTGCAGGCGGTGGCGGTTCGCCGCAGGATCGCGGCATGGAAGCCCGCATCGCCGTGCTGGAGGAGATCGCAACCGCCACAAGGCAGTCCGTGGCGGAGCAACGCGTCGATTCCAACCGCCGCTTCGAGGAAGTAAACCGCCGCTTCGACGCCGTGGATCGCCGCTTCGATGACATGAGCCGCCGCTTCGATGCAGTAGATCGCCGCTTCGATTCGATGCGAGACGCCATGGAGCGCGACTTCCGCCTGTTGTTCGGCGCCATCATCACCGTGGCGCTCGGCCTCGCGGCGCTGATGGCCAAAAGCTTCCACTGGTTCTGATCGATGCACTCCCCCGTTGTCCGACGCTTGAATTGAGTAACGGCACGTTGGACGCCTGCCCTCAGGTTACTTCTGTATGCGTAAAGTGTGACTGGAAAGGCCAACGTCAGGGCCGCAGCGTTAATGTTCCGGTATTGAATCTCTGCTGAAATCCGCGCGGCGGCATCGGAGCCCGGGATGGACGGCATGAATAATGTTGCAGGCGGCGGCGGCTCGCCGCAGGATCGCGGCATGGAAGCCCGCATTGCCGTGCTGGAGGAGATTGCGACTGCCACCAGGCAGTCGGTCGTCGAACTGCGCACCGATACCAATCGCCGTTTCGATGAGGTCAACCGGCGCTTCGATACAATGCGCGACATCATGGAGCGCGACTTCCGGCTACTGTTCGGTATTATCGTCACCGTGGCGCTCGGCCTTGCGGCGCTGATGGCCAAGGGCTTCCATTGGTTCTGATCGCCGTCGTGGATTACATCAAGCGCGAATACAGCGAGTGCGAAGCCGCAAAAGGCTTCGGCAAGTCCCATACAATCGTATGCGCGAACTGCGTATCGCCAAGCGAACCATGCGCCCCCTCCGTTAACGCCCTGGTGTTGAATCTCTGGTGCAATGCCGCCAGCGCCAGCGGAGACCAGCATGGACGGCATGAATAACGTTGCAGGCGATGGCGGTCCGCCGCATGATCGCCCTATGGAAGCGCGGGTCGCCGTTCTGGAGGAGATTGCCGCCGGCACCAAGGGGGCCGTGGTGGATCTGCGCCAGGAAGTGCACGACCTCCGCGCTGACGGCAGTCGCCGCTTCGATGACGTGAACCGCCGCTTCGATGCCATGCGCGATGACATGAACCGCCGCTTCGACACCATGCGCGACGCCATCGAGCGCGACTTCCGGCTGTTGTTCGGCGCCATCATCACCGTCGCGCTCGGCCTTGCGGCGCTGATGGCCAGAAGCTTCCACTGGTTCTGATCGCCGGCGGCATGGTTCACGCCGGCCGCAAACCCGAAAACCCCGAACCTACAGATGGATTCGGGAGCGTGACTGCGGTCGTATGCGCGCACTGCTCCCGGCCAAGCGAACCATGCGCCCCCTGCGTTAACGCCCTGGTGTTGAATCTGTGGTGCGATGCCGCCAGCGCCAGCGGAGACCAGCATGGACGGCATGAATAACGTTGCGGGCGACGGCGGTCCGCCGCATGATCGAAATATGGAAGCGCGGATCGCCGTACTGGAGGAGATTGCCGCCGGCACAAAGGGGGCCGTCACCGATCTGCGCCAGGAAGTGCACGACCTCCGCGCCGACACCAACCGCCGCTTCGACGCCATGCGCGATGACATGAACCGCCGCTTCGATGCCATGCGCGATGACATGAACCGCCGCTTCGACACCATGCGTGACGCCATCGAGCGCGACTTCCGTCTGTTGTTCGGCGCCATCATCACCGTCGCGCTCGGCCTTGCGGCGCTGATGGCCAGAAGCTTCCACTGGTTCTGACGCAAATCGCAGCCCGCAAGCGGCTCGCTTGCCGGACCATCGAGCGGCGTCGTGGCATCGCCGCTCACTGTCCCAGCCTTTGCAAGATCGCCGGCACGTGCACCTGGTCGCCTTTGTAATTGCCGGTCAGCGCATACATCACAACGTTCACGCCGAATCGGTACGCCAGCGTGCGCTGCCGCACTCCACCAGGAATCACCGCGTATGGATTTTGCCCGTCGGCATCCACCGCCCAGGCCGCGGCCCAGTCATTGCCACCGATGATCACCGGGCTGACGCTGTCGTTCGTGCGGTCCTGGTCGCGCTGCACCCACACCGTGTCGCCATCGTAACGCCCAGGGAATTCGCGCAGCAGATAGAACGCGCGGGCGATCACATGGTCCGTGGTCAGCGGCGCCAGCGGCGGAATTTCCAGCCCGTGCGCCACACGCCGCAGCGCCGAAGCGGTGCCCGGCGCGAAGCCCGCGCCCGACCCGGAATCGCGCGTGTCGATCAGGATGATCCCGCCCCGTGCCATGTAATCGTTCAGCGCCGCGACTTGCTCGGTTGTCAGCTCCGGCGCGTCCGCCGTGATCGGCCAGTAAAGCAGCGGATAGAAGCTGAGATCGGTCTTGCCCGGTTCGACGGGATCAGGCTCGGCCAGCGTCGCCGCCGTGCGGTCGTTGACGTATTCCGACAGCCCTTCCAACCCCGCCTTCGACACGGCATCCACCTGCGCGTCGCCGGTGACGATGTAGCCCAGCCGCGTCTCCAAAGCGGGAAACACGCCGGTATCCAGCGCGGCATGCGCGGCCGGCGCGGCCGCCAGCATCCCCAGCACCAGCACGACCCCGGCAACGCGTGCCCGCAGCAACCCGCGCAGCCCCAGCGCGATCAGCATATCGACCGCCAGCATCAGGATCGCCAGCGCCAGCAGAGGCGGCCCCAGCTCCTTTTCCGGCACCGTGGTCGCCAGAGGCTGCACCTCCGCGCCCGGTACCAGCGGCGCCGCCTCCGGCCGCGGCGTCGCCGCCCCCAAATTCAACGCCCGGCGCGCGCTGTCTGGTCCGTACAGCCCCGGCGGATGATGCGGTGAAGCGGGCGTCGCGCCAAACTCATCCGCCTCCAGCCCGATCGCGGCCTGCGGCGGCGCGGACAACACGCCGAAGCCGTCCAGCGTCTCGGCCGGCGCGAGCACCGCATGCCCCTCCACCGGCGCCACGCCCACCGACAGCGCGACAAGCCGGCGCAGCATTTCCACGAACAAGCCGGACAGCGGCAGGTTGGACCAGTCGGCGTTGGCGGTGACGTGGAACAACACGATGCGGCCGGCGCCCAGGGCGGCCTCGGTCACCAGCGGCGTGCCATCGGCCAGGGTTGCCCAGGTGTGCGCGGCCAGATCGGCGCTTGGCTCCGCCAGCACCTGGCGGGTGACCGCGACATCCGGCGGCACGGCCAGACCGGCGAACGGCGAATCCGCGGGAAACCGCGCCAGCCCGGCCGGCTTGTTCCATGACATCGCGCCGCCCAGGTCGCGGTCACCTTGCAGCAGCTTCACCGGCAGCAACGGATCTGTCTCGCCCACCGGCTCCTCCGCCATGCGGGGTCCGGCGAAGCGGATGAGCATGCCGCCCTTTTCCACCCACTGGGTAATGGCGTCGCGTTCCGGGCCGGCCGGCAGCGGACGATCGGCCAGCATCAGCACCGACAGGCTGCGTTGCAGCAACGTCGCTGTCGGCGCCGCCCGCAGTTCCGTGTAAGGCGCCAGCGCACGATGCAAAAAATACAGCGCGCCCAGGAAGGGCGTATCGGCGGTCACCAGGTCGCCGGAGACAAGGCCGACCGGCCGCCGCCGCCAGCGTTCATCCAGCAGCACGACCGAACCGGCCGAGGGCGGCCCTTCCAGCACCAGCCGCTCAAGCTGATTGCGCAGTTCCGGCGGCAGCGCGATTGCCGCGGCGCCCGATGACGCGCCGGCCGGCATCGCGACCATGCTGCGGGCGAGCGTCCGTCCGTCGCCGGTCTGCGCCAGGACCACCGCTGTCCCGGCCACCGGCTGCGGCGCCTCGGCGACGCGCGCGACAAGCCGGTCCGCCTGGCTGTCCGGCGGCTGCAGCAGCCGGGCGGGCGTCGCGGCACAGCAGATTTCGGTCACCGCTCCCGCGGCGGTCAGTGCCGCGCCAAACCGCGCGAAGTTGCCGCCGTCGGTCAGTCCGTCGCCGACATAGGCGACGGCGGTCCCGGCGTGTTGCCACGCGCGCAACGCCGTGGCCGCCGCGGCACGATCGGGCGGCCACGGTTCGGGCAGCAGCGCCGCCAGACGCGCGCGCAGATCCGCCACCGGCAGCACCGGCGTAGCCATCGGTGCCGCACCCGTCTGGTCCGGCGCCGTCGCCAGCAGCGCGGCCTCGCGGCCCGCGCGCGACGCGCGATCCAGCATCGCGTTCGCCGCCTGCATCCGCTTCGGCCAGTCGGCGGCTGATGCCCAGCCATTGTCGATCACCAGCAGCACCGGCCCCTTGCCGGCAAGGCCAATGCCGGCGTCCAGCACTGGCCGCGCCAGTGCGACGATCACCAGCGCCGCCGCGGTCAGCCGCAGCGCCAGCAGCCACCAGGGGGTGCGGGCGGGGGTTTCCTCGGCCGCGTGCAGGCCCAGCAGCAGTCGGATCGCCGGGAAGCTCTCGCTGCGTGGCGCCGGCGGGGTGACACGCAGCAGCCACCACAACAGGGGGAGAGCAGCCAGTGCGACGAGAATCCAGGGGGAGGCAAAGATCATCGCACCCCCAGGGCCGCGTACAGCGCGAGCAATGCGGTCTCCGGCGGATGGTCGGTCCGATGGATGCCGAAGCCGAAGCCGGCGGCGGCGCAGATCGCGGCCAGCCCATCCTGCTGTGCCTTCAGGCGGCGTGCGTACTCGTCACGCACCGATTCGACGCGCGGGATCAGCGTATCGCCCTCGCGCTCCAGCCCGCGGAAGCGGATGCGGCCGGCATACGGCAGCAGCGCCTCAGCCGGGTCGAGAATCTGCAACAGGTAGCCGCTCACCGGCACGGCGGCGAGCCGGCCGACCAGCGCCTGGATCTCCTCCAGCGGCGACAGGAAATCGCCGAACAACACGACGCTCGCATGCCGCGGCAGGGCGACCAGCGGCGGCAGGCCGGTGTCGTCGGCATCACCCGCCGCGAGGTCCTGGGCCAGCCGGTCCAGGCCCCCGCGACCCGCCACCGGCCGCGCGTCCGGCCGGATCAGCATGACGCGCTCGCTGCCGCGCAACAGCAGCGCCGCCAGCGCGAGCAGCAGGATGTCGGCGCGCTCGCGCTTCTCCAGCGCCACCGCACGCGAATGCCAGCGCATCGAGGCCGACGCATCGCGCCACAGGCACACGGTCTGCGCCGCCTCCCACTCCGTCTCGCGGATGAACCATCCGTCCGGCGCCGGACGCCCGGACTTGGCGGACTGCCGCCAATCGATGCGCCCGAACGGATCGCCGGCGACGAACCGACGGAACTGCCAGAAACTGTCGCCCTGCCCCACACGCCTCCGCCCATGCACGCCCTGCGCCACGGTGGCGGCCACGCGCTCGGCGGCCACCAACAGCGGCGGCAGCCGCTCGCCCAGGGCCTCGGCGCGTCGGGCGGCCAGGGTCAAGGCCAGGGGCTCCGCCCCTGGACCCCGCCAGGGGGCTTTGCCCCCTGGACCCCCACCAA
>DASXFW010000258.1:0-16697 GCA_036489395.1 Acetobacteraceae bacterium | reverse complement strand
CAAGTGCCCGGTGGCAGGCTCCGGTCGGCATCCACGTCTTGCAGTGCCGCAGCGGAGGAAGACGTGGATGCCGACCTTCGTCGGCATGACGACATTATGCGACCGTGCGTCAACTGCAGCGATTATTCGTCAACAGTGCCTAACTGCGCAGCATGCAAGGCGGAGTTTTCATGTGTCATGGCCAGCAAAGACGGCCACTCAAGTCTTGCCGGGCTGGAAGCAGCATAGCCGTGGGTGGCCGGCCTGCACCGGCCATGACACGGGGCCATGACACGGGGCCATAGCAGGGGGCGCCGTTACAGATCCACCGATCCGGACAGCATCGGTACGCAGTCTCCGGCGACTGTTGCTGTGACCGGGCCTTCCGCCGTCTTGCGCGCCGTTGCGACCAGACGGCTGGGGCGTCCCATCTCGATCCCTTGCTCGATGTCGTAGGTGAGATCGACGTTTTCGCCGGGCGCCAGCGATGTGAGCAATGCGGCAAGTGCGGCGTTGGCGCTGCCGGTGGCGGGGTCCTCGAGGATACCCATCAATGGTGCAAACATGCGCGTGCGCAGCCGCGTCGCGTCGCCGCCGAGCCGCACATAGAGGAGCAGGCCGACGCCTTCGGGAAGCGTGGGGAACTGCCTGGCGGCGGCACGAAAGGCACCCAGATCGGGACTGGCGCGCGACAGCGCCGCCTCGCTGGCGAGCTCGGCGATGACGAAGGGCGTGCCGACCGAGGCGACCAGCGGCGTGTGCGAATCGGTTAGAATGTCTTCCACGGTCAGGCCGATGCAGGCGGCGATCACATCGTCGGGAATGGCGATGTCGATCGACAGCGATTGTGGCGCGGAAATCCGTGCGCCGGTGATCTGCTTCTCCCGCCCGCGCAGGATATGCACGCGCACGAGGCCGGCGAGCTCCTCGAACACGTAGTGTTCTGGCGGGTCCGGATCGCGCGTCGCCAGCACGTAGCCGGTGCCGACGTTCGGATGTCCGGCGAAGGGCAGCTCGGTGCGCGGCGTGAAGATGCGCACGCGGGCGTGGTGCCGCGGATTGTCGGGCGGCAGGACGAACGTGGTCTCGGAGAGGTTGAACTCGTTCGCCAGGCTCTGCATGTGCTCCGCGGTCATGCCGCGCGCGTCGGGGAAGACGGCGAGCGGATTGCCGCCGAAGCGGCGATCCGTGAAGACTCCGACAGTGACGAATTCATAAGCGGCCATGGCAGGGTCCTCTCGCGGCGGCGCATCGCGAATGATACGCCCGTCGTGGACCCCATACCATGCGAGTGGGGGAAGGGGCCGCGGATCAGGCGCTGTAACGCGGCTGTGCGCGACGGTGCGCCGCACGGACCGGGGCGGGCTCCAGCACATCGGAGGCAAGGCCCAGCAGGTGTTCGGCGGCGCCGCGGAAGCCGGCGCGATCGGCGTCCTGTGCCAATGTCAGCAGGCGGTCCGACAGCATCAGCGGGCTGACGGCGGCGATCGAGCTGGCGGCGGTGCTGAGTGCGATCATCATGGCGGGCTCCTGTGTTTCCGGTCTGTGGCCGTTTGTCCTGGCGTGACGGGAAGATGCCAATATCGCGGAGGCTCGGATATTCGGCCGAATGGGTGCAGGCCCGTCGGGCTAGTCCATCCGGTCTAACAGGACACCAGGAAACAAATTCCCCCCTCCCCTTGAGGGAGGGGGTTAGGGGGAGGGGTCGATGCTTACGTTTCGACCCCTCCCCCTCGACCCCTCCCCCTAACCCCCTCCCTCAAGGGGAGGGGGAATCTAATGCAGCAGGTCGCGCCGCCATCAATGCGCGATGTAGTCCATCCGCCCGCCATCGACGGTCAGCACCTGTGCGGTGATCCAGCCGGAATCCGGCGCGGTGAGAAAGGCCACGGCATGCGCGACATCGTCGGGCGCGCCGACGCGGCCCATCATCGTCAGCCCGGCAATGCGGCGCGTCGCGACATCCCACTCGGCCTTGCTGCGGTTGCGCCGCGACATCTCGGTTTCGACGAAGCCTGGTGCGACGGCGTTGACCGTGATGCCGTGCGGGCCGAGCTCCATGGCGAAGCGGCGCGACAGCACCAGCACCTCGGCTTTCGACGCGGCGTAGAACGCGTTGCCTGGCAGCGACGTGCCGATGCCGGCGTTCGACGCGATGTTGACGATGCGGCCATAGCCGCGCTCGCGCATGCCCCGCATGACCGCGCGGGTGGTGTGGATCACGCCGTCGGCATTGACCTGGCGCATGCGCATCAGCGCCGCCTGATCGTAGGTGTCGAGCGTGGCCTGGATGGAAATGCCGGCATTGTTCACCAGGATGGTGACGGGGCCGAGTTCCTGTTCCACGCGATCCACCATGGCTTCCACCGCGGCATCGTCGGCCACGTCGGCGGCGACGGGGATGGCATCGGCCCCGGACGCGCGCAGCTCGGCGCACAGATCATCCGCGGCGTCCTGGCGCTGCCGGTAGTTGACGCACACCGCGGCGCCCTCGCGTGCCAGGCGGCGGGCGATCGCCCGTCCGATGCCGCGCGCGCCGCCGGTGACGAGCGCAACCTGTCCAGTCCAGGCCATCCGATATCCTCCGCTGCATGCAAGCCGGGGGTAGAACGACGATGCGGCGATCCGGTGGCGGGCCGGCGTCAGGCCTGGCGAATTTTCTCGTAATGGCGGCGCGCCTTGGCGCGGTTGCCGCAGGCGTTCATGTCGCACCAGCGGCGCGTGCCCATGCGGCTTTCGTCCAGGAAGATCCACAGGCATTCGGGATTGGCGCAGCGGCGGATGCGGTGCTCCCTGGCGCGTAGCAGCAGGTCGGCGGCCGACCATAGCACCGGCGCCAGCAGGTCCGCATGTTCTGCTCGTAACGGCGGCGTGCGCCAGGCGTAGGCGGTGCCGGTCGTCTCAAGGCGCGTGCGTTCGGGCGATTCGGCGATTGCGTCGCGCAGGGTGGAGAAGTCCGCCGCGGGCGGCGGCGTGTTGTCGGCAACGGCACTGAAGGTGCGATAGATCGCTTCGCGCAGGTCGATCGCGGACTGAAAGATGCGGGCGGCCCGCTTCGGGTGGGTGTCGAGCCATTCACGGACGGGGCCGATCGCTTCGCGGTTGAGGCCGGCGGTGGCTTCGATCCAGCGCAGCAGGTCGGCGATGTCGCGCAGTTCCTCAGTCGGCTTGCTGGTGCCGCGCCACAGCCGGGTGTTGGCGAAGCTGAGGCACAGGTCGGCGGGAAATGCCGTCACCAGCATGGTCGGGGGGCATACGGGGTCGCGCGACGATTGGCAAACGATCGGGGAGCCCAACCGTTGCCTTGGCCGCCGCGCCGCAGTCTTTGACGACACTTTCGTCCCGCTGGTAGGGCGTGTCTCCTTGGACCTCGCGGCCTTCGACCTCACCGGCCACTCCGCGATCCCGTCCGGCGCCTATGGTGCGCGATGACGCAGCCCGCCCCGCCGGACGCGGAATTGCAGCAGGCGATGACCTTGCATCGGCAAGGTGCTGGTCCGGATTGGGCAGGTTATGGGTGAATGCCGCGCCCCAGCCGGTACCGCCGCAGTATCAGCAATCCCAGCAGGCCCGAACCCAGCAGATAAATCGTTCCGGATTCCGGGATCGGATTGGAGATGGACCAGACGCCGGGCGTATCGGTATTCGACCCTTCTCCGGAGGCGGATATGTAGCCATAGTCGTAAGTCTCGCGTGGCCCGTCGGTCCAGGTGTCGATTTCATTATCATAATTATTGGCGTCGGCATAGATCTGCCATGTTCCTATCGTGCCTGAAGCTGACGTCACAAAGTAGAAGCGTCCCTCGTTGGTGTTCGCGTCTGTCTGCACGCCGTCCGAGAAGCTGAACGATACCGGCGTTACATACCCGGTGAACGAATCGCCCAACGGCGTGGCGAGGACAATTGTCCCTGATACGCTGTCGCTCGTGCTATAAGGGCCGCTAACGTCGGTGAAGTCACCTCCGGTATATGTCAGGATCTCGTCCGCGTTTGCCTTGGACAATCCGAAGGTCGCCAGTATCAACTGGGCGGCGGCAGCCGCGGCCAATATTTTGAGGCTCATTGTAGCTTGCTCTTCCCCCGTGATCGGTCTGGCGTTCGGCTCTCCTGGCGGGTGTGGCAACCCCCGGCAGCGGCAGGGCGCGACGCAAAAAACGCGCCACCCTTCAACCCGTTGAAATCACGCGTCGGATTTATTATGAGACAAGGCCCGAAACGAAGCTGTAAACTTTCCCGACAAGCGACCTTGCCGCGTCATGGCCGGAGAGCCTCATCCGCTCGATTTGCCCTACCAGGACGAGAACGACATGGCGCCGCAATCCCGCTACGGCCGCATGGCCTGCCAGCTTATGGCGGAACGTTACCCGGCGTTGCCCCAGGCACGGCGGCGCGCGGCAGGCGGGCGCATCCGCGTCGGCATGGTCGCCGGCTTCTTCCACGACCATACGCTGTGGAAGTTGTTCTCACACATCTTCGTTCGGGGAAGCGCCTTGATGGCCAGGCTCGTTGCCGCCGGAGATCGTCGCCTGGATGAGATCGCGGACCCGGCGCGCATTCGGGATGGCGATAAATCTTGGTATCCGATCAAGCGTGGGTGTCAGGGGACCGGGTTGCCAGTTCCTCGGCGTCCAGGTGGGGCGGTCAGGCCCGAAGCGGAGCGTGCCATGGCCGCTCCATGTCTCGCTCATATGCATTTCCGGCAGGCGATTGCGCTCGAGCGCCACGTTCCGGCGGAATAGACCCGACCGCGCGATGAGGATGCGGCGGTCCGTCACGCCGTACCGGGTCTGGCGGCGTATCCAGGCATCAAGCGCATGGCGGCCGAACAAGTTGTACGCCAGCTTTGTGATGAACAGTACGGCGAAGATTCTGAACCAGGCGTCGGCGGGAATAAAGTTCCAGCCCACGAACAGAAAGAGGAGTGCAAACACGATCAATGGGAGATCGTATGGCAGGCGCAGCATGTCCTCCTCGGTGAGCAGCAGGCCGCTGAAGGGGCGGCCGAGCCAAAGGACGGTTTCGCCGGGCTGCACGCCCAGTTGTGCCGCGATGCGCCGTGCTGCATCGTCGCTGAACCGTTCGCCACGGTCGGCGCGGGCCATGCAGATGATTCTGTCGGCTTCCAGCACGGCATAAGCTTTCCTTCGGGTACCGGGTCCTTACGGTTCGGCCGGTGGGGTGGGGGTATCCGAACTCGCATTGCGCGAGGGTTTCCCGCCACGGTTGAGGCACTGATCGTTGCCGTAATGCGCACGGCACAACTCCCAGGATCGACCGCCTGAGTACTGCGCAGGCATCGACGGCAACCGCGCGCCGGATTTCCATTACAAGGGCGTGTCATTCTGCCCGGGCCGGCGCCAATTGCCGGGACGCTGCGGAACCCGGGAAAATCGGCGACCGGCTGCGACCTTTAGGAAATTCAGAGGGTAAGTTCGGGCTAACCCACCGGATCACATCACCGCAGACGCTACCGGCAGACGCACCGCGCGGCGGCCCAGCAGCACGACAACGGCGGACGCCACCTGGACCGAGGCGGCCGCGGCAAACAGCAGCGGCGCGCTGCCGGGATGCGATGCAAGGCCGAGCACTTGTCCCGCGTCGCGCAGCAGTCCGAAGGCCGCGGGCGCGAAGGCGAACGTCGCCTGGCTGACCACGACCGTCAGCGCCACGACGCGTTGCGTGTCTGCAGGCGTGAATTCGGTCTGCGCGATCAGCGGCGGCACGGAGACAACATTGCCCAGGCCCAGCCCGAACAGCAGACAACCGAACAGAAGAAGCGGAACAGAGGAACCGCCGGCCAGCAACAAGGCAAGCGACCCGCACACCTGCAGCGACACGTTCGCGGCCGCGACCACGCGGCGATCCGCCGTCGGTCCCATCGCGATGCCGAGGAGCGTGCGTCCGGCAACAGCGCTGACGGTGACGATCACCATGGTGGCACTCGCCCCGGCCTCTCCCATTGCCGGCACGAGCAAGGAGAACAATTCCGCGACCAGCCCCACCTGCGCGAACAGCGCGAGCGACGCAGCAATTGCCAGCGTGGCAAAGCGCCGATCGCGCCATGGGTTTTCCAGCAGCGCAGCATCGTTACAGCCTTTGCGCACGGCAGCACCGTGCGAGGCGGCGCTGTCGCCATCCGGCAGCAATCCCAAGCTGGCGGGTGTTGGCGCGAGATAACGGTTCGCCAGCAGCCACAGGATCAGGCTGACGGCACCGGCGACAATCACGGCGGCCCAGCGAAAACTCAGCGCGGCGATCAGTGCGACCCATAGCGGCGAGAAGATCACGCCGCCGACACTGGCGCCGTTGAATGCCATCGATAGCGCGGCGGGACGCCGGCGATCGAACCAGGGCGCGACCATCGCATTGATCGCGGCACCGCTGGTCATTGCCCACCCGGCGCCGGACAATAGGGTGATGGCGAAAAGCTGCCAGGGATCGCGTGCGAATGCCCATCCAAGCAAGCCGAGTGCTGTCAGCACGCCACCGGCGCTCGTCACGGCAGGGATGCCGAAACGTCGATGCAGTTTAGCAAGGCCGGCAATGAAAGCCGCGCCGAAAAGATACTGCATGGTGATCGCTGCCGAGATCAGCGACGGCGACCAGCCGCGGGAACGTTGCAGTGTCTCCAGAAAGATAGGTGGGCCATAGAAGCCGATGCCCCATGCGAGCACGGCAATGACAAACGCGGCACCGACAACGTGCCAGCCGAAGAATACGGGTGTGGTTTTGCGAAACATGATCCGCCTTACGTTATAGGGTTCATGCGCCGTGCAATGGCCGAACACTTCGGTCCGCGCCGAAGCGTTCGGGTGTTGTGTGTACCGAGGCGCATTTGCTGTGCGATGAGACGTAGCGTTTGGCGCGGTCGATTGCTCGCCGGAATCGGACTCCATCGAATTCGCTAATGTGGTTGCGTGCAAAGGGGATAATTCAATCTGCACGGAGACGTCCGGCATCCCCCTTTTCTGTCATTGCGAGACGCGAAGCGACGAAGCAATCCCGGTCATGATAAGCGGTGGCTTGTCATGACCGGGATTGCTTCGCCGCTTCGCGCCTAACAAGAAACTAAGGTTCCCCCTCCCTCAAGGGGAGGGGGAACTTACGTCAAGCCGCCGAAGCGTTTCATCCAGGGCGGGTCCACCGCCGGCTGGTGGTAACCCGCAATAACAGAAGGGGGGCCGCGTCACGCGCGCGGGCGGGTTCCTTGTGTGCTTTGGTCCAGCCGCCGGGCGGCCCATGATGCCCCGCGCTCCCGCCGCGGAATCGCCAGCAGCATCGCCACGAACAACGCGCCGGTCAGCACCGTCTGTGCCGTGGCGAAGGCGTGGGCGTACGCACGTTCGTCCACCGCGTTCCCCAGCACGCCAAAGAACAAGCTGCCAATGGACGCCACGCTGACCGCCGCGCCGACCTGCAGGCCCGAGTTGACCACACCGCTCGCCAACCCGGCCTGCTGCGGCGGGACCTCCCCCAGCGTGGTGGTGTACAGGCGCGGGAAGGCAACACCCTGGCCGAAGCCGGCCACGAACACCGCGAGCGTGGTCGGCCACCCCGCAAGGCCAAGCGCCACCATCGCCGCGATCGCGGCATAGCCCGCTACCTGCACTGACATGCCGAGTGCCAGCAGCTTGGTACGCAGCCGCTCCAACGGTGCACCGGCGAATGGGCCCAGGAACAAGCCTAAGCCGTACGGGACGATCGCGAGGCCGGTCTGCAACGGGTCCAGGCCGCGCCCCTCCTGCTCATAGATGCTGAACAGCAGGTAGAAGGACGTGGTGAAGAAGAATAACGTCGCCACCAGCACGCCGCGGCGGAAACTGGCGATGCGGAACAGCGACAGGTCCAGCAGGGGCATGCCGCCACGCGCGGCCAGCCGGTCCTCGTGTCGCAGGAACCAGGCCACAACGACCGGCGCCAGTGCCAGCATGACGAACACCCAGAGCGGCCAGCCCTGGCCACGGCCTTCCGATAGCGGCACCACGATGCAGGCCAGCGCGATCGAGAGCAGCGCCGCGCCGCCCAGGTCCAGCCGCAGCGCGCGCCCGCCGCCGGTTTCCGGCACCACCAGCCAGGCCGCCAGCAGCACCGCCAGGCTGACGGGGATTTTCGCCAGGAACACCAGTCGCCAACCCAGGCCGAGCAAGTTCCACTGCACCAGTGCGCCGCCGAGGAACTGTCCGGCAGCCGCCGCCAGGCCCATCATCACGCCGTAGAAGCCCAGCGCGCGCGCCAGTTCGCGTTCGTTGTCGTACAGCGCGCGGATCGAGGCGAGCACCTGCGGCACCAGGATCGCTGCTGACACGCCCAGCACGACGCGGCCAAGCACCAGCACCATCGGCGATCCGGCCAGGCCGCAGGCGGCATTGGCGATGGTGTAGATCGCCATGCCGGCCAGAAACAGCCGCCGCCGGCCGTACAGGTCGCCCAGCCGGCCGCCGGTGATCAGCAGCACCGCGTAGCCGCAGGCATAGCCGGAGATGACAAGCTGCACCTCGGCCGGCGTGGCGCCCAGGCTTTCGTGGATCGACGGCAGGCTGACGTTGACGATGAAGAAATCGACGGGCGGCAGGAAGCCGCCGGCCAGCAGCACGACGAAGGCGATCCAGCGCGCCGCGGGAAGCAGCGGACCTTTCCTCCGATTGGCTGGCACTTGGTTTCCTTGCCGCTTCCTCGCCAGCCCACAGGGGTCGGCGCGTCGTGAGTAGCGGGCGCGCGCGATCGCCACAAGGCAACCGCCGAGTGTTCCGCTATGATGCCGGGGCCGATGAGAGACGATCCCAAGGGCTATTACGCGCGACTGGACCTGGACCGCGACGCGGCGCCGGAGGAGATCATCGTCGCCTACCGCCGCAAGGCGCGCGTGCTGCACCCCGACGTGCCGGTGACCGGCGACAGCGATGCGTTCGTCGCGGTGAAGGAAGCCTATGATGTGCTCGCGGACCCGCTGCTCCGCGCCGCCTATGACCGGGAGGCGCGCACGGCGCCGCAGCCGACCGCCTGGCAGCGACCACAGAACATGCCGGACGTGCAGCCCGATCCGCCGCCGGAGTCGGCCGAAGCGATCTTGGTCCGGCAGCCGCGGTTGTCGGACCTGCCGCTCGGGTTGTGGCTGGCGTTTGGCGGCGTCGCGCTGATCGCGTCGGTCGAGCTGGTGCTGCACGTTCTGACGCTGCCCGGCCCGGCACAGACGGAGGATATCCGGCCGAACGCTCCGATCGTCGCCCCGGGCCCGGGGACTGCGGCGCCAGTGCCGGTCCGCCTACCCGGCCTGCCGAATGCGTACGTGCTGCCGGCGGGAGGACCCGCCGTGGTGTGGCGGCTGGACGAGACGCGCCACGCCTTCGTGCCGATCGGCCAGTTGCCGCCGTTCAGCGAGGTGCAGGCGCTGCGGGTGGTGCGCGACAAGGGATTGGTGGAGATCCGGGTCAGTGACTCAAACGTGGGGTTCATCGAGGCGTCGCGGGTGATTCCCGGCAACCTGGTCGCGGCACATGAGGCGTACTGCGCGTACGATGCCGGGGCGACGCCGGCGAATGGGGAGGTTCTGGCGCGGCACGGTTCGGGTCCCGGGCGGCTGACGATCCGCAACCGCGGCGGCCAGCCGGCGGTGGTGAAGCTGCGGGATACTGCGGGGATGAGCGTGGCGACCGTGTTCCTTCAGCCGGGCGATGAAACCGAGGTGACGGGCCTGCCGGACGGGCCGTATCGCCCGGACTTCGCGATCGGCGAGCTGTGGAGCCGAGTGTGCGGCGGTTTCGCCGCCGGTATGCGCGCGCAACGGTTTTCCGTGACGGCGAGCTTGTCGGCGCTGTCGCCGTTGACGATCCCACCGGACCCGTCCGGGGCGGCGAGGGCGGCGGATATTCCGGACCAGGCGTTCGAGCGGTAGGGGCGGGCGGGTGCAGGTGCGCTAATCCGCGTCGATCACCTCGAAGCGCCCCTCGATATCCTGCAGCATCGCATTGGCGATTCCGTGCGCGATGGTTGACAGCTCCCGCACTGCCAGTGGGAGCCGAAGATCCACGGTGTGCAGCCGGACCGCCGCACGTTGCATGTGCTGCGCCATGGTTTCGGAGCGATCAGCCTGCAATTGCAGGCGAGTCGCCGCACGAATGCTGGCGACGTTGAGCGCGAGCACGGGCAGCACTGTTGCGGCAAGACTCAAGAGTTCATCGACTGTCGGCTCCCAGTGTGACAGCAGCCCGACCAACTTGACGGCCACCAGGCAGAACACGATCGGGAACGACAGTTCATCGACCTGGCGGAAGCGCCTTTCCGCATGCTGTGCCAGCTCGCGGCTTGTCTCGTGATAGCGGAGCTGCTGCGCGACGATTTCCAGAATTTGCCGCCGCTGCTCCTCCAGGCTGGCGCCGTACAGGCGGAGACTGCGCCAGGGCGCGCCACGCAGGGCGGCGGAATAGAGCCACGTGACCCAAAGAGAGCGGCCGACGGGGGTCGGAAAATCGAGGTCGGCGACGGTCCTTATCCAACCCAGATGCCCCTCGCACAGCGGAGCCAGCACCTGCTGGGCGCGGAAGAACTCCGCCAGACGGCGATAGTCTCGCCAGCGCTGCTGCCATTCATGCCATTGCCGTCGCAACATGATGACGGAAATCGCCACCAGCAGCAGCAGCTCCAGCGAAGTCGGCAGCACCTCCATCGCGTCGCCAGCCATATTCATGCTTGCACGCACACGCAGCAAAGTCGGACCAAGTGCAGCGAGGGTAACGGACAGGAAAGTCAAAAGGGAAACCCAGACATAACCCGAGCGCACGCGCCCGCCGTATTCGCTCGCCAGCCGGTCGGCCGGAAGGAACAGACGAAACCAATACGTGTCGCCAATCGGATCGTCGGTCGTTCTGCGCGTCCGCAAGCCGGAGAGCCACCGGATCAGCGCATTGTGCAACTGCCAAATCGCCCGCGTGGGAATCGGCCTTGCATCGAAATATATTCGTTCCGGTGACGAGTGCAATTTCTCGCCGACCTGCCGCAGGTACTCAAGTGCCGTCATCGAATGAGATTCACCGGGATCCGGTGGCTCCAGCAGGCGCCGAAGGTAGGCACCCAGAGCGGTGCCCCCATCCTTGACCCGTTCCGGTTCCGCCAGGTCGTTCGTACCAAACAGGAATCTGGCGTCCTGGTGTTCTTTCGCGTGGATCCACCAGACCGGAATGCCGAGTGCCATGGTGTATCGGACAATCGCCTCGGTGCCGCCGCGGCCGCGGCCTTCCTCGCCGTCCCAGACCGCGATCATCAGGTCGCAATTGCGTGCGATCAACTGCCCGGCGTTCTCATAGGAAGCCGCTTCGTAATCTTCGCGTCCAAAGCTCGTCTTGCCGTTATCCCCTCGCGCGCCATCCAGTTCTATGATGCCGGCGTTGGCCCTTTCCAGCAGTTCGCGAAACGTCTTCTTGCTCTCCTCGCTCGCAAAATCGTTCTCATAGGCAGACTGCGGAAATGGCAGCACCCCACGCAAAGAGCAGCCGACTTCCAAGGCTGCCTCGGCCGCGATGCGGTCCGCTCCCTCGGCAAGCGGGGAGACCAGCGTCAGGCGCGACCGGTGCCATGGCGTATCGGGACTGTAGCTGTCCTTCGTTCTTCTGTTTGCATTCACGATAAAGTCGATCTGGTCGGTGATTGCATGCAGGACCTTGACCACCTCGGAGCGAATTTCGGCTGCGGGACGACTCTCCAGCCTGCGGGCCCCCGTGATTCCGACCCGAAAGGCCAGCTCAGGGCGGGGCGGCGCTCCCTCGTTTCGGACATCCTGACTCATTTCGCCGAACCGTAGTAATGGGCGGACACTCGGGCGTGCCACTTGAGGAACACATGCTTTAGTTCAGAATCATTCTCGGGCGAGGCGCCGGCCTGCGGCATGTCACGCAGGTACACTTCGGTCACGCCTTCGTCGAATACCCCACCTTTCACGCGATAGAGTTCCTTTCCCTCTGCCCGAACCTCGCGGAAAATCAGCATGGGCAAGCCGAGCCCGAACATGATCCCGGCCTCCAGGTTGTTCCACTCGCTGGGGAAAATGCAGTACTCGGGCGGCACTAGCGCCTTCTGCCGCTCGGACTCGAGCTTCCATGTCCCCGCCGTCGCACGGAATTGCTCAAACCCCAGGACTATGCCCCCAGCGCAGTGACGCGCGATCACCAGCACCTCTCGCAACGGAAGGCCATCGGCATAATCCGATCTGCCCAGCGCCCGCGGTTCGAGATCGAAATAGTCGAGAAACCCGAGGATCGCCTGCCGCACACGTTCCTGGTCCGGAGAGAGATTGTTCATACTGGGGGAAGAAACGAATACCGGAATCTTCATCGTTTTCTTGGCATCGTCGATCGGCGTCGATGGCATTCGCTGGGTCTCCCGTATGTTTTGCAGTCCGCACAGCGTCTGCGAGGGATCGCGCCGCGGTCGGCAATGGCTCAAGCGATACTCCAACGGTTCGTGACTCAGATGCAAGAGTACCTGCGGCATGCGCGGAATCTTTGTTGGCACGGCGGCGGCCGGCAGTTTCGGTGGCTTCTGGGCACACAAAAACTAACAAGAAACGGGAGCCCCCTGTCATTGCGAGTTGGCCACCGGCCGGGAGCGGCCCCGCGACTGGATGAAACGCTCGGCAGTACCTGTTGTGTCATGACCGGGCTTGCCCCGGTCACCCACGTCTTTCCTTCGTGTTGCACGGCAAAGTCGTGGGTGGCCGGCCGGAGCCTGTCCTCGGGCGCGCCTTTGGCGCGACCCGTGGGCCGGCCACGACACATTACTAATCGTCGCCCAACTTGCCGACTGCTGAGTAAATACCTGATTTCTTGCTTGCTTACTGTAATAGCGAACCGCACGAGATTGCTTCGCTTCGCTCGCAATGACAGCAGCCGCGCAACGACAGCGGGCCGGCAGACGCCCGCGTCAGCGGCCCCGGCCGCAACCTCACCCCCTCGTCACCCAACCGCCGCTTCCCAACCCCCCGCCCGCCCGGCACTCTCCCCGCAATGCGCACCCTCCTCCGAGGCATCGCCCGCCTGTTGACCGCTCTCGGCATCGTTGTCCTGTTGATCGCCACCCTGGTCGGTGCCGCGCTGTGGCTGACCGTGCCGTCGCGCCACCAGACCCTCCGCATCCCCGGCCTGAGCGCCCCAGTGCAGATCACCATCGACCAGGACGGCGTCCCCCGCATTCGTGCGGCAACGTCCCTCGATGCCGATGCCGCGCTCGGCTACCTCCACGCCCGCGATCGCATGTTCCAGATGGACCTGATGCGCCGCAACGCCGCCGGCCGGCTGTCGGAGATCGCCGGCCAGGTCACTCTCCAGCTCGACAAGACGATGCGCACGCTCGGTCTGCGCCGCGCCGCCGAGGCCGACTATGCGATCCTTTCCCCCGACACCCGCGCCGCGCTGCAAGCCTACGCCAACGGCGTGAACGCCTGGATCGACCGCCGCGGCCGTTTCGCCGCGCCCGAATTCCTGCTGCTCGGCGCACCCGAGCAATGGACCCCTGTCGATTCGCTGCTGTGGGGCGAGACGATGGGCATGTGGCTGTCGCTCAACTGGCGCACCGAGCTGTCACGCGAGGCGCTCGCCGGCCGCGTCCCGCAGCACCTGATCGACGAGCTGTGGCCCGACCTCGGCGGCCCCGGCCACCCGGAAGCCGCGCTGACAACCAACGCCCCGCTGCGCGAGGCCGCCGAACGCCTGATGCAAGTGCTGCCGCAATTCCCCTCGCCGTTCACCCTGCCCAGCACCGCATCCAACGAATGGGCGGTCGATGGCTCCCACACCGCCACCGGCGCGCCGCTGCTCGCCGGCGATCCGCATCTCGCGTTCGGTTTCCCCGGCATCTGGTATCTCGCCCGCATCGACACGCCCGACGAGACATTGGCCGGCGCCACCGCGCCCGGCGTCCCGGGCATTATCATCGGCCGCAACAAGGATATCGCCTGGACCTTCACGACGACCGGTGCCGACACGCAGGACATCTTCATCGAAACCCCGGTCGGCACCGACCAGTACGCCACCCCGGACGGCCCCCGTCCCTTCACCATTCATCGCGAAATCATCAAGGTCCGCGGCCAGCCTGACGTGGTGCTGAACGTGCGCGAGACCCGCCACGGCCCCGTTATCAGCGACCTGCAAGGCGAGAGCGGCCCCATCCTCGCGGTACAGATGGCCAACCTCGCGCCCGGCAACACCGCCGCAACCGGCTTGTTCTTGCTGAACACGGCGCACGACGTGGCCGAGGCCGGCAAGGCCGCCGCGATGATCACCGCGCCGGTGCAGAACCTGCTGGTCGCCGACCGCCACGCCATCGGCTTGTTCGTCACCGGCCGCGTGCCGATCCGCCGCGCCGGCGACGGCTCCGTGCCGGCCCCGGGCGACGGCTCGCAGGACTGGATCGGCTGGGCGAGCGGCGACCAGTTGCCGCACTACGTGGCACCGGCGAGCGGCCGCCTCGTCAACGCCAACGAGCGCATTGCGCCGCCCGACTTCCCGGTGTTCATGGGCCGCGACGGGTTTGGCGCCTGGCGTGCCGACCGCATCCGCCAGATGCTGGAGGCGACCGACCGCCACACCCCAGCCGACTTCGCTCGTATGCAGACCGACGTGCTCAGCACCTTCGCCGAACGCATCCTCCCCGCCTTGCGCGCCGTTCCCGCCCAGCCAGGGGCCGCCGGCCAGGCGCAGGCGCTGCTCGCCAACTGGGACGGCGCGATGACCATGGACGCGCCGCAGCCGCTGCTCTTCAATGCCTGGATCGACGAGTTCTACGCTCGCCTGCTGCGCACCCACGACATTCCGCTGGCCGACGGCGGGCCGATCCCGGACTTCATCGCCTGGGTGCTGACCCCCGCCGGAGCACATTGGTGCAATGGCGACTGCAACGCGGACCTCGCCGCGTCGCTGAACTCCGCCGTCGCCATCCTGGCCGAGCGCTTCGGCCGCGATCCCGCCGCCTGGCGCTGGGGCACCGCGCATCCGGCGGTGTTCGCCAATCCGCTGCTGCGCGCCATCCCGATCATCGGCAAGCTCACCACGATCAAGATTCCAAGCCCGGGCGACGACACCACCGTCGATCGCGGCGGACCCGCCTTCATGCGCTTCCAGTCGGTGCACGGCGCCTCCTACCGCGGCGTCTATGACCTCGCCGACCTCGACCGTTCGCTGTTCGTCGTGACGCCCGGCCAGTCCGGCAACCCGCTCAGTCCGACCAGCCGCAACTTCGCGCAACGCTGGCGCGACGGAGACACCATCACTTTGGGACCGAAACCTGATAGGATCAGGGCGAACATCCGGCTGGTGCCATGATCTACCGTATGCCCGTCCCACCCGGCGTCGCCCTCACCGAGGGCGTGATGTCCCGCCGCATCGTCGCGTGGGTGCTCGACGCCGTGCTGATCGGGCTGTTGATGATCGCGCTGTGGCTCGTGCTGCTGTTGTTCGGGCTGCTGACGCTGGGCTTCGGCTTTTCCGCGATGACCGTCCTGCCGTTCGTGCCGTTCCTCTATCAGGTGCTGTCGCTGCTGTGTTCGGCCAGCGCTACGCCGGGGCAACGGATGATGGACCTGACGGTGCGGCGCGACGACGACCTGGGACCGCCGACCGTGCTGCAGGCGGTGATCTTCACGCTGGTGTTCTATCTGACGCTCGCGCTGACCGGCCTGCTGCTGCTGATCGCCCTGTTCACCGAGCGCCACCGCACGCTGCACGATCTGCTGTCCGGGCTGGTCGTGGTGCGCGTGCGCGCGTTGCAGACATTGACCCCGCCCTCGCCCTACGGGAACATGCCATACGCATGAGCTACAAGCCCCCGCGCCGGCCGCAGTTCTTCTACACGACCGCGCCGCTGCCGTGCCCCTACGTGGCCGGACGGACGGAGCGCAAGGTCGTCACCGAGATCACCGGCCCGGACGCCGACACGCTGCACGACCGGCTGTCCCGCGCCGGCTTTCGCCGCAGCCATAACATCGCCTACGCCCCGGTCTGCCCGTCGTGCCAGGCCTGCGTGCCGATCCGCATTCCTGTCGCGACATTCCAGCCCGACCGCACGCTGCGCCGCATCGCGCGGGCCAACGCCATGATGGAGGGCTTCGAGGTCCCCGCCCGCGCCACCGCCGAGCAATTCCAGCTCTTCCAGCGCTACCAGTTGGCGCGCCACGGCGAAGGCGACATGGCGACCATGAGCTTCTACGACTACCGCGCGATGATCGAGGATACGCCGATCGAAACCTTCATCGTCGAGTTCCGCGATCCGGACGACCGCATGGTGGGGACGTGCCTGGCGGACAAGCTGGGGGACGGGCTGTCGGCGGTGTACAGCTTCTTCACGCCGGGGCTGGAGAAACGCTCGATCGGCACCTACACGATCCTGTGGCTGATCGAGCGCGCGAAGGCGCTTGGGCTGCCGTATGTGTACCTCGGCTACTGGGTGCCCGAGAGCCGCAAGATGGCCTACAAGTCGCGCTTCCGGCCAAGCGAGATCCTGGCCGGCGGAGCGTGGCGGATGCTGACCGATGCGGATCTGGGCGAAGGCGAACCAGCGCAGGCGCTGGTGCCGGAATCCGCCCATTAGGCACTGTTGACGAATAATCGAATCGGTTGAGCGAGGCACCGGCCTTTGCCCCGTCATGCCGACCACCGGGCACTTGACCCGGTGGTCGGCATGACGACATTATGCGACCGTGCGTCAATTGCAGCGATTATTCGTCAACAGTGCCT
>DASXFW010000254.1:0-9927 GCA_036489395.1 Acetobacteraceae bacterium | reverse complement strand
GAGGACCACGCGTGGTCCTCCGGCCCTGTGCCCCCTCCCCGCCATCCAGCGAAGTAAAGGGTCCCAAGGGCAATGCCCTTGGCGGGGATCCAAGGGGCAGCGCCCCTTGGTCGGGGTCCGGGGCTGAAAGCCCCGGCCTTTCCGCCGTTCACCCGATTGCCCTGGTTGAAGGTCCGGCGGCGGCGGTCGCGAAATCCGGCAAGGGGAAATCTGCGGGCGAAGGCCGCGACTTTCCCTCCTGCCGGCTGACGGGCGGCCGATTCCGCGCTAGTGTGGCGACGTGCTGACCGACCTGCCGAACATCCTGACGTTATCGCGCATTGCCGCCATTCCGTTGCTGGTGGTGCTGGTGGCGCTGCGCCTGCCGGCGACCGATCTGGCCGCCTGCGTGGTGTTCTCCGCCGCGGCGATCACCGATTATTACGACGGCAAGCTGGCACGCAGCCGGCGGCAGCAATCCGATCTGGGACGCATGCTCGACCCGATCGCCGACAAGCTGCTGGTCGGCGCCGCGCTTATGATGCTGGTGGGCCAGGGGCGATTGTCGGAGGCGGCGCTGTACCCCGCGATCATCATCATGCTGCGGGAAATCCTGGTCAGCGGCCTGCGCGAATACCTGGCAGGGGTCCGCGTCGGCCTGCCGGTGACGCGGCTGGCGAAGTGGAAGACCGGCTTCCAGATGGGCGCGCTGGGCACGCTGCTGGCCGGCGACACCTCGGCGCGCCTGCTGCACCTTTCCTTCGTGCCGGTCTCCGGCATCGGCGAGGCCATGCTATGGGGCGCCGCCGCCCTGACCCTGTGGACCGGCTGGGACTATTTGACCGCCGGCCTGCACCACGCCACCGGGCCGCAGCCCGGCGCGCTGCCGAAGCGCCACTTCCCTTCGTGAAGGCCGCCGCTTGAACGCCCTGGCGAAAGCCTCCCAGTGAAAATATTGGGCATCGTCGGCTGGTCCGGCAGCGGCAAGACCACGCTGCTCACCACGCTGCTGCCGCTGCTGCGCGCGCGCGGCCTGACCGTCTCGACCGTCAAGCACACGCATCATGGCTTCGACATGGACCGCCCCGGCAAGGACACCTTCCGCCACCGGGAGGCCGGGGCGCACGAAGTACTGGTCGCCTCCGGCACCCGCTGGGCGCTGCTACACGAACTGGCCGGCGCGGAACCCTCGCTGCCCGAGCTGTTGCGGCGCATGGACCCGGTCGATCTGGTGCTGGTGGAAGGCTATAAGGCGCACCCCTTCCCGAAGCTGGAGGTGTATCGACCGTCGTTGGGAAAGCCGCCGATCTGGCCGGATCAAGCAGACGTGGTCGCGGTTGCCTCCGACGTTTCGCTGCCAGACTGCGACCGCAAGTTGCTGACGCTGGACGATCCTTCCACAGTGGTTGTATGGATCGTCGAAGCACTGGCGCTTGAGCCACCGACGAACTGAAGGCACAGTCGCGACACGACCCTGTTGGAGCCAAGTTTCATGCGGCGTTTCGCCTGGTTCGGCGTACTACTCCCTCTGCTCTCCGGCTGCGGCTACAGTACCTGGTGGAATCCGCCGTTCACCACCGGGTTCAATCCGCACAAGCCGGCGGGGGATTCGGAGAATCTGCAGCGCGTCGAGGGAGCGAAAGTGGCACCCCCGGAGCTGAGTCTGGAGCCCGGCAACATCTGGCCGGGACCAATCAAGGCGGAGCCGACGCTTCAGGAGCTGGAGCAATCCGGTTCGCTGACGCCGATGCCGGAGCAACCGGCCCCCGGATCGCCGCTGCAACTTGGGACGGACACCGGTGGGCAAGCGCCGTCGCCGCCGCCGCAGTCCGCACGCGGCAGTTCCACGCCGCCGCCTTCGAACCAGCCCGGCCTTGCGCCGTTGCCGCGTCACCGGCCGACGGCACCAGCGGTCGCCGCCGCACCGCCGTCGAATGGGCCGGCCGGCCGCGTCGTCAACACGCCGAGCGGCACAGGGGTGATTTCCGGCGGCACCTCCGGCTACCAGACGATGGCGCTGCCGGGCGGCGGCTCGGCGATCGTGGTGCCGAACGGCAATGGCACCAGCACCATCATCAAGCCGGACGGCACGATGGAGACCATTCCTACGCCAAAGTGATCCGATGCCCGATACGCCCGTCACGGTCCTGTATTTCGCCTGGCTGCGCGAACGCGTCGGCACGGCCCAGGAGGATCTTACGCTGCCGCCGGGGGTGCGCACGGTGGCGGACCTGGTGGAGCACCTCGCGGCGGGCGATGCCCGCCATGCAGCGGCGTTTGCCAACCGCCGCGCGGTGCGCTGCGCGGTGAACCAGGAATTCGCGCCGGTCACCACGCTGCTGCGCGCCGGCGACGAGGTGGCGTTCTTCCCGCCGGTGACGGGGGGGTGAGACATGGCGACGCCCTGCCGCACCCGAAGACAAGCTCCCGCCGGGAACTGCTGACCCCCTATATGTTTTAGCATATAAGCCGTGACCTGCGAGTTGGCCACCGGCCGGCGGGGCGGGCCGACCCGCGCTGAATGAAATGGCGCCATTCTGTCATTGCGAGGCCGCTTGGCCGAAGCAATCTCGTTCGAGATGAGCGGCTGCTTGTCACGAGCGAGATTGCTTCGGCCAATCGGCCTCGCAATGACAGAATGGCCCGGGCCGTTTTCTTGGCTGGCTGCACGCAGTCGCCACGGATCGGGCGTCACCCATGCACGAACCTGTTTCGCGCGCCGAGGATTGGGTTTGCCAATATAGAACGGACGGAGAGGCAGTTGTCGTTTTCGCGCGGATCGAACCGGCGAGGCTATTGGTTCTTCGCTTCGGGCGGGCGGCCAGCACTTTTCCAACGGCTGCCGATTTGAACCTCGCCGCGCGGCGTATGCGGCTTTGGAGCCGGTCCAATGACGGATAAAGATCGCGCCTTCGATCGGCCTCGCAGCGCTCGGGGTTCAAGCAAACCGATCGATTTCTCTCGATTGCCGGATGGCACTCCGGAGGCAAACGATGTTGCCCAATCCGCCGAAATTGCCGCGGCAACCGGTGATCTGGTACGGCGCCTTCGCACCACGAAGGGTGTCAGCCAGGCGGAATTGGTGTCGTTTTCCCTTGGCGGCTGCAGTTTACCCTTACGGGCTGCACTAAAGGCGAAACGACCCGCTGACTGATCGGCGCTGGCCGCTACGCCCGGGCCGGTGCAGGCTGCCGGGATGGACGACGCAGGGTTGCCTTGCTCAAAGGTACCTGAAGCGCCATTGCACTGCCTGGAGAGGCGCGGAAGTCCGCCGTTTTCGGCAGTTTTCATCCCCCATTTGGCCTTGCAATTTCCGCATGATTTTCGAGGGGCGGTTCGCATCGGAGAAGAAATACCTTCGCCCGCGAAAGGATGTCGTGTTGCGAAAACCGAGGAATTGGGAACACGGTGTTCCGATTGAATGCCGTGGAAGGGTTTAAGGAACGCATTGCTGACGTGCGGAGCAAAGCCATAGGTCTGAACCGCCCCGAACGTCTGTGTCGCTTTACGTACCTTTGAGTAGGAGAGCCCAACATGGGGTGGGAAGGGCATGGGGCGGGAGATGGGCCGAGAGGACGCGGGTATTATTTTGCGTGACATACCCAGGAATCCACGCGGCGCGGATTTTCTCATATTGCGATCCGATCATATTTTTGTTAGCAAGATGGCGGGGAGGCGCTGCGGTGGCAGCTCCCCTCCCGGTCGTCCATGGCGTCGCCGGTAGCCACTCGCGCGCCTTGAGGAGCTATTATGCTGCTACGTGTCCTCGCAATCGTGGCCGCTGGTGCCGCGTTGTTCGCATCCGCCGCACACGCGGATATCGTCAAGATTACGTTCACCGGCCCAAGCGACACCACGTCGGTCGAATTAGCCAGCAACCCCACGCCCGATGCGGTTGCCGCCGGGCTTAATTTCACTATGTTCAGCTTGCCCACGATCCACGACGGCACCGCGCTCCTCAGCGACTGGGCGTTCTACACCGCGTCCGACGGCGGCGGCGCGTTTGAATATGCGAACAACGTCTATGCGGGGGGCCCGGCGATCTTCACTGGAACCACATCCGATCCGACCTTTGTCCTGGGCACCTACACTGGTTTGATCAACTATGGTACCGGGCCGTACGACACGATCTCCGTAAGCGACGTTCCGGAACCAGCCAGCATCGCCGTGATCGGCGCCGCGCTCATCGGTCTGACCGCCACCCGGCGCAAGCGCGCCTGAACGCACCAGTTCCTGTCGATACCGCGGCGGAGGGCAGCCGGACCCGGCCGCGCGCCCATACGTCTGCGGCGCTGACTTGTGGTGACAGCGCCCGACCATCGGTATCGACCAGGACGTGCTGCCTGGGCCCCTTGGTTTGCTTGGCCGGATCCCTTGGGTCGGGCCGAAGGTCCGCCCGTGGGCGGGCTTCGCTTGCCAGGTGCCGTCATCGCGGAAGCCGGCATCGACCAGCGTGGCGTGACCGGCTATCCGCCATCCGCCGGCGGATCACCGGCGTGTTTGCAGGACAACTGACCGTGCTGTGTCGATTTCCCTTGGCGACTGCGGTTTGGCCGTGCGTGCTGCACCAAAGGCCAAGCAGGCCACTGATGACCGACGGCGGCGGTTTGGCGCGATTCCAAGCACACGCGATAACCCCTCGATATCGCGTGTGCCGGATTTCTCCCCTGCCATGCCACAATCCCGCGCCGGCTCGCCGCCACGCCATCCGGCCACGCCGGCCGGTCCCGGCCGCACCGAACGCAGGGCCAGCGCCCGATTCTGCCGATTGCATTCCGCATCGTGCGGCGCCAAAGGCAAAATTGTCCGCACCCTGCACCGCTTAAGGCGAAACCGGTCGTGCACGGCCAGGGCGAAATTGGCAGATTTCCGCGCCGCCCAGTTCACTCGGTAAGCCAGTACGACAATTGGCGAGGAGAATCGGCAGCACGCAGGCGCACATCAGCGACCTCGAGCGCGGTATCGGCCGGAATGGACCAACGATTACGACGCTCGCCAGGATCGCGAGCGAGCTCGGCGAAACTCTGAAAGTCGATGCGGGCAACCAGCAATACCGAATCGCACCGAACAACGCGGATTCGTCAGCGGTCGAGCGGGACACGATACAGCCGCCGGCCGCGGTGAAGGCCACGGACCTCACCGCGGAGGCTCTGAAGGCCGGAATGGGCAAGGCGGCGGCCGGATTCTCGGAAACCCAGGCCAGGATGCGGGCGAGCCTGGAACAAGCAATGAAGACCATGGACGAGCTGACGGCGTTCGGTCAGGGCGATCTGGAAGCAGTGGTGAAGTCCGGCCAGATTTGGGTCGCCGGCGTGGAGGATCTGTCGCAGCAGGTCGCCGCGAGCGCGCAGGCCTCATTCGATGCGACGATGGCCGCCTTCCAGGCGCTGGCCGGCGTGAAGTCGCTGAAGGACGCCATGGATCTGCAAAGCACGCTGGCACGCGCCTCGCTGGAGAAGATGTTGGCGGAATCGAGCAGACTGACCGACGCTTCTTTCAGGCTCACTGAACAAGCGATCGAGCCTCTGACGGCGCGGATCAGCCTGGCCGTGCAGAAGTTCGCGAAATCGGCCTGAGGATGCGGCCGGCATGAGGCGCCAACGGGGCGCCGCGCGTTCCGTCACGGTTCGCCGTGGCTGACACGGCCTTCGTTTTGTTCATTGTTGTCGATGTGCTCGGCATTGCTGGCGCCGTCCTCGTCGCGCTTCCATTCTTTCGCGAGTTTGCACCGAAGCGATTGCTCGACTGGCTGCATTGACCTGCGGCCATTCCGGTCTGGTGCCCCTTCCCGCCCATCCAGCGAAGTAAAGGGTTCCAAGGGCACCGCTCTTGGCGGGGATCCAAGGGGCACCGCCCCGTGGCGGGGTCCCGGGGCAGAGCCCTGGCCTTTGCTCCGTTCACCCGATTGCCCTGCGCACCTGTCCGAACGGCCTTGACACCTGGATGCCGCGAGTTACCGGTTAGGCAGGCAGAAGGAGTGCTCCAACTTTGGCGACGCTGCGCGTGCAGGAGGCGGATTTCGACGTATCGCAGGAGCTCGCGGCGCTGACCGCCGGCCGCACCGATATCGGCGGCATCGGCTGCTTTGTCGGCACGGTGCGCTCGGGTGGCGACCTGGCGGCGATGACGCTGGAGCACTACCCGGCGATGACCGAAGCCGCGATCGGCCGCATCGCCGGCGAGGCGGAACGGCGCTGGAGCCTGTTGGGATGCACGGTGATCCATCGCGTGGGCCGGCTGGAACCGGGCGCGCAGATCGTGCTGGTGCTGGCCGCCGCATCGCATCGGGCGGAGGCGCTGGAGGCGACCGCGTTCCTGATCGACTGGCTGAAGACCAAGGCGCCATTCTGGAAGCGCGAGGAATTCGCCGACGGATCGGGCGAGTGGGTCGAGGCGCGTGAGACGGACGATGCGGCCACCGCGCGGTGGAAATAAGGACACAAAAATTCCCCCTCCCCTTGAGGGAGGGGGTTAGGGGGAGGGGTGCCTACTTCCGAGGCTTGGCGGAAGTAGGCACCCCTCCCCCTAACCCCCTCCCTCAAGGAGAGGGGGAATCTGAACTTCTACCAACCGTTACGCGGCCACCGCGAACGAATCGACCTTCCAGCCGGCCGCGGTCATCGCGCGCTGCAGCTCGCCCATGAAGCGGCGCGTAGCCTCCATTCCGCCCGTGCGCGGCCACAGCCGGCCGGTGAAGTGCCGGCCGAGCAAATCGAACAGCAGCTCGCGCTCCACCGAGTCGAGGCCGCCGTCCGGCGTGGTGTCGCCGTAGAAGCGGTTCAAATCCTCCACCAGATACGCATCCGTCTCGATGACCAAGCGCAGGGCATCGTTGGACGGCGGGATCATGTGGCGGCGCTCAAGCTCCCACCGGCAGCACGCCAATGGGGCGGGGAGAAGGGTGTCCACGGGATTGATCTCCGGGGCCGGCGGGAGACGCCCCACCCGGCCAGTCGGTGTTACATGGGGATGTCATACTCCCCCTGCCAGACCTCGGTAAAGGCATTTCGCCTGCGGCACGTCCGAGTGCCGCCATGACAGCGCGCCGCGGCGTGGGTAAGAGCAGGACCACAACCGGGACCTCGGGAGAACAGCGGTGATACGCGCGGGCATCGTCGGGCTTGGCTGGTGGGGCCGCAATCTGGTCAACGCGGTGGCAGGGCATGGCGAACTGATCCGCTTCACCGCGGCGCATACCCGCCATGCGGAGCCGGTTGCGGGCTTCTGCGCGGAGCGTGGGCTGCGCTGGGTCGGCGATTTGGACGCGCTGCTGGCGGATCCGACGCTGGACGCCGTGGTGCTGGCCACGCCGCACAGCGCTCATGCGGACCAGGTGATCCGCGCCGCGGCCGCGGGCAAATCAGTGTTCGTGGAGAAGCCGTTCACCCTCAGCGTGGCGGACGCGCGCTCGGCGGTCGGCGCGGCAGAGCATGCCGGCGTTGTCCTCGCGGTGGGGTTCAACCGGCGGTTCCATCCGTCGATGGCGCGGCTGCGCGCGGCGGTGCGGGAGGGGCGGCTCGGCACCATCGTCACCGTGCTGTCGGAGCAAAGCGCGCTGCACGGGCTGCATCTGGCGGCGGATGCGTGGCGCTCGATTCCCGAAGAGACCCCGGCCGGGGCCATGACCCAGGTCGGCGTGCACCAGATCGACGGCATGATCGACTTGCTCGGCCCGATCCGCGCGGTGACCTGCCTGACCGCGCATCGTGCCGCGCCGTTCGGCGGCGACGACACCACCGGACTGCTGCTGTCGTTCGCCAGCGGCGCGACCGGCCATCTGTCGTGCTCTGTCGTGGCGACGCCGAACTACCGCATGGCGGTGTACGGGACGCAGGGGCTGGGCGAGGTGCTCGGCCACCAGATGGGCACGTTCCGGCTGACCGCATCGGCTGCTCCGGGGCAATTGGCCGCCGCACCGCCGCAGGTGGCGGAGACGCCGCCGTTCAACATGCTGACCGCGGAGCTGACGGAATTCGCCCGCTGCGTGGCGGAGCGCCGACCGTTCCCGACGCCGCTGTCGGAAATCCTGCACGGCGTGGAGGTATTCGAGGCGGCACTGCGCTCGGCGGCGACGGGCGGCACGATGCAGGTGGGCGGCGGCTGATCGGGTCGGCCGTTACCGGCAGTGGTGGAATATTCTTCTCCAGGGTGGTATGAACAGGCGCAGGCGGAGAATGATCTGCCCCGAATGCGCCTGTTGAGGAGACGATGCCGATGCCAGCCGACAAGGACATGGACCGGGTCGATCGCGAGATCCTGCGGCTGCTGGCGAACGACGCCTCGCTGTCGCTGGCCGACATCGCCGGCAAGGTCGGCCTCACTCCCACGCCATGCTGGAAGCGCATCCGCCGCATGGAGGAAGCCGGCATCATCCTGCGCCGGATCGCGGTGATCGATCCGGCGAAGGTCGGCCTGCCGGTGTCGGTATTCGTGGAGGTGGAGACCGCCGATCATTCCGGTGAGTGGCTGCAGCGCTTCGCGGAAGTGGTGCAGTCGCTGCCGGAGATCATCGACGCGTGGCGCATGAGCGGCGACGTGGATTACCTGCTGCACGTGGTGGTGCCGGACATCGCGGCGTACGACGATTTCTACCGCCGGCTGATCGGCCAGGTGAAGCTGCGCAACGTCAGCAGCCGGTTCAGCATGGAGCGGCTGAAGGCCGCGCCGCTGCCGGTGTGATCGCGCCGCGACAGAAGGGAGCCGACGCATGGACCCGCTTGCCCGCCGCCGCTTGGGCCGGACCCAGGTTGAAGTCACGCAGCTCGGCTTTGGCGGCGCCGGCCTTGGCGATTTGTTCGAGGTCATTCCCGAAGCGCAGGCCGCGGCCACGCTGCAAGCCGCCTGGGATGCCGGCCTCCGCTACTACGACACCGCACCGTGGTACGGGCTGACGCAGAGCGAGCACCGCTTCGGCCGCGCGCTGTATCGCCGGACGCGCAGCGACTTCGTGCTGTCCACCAAGGTGGGGCGCACCATGCACGCGGTGCACCATGCCGAGACCTACGATCGCGGCATGTGGTCCGGCGGGCTGCCGTTCCGTGTGCGGTTCGACTACAGCTATGACGGCGTGATGCGCTCGTTCGAAGACAGCCTGCAACGGCTGGGCCTGCCGCGCATCGACCTGCTGCTGATCCATGATCTGGATTTGCAATATCACGCAACGCCGGCGCGCGTCGAAGCGCTGCTGACCGAGCTGCACAACGGCGGTGCGCGGGCGTTGGAGGAGTTGCGGACGGACGGGCGGATCGGCGGGTTTGGCGCGGGCATCAACGAAGTCGGCATGATCCCGCGGTTTCTCGACCTGATCGACGTGGACTTCTTCCTTGTCGCGTTGCCCTACACGCTGCTGGATCAGCCCGTGCTGGACTCTGAGTTTCCGCGCTGTGCAGAGCACGGGATCGGGTTCGTCATCGGTGCGGTGTTCGCGTCCGGCATCCTGGCGACCGGCGCGGTGCAGGGTGCGCGTTACGCGTATGCCGCTGCGGCGCCGGAGATGCTGGCCAAGGTGGCGCGGATCGAGGCGGTGTGCGAGCGCCACGGCGTGCCGCTCGCGGCCGCGGCGCTGCAATTCCCGTTCGGGCATCCGGCGGTGGCGGCGGTGATTCCAGGCGGCCTGGCGCCAGAGCACGTGACGCGCAATGTCGCGGCGTTCCGGCATCCGATCCCGCCCGCGCTGTGGGCGGAGCTGAAGCATGAGGGTTTGCTGCGCGGGGACGCACCGACGCCGTAGCCGCCGAACCGTAGTTGCCGACGCCGCGCCCCCCGACGTGCCGGCCCCCGACGTGCCGACGCCCACCGTGCCGACGCCCCGTCGTGCCGACGCGCCCCGTGCCGACGCGCCCCGTGCCGACGCGCCCCGTGCCGACGCGCCCCGTCATGCCGACGCAGGTCGGCATCCATGCCTTGCTTCTGCGTGCTGTAAAGGCGTGGATGCCGACCTTCGTCGGC
>DASXFW010000253.1:0-35440 GCA_036489395.1 Acetobacteraceae bacterium | reverse complement strand
AGCGCGGTGACCTGGCTTTACATCGCCAGCGTCAAGCTGATGTCGCGCCGGCTGGCACCGGCCCGATCGGCCGCCAGAGCATGATATTCTCAACAAAATCAGCGAGATGCCATGTTGCCAGGGCGATTCGAGTCAGACTCTTAGCATGCTCGGCCGCGCGTTGCAGGGTACTCCCAATCCAGCCCGCACCGCCCGCGGTCTGGCGTTTCATCGTCCAGCCGATGCGATGCAGCGCACGCAGGACCGCGCCGCCCTCGTCGCGGGCTAATTCGTCACGCCAGCGCGAACAAGCTGCGCGCCTCGTCCGGCATGGCCTCGCCATGCTCCAGGCGGTCAGCAATCACCCTGAATGCAAGCGCTCCAGATGATTGGAGGGCCAAGGCGCAAATAATTCTCGCCGAATGCGATCACCCGATGGCACTGTCCCTGGCGCGCGATCTGCTCATAGATTGCGGATAGGCTCATTCCACGTGCGATCTCTCGCGATCTTGGATGCCAGACTGTTGAGTTTATTTGCATAACCAGCAGGCATACCACCGGCGTAACCGCGGAAAATCCAGTCCAGGGTTATGCCGGTTTCCTGGCACAGTCGTATCATACCAGCCATGTCCGGCAGATTGTCCGCCAGCAGCCAGTTGTTCGGCGTGCTATCTCCAACCCCACAGATGCGGGCAAACGGCTTATTGCCCTCGATATGCTGGCTTGCCATCACGGCCCTCAGCCTCGCCGCAACCGACCGCTCAAGCACCCCCTGCTTCGCCATTACAACCTCCGCACGCATGCACTACGCCGGCGCGATGCCGACGGGGTAATCATGCAGTCTCATTTTGTTCCAAGCAGCCTTTTGCTGCGCCTCCGCCTCGATCGCGCCGTACGCCATTACGCCCGGCAGAGTGAGTATCCCCGCGACCCATCGGCCGTCGTCTTCCTGCTCGGTGTCGATCGTCAGCACTGGCGGTTCCCGGGCAGGGAATATGGGCCGCCGGCCCGGTCAGCGCGAGAGAGAAACCGTCATGACGCAGCCGGCATCCCCTGCAATCCGCCCCGCTATCCCGCCCGGCATGTTCCAGTCGCAAGGACCGCAAGGCGGCAAAATACGCGCTCCGCCGTGCCGTCCGAGCCGAGCAATTGGCGGCCCGCCGCCAGCCGTAGCGGTGCAAGCCCGTGCCGGGTGAAAGCCCAGCCGCGTGACCGCGTCCATCGCACAACACCCCGCCCCGGATGATCGCAAGCCCGTCCTGGGAAGCATGCCCCCGAGCCTGTTGGCAATTTGTTTACCCGGCGCCGTTACCAAAGCGCGGAAGGTCCGCATCGCTCGGACCCTGCCCAGGAGGTCCGCATGCCGAAATCCATCCGCGCGAAGATGCTGGCCTGGCTGGTGATCCTCACCGGCGTTCTGGCGGGGCTTGCGATCGGCGCATGGATGATCGGCCAACGGGAAGTGCGCAACGCCGCCGCCGTCGTGCGGGGCCTCGACAGCCAGATGCTGCCGGCGGTCGAATTGCTCCGGCTCGCCAAGGACATTCGCTACAACGTCGTGCAGGTGCAGCAATTCCTCACCGACGCCTCCGCCACCCGCGACCCCGTCTCTGTCGCGGACGACTTCAAGCAAACCGCCAGCCAGGCCGCCGATTTCGACAGCAACGTCAGCCGCTCCCTGGAGCTGGCGCAAAACCTCCACCAGGCCGACGCGGAGCACATCCTGCAGCAGGCCCGCGCGCTGTTCCCCGCCTACTACCAGACCGGCCAGGCGATGGCGCGCCGCTACGTCGCCGACGGTACCGCGGCCGGCAACAAGCTGATGGAGCAATTCGATCCGCAGTCGGACAAGATCAACGATCTGACCGCGCAACTGGAGAAAATCGCGACGGCGCAGCTCGATGCCAGCGTTCGCAACCTGCGCGGTGAGATGCGCGTGGCGGCCGACCAGGCGCACTCGACATCGCTGGCCGGTCCGGCTGCAAGCGTGGGCCTGATCGTGCTGTGCATGGCGTTCGGCGTGACGTTGATGCGCGGCATGCTGCGCCCGTTGCGCGGCATCACCGCGGTGATGAGCAAGCTGGCGGCGGGTGACACCGCGGTCACCGTCCCGTCGCGCGATGCGGCGAACGAGATCGGCGCGATGGCCCGGGCGGTCGAGGTGTTCAAGCAGAACGCTGTCGCGCGTGTGCGCCTGGAAGCAGAGCATGCCGAGCACGAGGTGCGGGCGACCGAAGAGAAGCGTACGGCCCTGGTTGGCATGGCGGAGCGGATCGAGACCGAAACGCGCTTGGCGTTGGAGAAGGTCGGTGCCCGGACCAGCACCATCGCGGCAACCGCCGAGGAGATGAGCGTCTCCTCCATCCGCACCGAGGACTCCGCGCGGGGTGCCGCGACCGCCGCGGAACATGCGTTGGCCAATGCGCAGACGGTGGCGAGCGCCGCGGAGCAACTCAACGCCTCGATCCGCGAGATCGGCGGCCAGATGGGGCAGTCCATCGCCGTGGCCGGCCGCGCGGTTGCCGCCGGCGGCGACGCCCGCACCACGATGGAGACGCTGCACCGGCAGGTCGGGCGCATCGGCGAGGTCGCCAATATCATCAGCGACATTGCCGCCAAGACAAACCTGCTGGCGCTGAATGCCACCATCGAGGCGGCACGTGCCGGCGATGCCGGCAAGGGGTTCGCGGTGGTGGCCAGCGAGGTGAAGCAGCTTGCGACGCAGACCGCGCGCTCCACCGAGGAGATCACCCGGCATATCGGGGAGGTGCGTGGCGCCACCGATGCGTCGGTGGCGGCAGTGAAACGGATCGAGAGCACCATCGACGAGATCAACGCCATCGCCGGTTCGATCGCGGCGGCGGTGGAGCAACAAGGCGCGGCAACCGCCGAGATCGCCCGCAACGTCACCCAGACCGCAGGGGCGGTGAATGAGATGAGCCAACGCATCGGCGAGGTCTCCGCGGAGGCTGGGCGGACTGGTCAGCGCAGCACGAAGGTGCGGGACGACACGGCGGGACTGAATACGTTGGTGGACGAGTTGCGGCATTCGGTGATCCGGGTGGTGCGCTCGGCGACCGCCGATGTGGATCGCCGACACGCGATCCGCTATCCGGCGGCCTTGCCGTGCCGCGTGACCGTGCCGGGTCTCGGCACGCAGCCCGCCGTTACTGCCGATCTGTCCGAGGGCGGCGCCTCGATCCGTGGCGGGCCGGCCCTGTCCCCGGGAAGCCGCGGTACGCTGCAGGTGGAACGGATTGGCATGACCTTGCCGTTCGTTGTCCGCGCCGCCGACGATGAAGTGTCGCACCTGGCGTTCGAACTGGACGCGGAAACCGCCCGGCATTTCGTTGAGCTGCTGGAGGGCGTCGTCATGCAACGCGCCGCGTGAGGTGGCCGGGGTCACGCCGACACCAACGCGGAGCTCGTGGGCGCTGCCCGCGCTGAAATCCTCGCTCGCGATTATCGGCGGGCCATAGGCCCGCCCTACAGCGCCATCAGCCGATCCAGCAGCGCCGGATCGTCCCGCAGCTCTGCCGCCGGACCTGCGTGCTTCACCGTGCCCTTCTCCAGCACGTACACCCGATCCGCCAGCGCCAGCGAGAACGCCACGCCTTGTTCGGCCAGCAGGATCGTCAGCCCCTCGGCCTTCAGCTCGCCGATCTTCTGCCGCAGCAGTTCGACGATCAGCGGCGCCAGGCCCTCCGACGGTTCGTCCAGCAGCAGCAGCTCCGGATTCCCCACCAGCGCCCGTCCGATCGTCAGCATCTGCTGCTCGCCGCCGGACAGGAATCCGCCGCGCTGACTGCGCCGCTCCGACAGCACGGGAAACAGTTCGTAAACGCGATCGATCGACCACCGCCCCGGCCGGCGAGCGGCGCGCGCGGCGACGTCCAGGTTCTCCCACACGCTGAGCTCGGCGAAGATGCGCCGGTCCTCCGGCACGAAGCCGATGCCGGCGCGCGCGATGCGATACGGCGCCCAGCCCTTCACATCCGTGCCGCGCCAGACCACGCGGCCCGAGCGCGGCGGCGTCAGCCCCATGATGGACCGCATCGTGGTGGACTTGCCCACGCCGTTGCGTCCCAGCAGGCAGACGCACTCGCCCTGCTGCACGTCCAGCGAGATGCCAAACAACACCTGGCTCAGGCCGTAGGCGGTGCGGATGTCCTCCACTGACAGCAGGGCGGTCATGGGTGCGGGCCCGCGCACGAGGGGGTGGGGAGCGGCCTCACGCGTGTTCTCCCAAATACACGCGGCGCACTTCCGGATTGGCGCGCACTTCCTCGGGCGGCCCTTCCGCCAACTTCCGCCCCTGGTAGAGCACGGCAATCTTCTGCGCGATGCCGAACACGACCGCCATGTCGTGTTCTGTGAACAGCAGGGTCAGGCCGCGTTCCTCGGCGATGCGGCGCAGCAGCGCGATGGTTTCGTGGGTTTCCCCGGCCGACATCCCCGCGGTCGGCTCATCCAGCAGCAACACCTTCGGATCGGACGCCAGCGCCAGGCCCAATTCAAGCTGCTTCTGGTTGCCGTACGCCAGCGTACCGGCTGTCGTGTTCGCCACCGCCGCCAGGCCAATCGTCGCCAGCAGCGCCTCCGCTTCGTCGCGCAGCAGCGTTTCCGCGCGGGACCAGAAATCGTGGCCGCGCCCGTGATGCGCGAGCAGCGCCGCCTGCACGTTCTGCAGCACGGTCAGGCGGGGGAAGATGTTGGTTAGCTGGAACGAGCGTCCCATGCCCAGCGCGCATATCCGATGCGGCGCCATGCCGGTCACGTCGCGGCCGTCCAGCACCACGCGGCCGGTGTCGGAGCGGATATGGCCGGTGATCAGGTTGAAGAACGTCGATTTGCCGGCGCCGTTCGGGCCGATCACCGCGCAGATTTGCCGCGTATCGACGGTCAGGCTCACGTCGTTTACCGCGACGAAGCCGGCGAAGGATTTGCGCAGGCCGGTGATCTCAAGCATCGCGCCGTGCCATGCGCCGCTGCACGAAGCCGGTCAGCCGCACCAGGCCGCCCACCACGCCGCCCGGCAGCAGGAACAACAGGATCAGCAGGATGCTGCCAAGCACGAACGGCCAATATTGCGTATAGTTGGTGATCTCCTGGTTCAGCCAATCCAGCACCAGGGCGCCGATGGGCGGTCCCCACAAATAGTTCATGCCGCCCAGGATCGTCATGATCATCACCTGCGCCGACTGTGGCCAGAACACGTAATCGGGGAACACGCCGCGGGTGAAGATGCCGTACAGCGCGCCGGCGAATCCCGCGAAGCCGCCCGCCACGACGAACACGGTCAGTTCGTAGGCTCGCACGTTCAGGCCGATGAACGCGGCGCGTTCGCGGTTGTCGCGGATCGCCGTCAGCATGCGCCCGAACGGGGAGCGGGTGATCTGGCCGATCGCGGCGACGCACAGCGCGACCAGGGTCAAGGTCAGGATGTAGAAGCGGCCGTTTTCCGACAGGTCGCCGATGCCGGGGATCGATGCCATCCAGCGCATGTCGGGGAACGGCACGTCGGCGATGCCCTGGTCGCCGCCGGTCACCGCGTCCCATTTGAACGCGATCGCCCAGACGATTTGCGAAAACGCCAGCGTCAGCATGGCAAAGTAGATCTTGGTCAGCCGCACGCAGAAGAAGCCGAAGATCAGCGAGAAGAATGCCGCGCCAAGTCCCGACGCGGGGAACGCGATAATGAATGGCAGTCCGTAGGTCTTCATCAGGATGCCGCAGACATAGGCGCCGACGCCGAAATACGCGACATGGCCGAACGACACCAAACCCGTCGTTCCCAGCAGCAGATTCAGGCTGACGGCGAACAGCGCGTCGATCAGGATCTGGGTGGTGAGGAAGGTGTCGTAGCGGGAGCCGACCCACGGCATCGGCAGCAGCAGCAGGAACACCAGCAGCGTCCACGGCACGCGGCGGATCATCGGCAGCGCGGTGCGCGTCATCGGGCGGCTGAGCGGGATGCTCATCGGATCGGCCTTCCGAACAAGCCCCAGGGACGCACGATGAGCACCACCGCCATCAATGCGAAGACCGAGAACAAGGAGAACTGCGGGAACACCAGGATGCCGAACGACAGCGTCTGGCCGTAGATCATCGCGCCCCAGAAGGTGCCCCAGAACGATCCCAGGCCGCCGATCACCACCACAATGAACGCATCGACGATGATCTGCACATCCATGCCGGGCACGACGCTTTCGATCGGTGTGATCAGCGCACCGGCCAATCCGGCCAGGAAGGAGCTCACCACGAACATCCCCGTGTAGAGCATGCCGACGTTTGCGCCGAGTGCGCCCACCATCTCACGGTCATAGGCAGCGGCGCGCAACACGCGGCCGGCGGAGCTGCGGCTCAGGATCAGGCCCCCAGCGATGGCGATCGCCGGGCCGACCACGATGATGAACAGATTGTACAGCGGCAGCACGGTGCCGAGCAGATGGATGCTGCCGTCGAGCACGGGCGGGCGGTGGACCGAGAGTTGCTCGGTACCCCAGGTGAATTTGGCCACGTCGCCGAGGATCAGCACCAGCGCGTAGGTGAACAAAAGCTGGTAGAGTTCATCCACGCCGTAGAGATGGCGCAGCAGCAGCCGTTCGACGATCCCGCCCAGTATCGCCACGCCGAGGCCGGCGCCGAGGGCGGCGATCCAGAACGCGCCGCCGGTCGGCTCCAGCCAGGTCACGATCTGCCAGGCCATGTAGGCGCCGATCATGTAGAAGGAACCATGCGCGAAGTTCAAAACGCGCATGACACCGAACACGAGCGACAGGCCCGAGGCGATCAGAAACAGAAACATCGCCGTGGTCAGTCCGCTGAGGAACTGGGCGGCGATCAGGGAGACCGTCATGGCTTCGGCGCGATCTCCCTGTTACGTCGGCGCGTACCGGTCAACCGCCAGCCGGCGGCTCGGGGTTGTAGTAGGTCGGGTCCTTGATCACCGCGAACGGAAATTTGGGATCCTGCACCATCACGCCCCAGTACTCGCCGGCATCGGCGTCGTGGTTCGTCGCACTGAACGTGCGGGGGCCGAGCGGCGTGTGGTAGGTCAGGCCCGCCATTGCCTTGGCCACCTTCTCATCGTCGGTGGTGCCGGCCTTCTTGATGCCGTCGGCGATGGACTCGATGGTGACGTAGCCCTGGATTGCCCAGCTCGAACCGTATTTGTTGCCGAGCGCCTTTGCCACCTTGGCGTCGAAGACCTTGTCGGCCTGCGGTTGGTTCGGTCCGTCCCATGCCACCGGATCGTACGCGTTGGCCCAGATGCCATACGGGAAGGCGGTGCCGAGCGGCTCGGTTTCGTCGATCGAGCCGACCTCGCCACCGGCTGCCAGCCGGTTATGGATCGCGGTGAAATAGCCGAGCGGCGTCGCCTGCTTGACGAAGCTGATGAAGTCGCCGGCGAACTCGTCGCAATAGACCGCGTCCGGATGCTTGCTCATCTGCGCGGTGATGAAGGGCGAGAAGTTTGACTCGCCCAGCTTCGGCCATTGCTGATCGACGATGGTGATGTCGGGGCGAAGCTGCTTCAGCTTCGCGATGAAGGCAGCGATCGCGTCGTGCCCATACGCATAATCGGGCGCAATGGTGGCGACGGTTTTGATGTCCTTCCACTTGGCCATGATGATCGCGCCGGCCTGGCCCTCGATCGTCGTGTTGGAGGCGGAGCGGAAGATGTACGGATGCAGGTGAGCCGGATCGGTCAGTGAGCTGGTCTTGGCCGACGGCGTCACCAGGATGACATGGTTTTCCTTGGCGATCGTTGAGACTGCCGGCGCTTCCGCCGACGTCAGCGTGCCGCCGAGGAACTGCACGCCATTCTTCACGATCAGCTCGCGCGAAAGGCGCACCGCTTCCGCTGGATTGGCTTTGCTGTCGCGCGGCAGCAGTTCGAGCTTGCGTCCCAGCACGCCGCCAGCCGCGTTGATATCGTCAACCGCGAGTTGCGCGCCTTTCAGGATTGGCACGCCATAGACGGCGGTCGGGCCCGACAGCGGAATCGGGAAACCGATCTTGATCGGCTCATTTGCCAGCGCGGCCACCGGCAAGGCAAATCCGAGGACGGTCGCCGCCAGCAGGTGACGGAATCGCATATGTACAGCCTCCCACTTCGCCGGGCGGCACACAGCCGGCCGGTCGTTCACATGGCCGAACGTCACCTGCCGCACTTACATTGTCAAGCTGGTCATTGCGGGTTCGGGTCTGGATTTGCGCCGAAATGTCGGGTTTTTCCACGGCGAACCGGGCGACGGGACATTACAAGCGTGTAGGGTTGAACGGTGCTTTCAGACCGGTGCCGGGGGTTTCCCGACCGGCGCCGTCCCCAAGGCACTGTTGATGAATCATCGAATCGGTTGAGTGAGGCACCGGCCTTTGCCCCGTCATGCCGACCACCGGGCACTTGACCCGGTGGTCGGCATGACGACATCGTGGATGCCGACCTTCGTCGGCATGACGACATCGTGGATGCCGACCTTCGTCGGCATGACGACATCGTGGATGCCGACCTTCGTCGGCATGACGACATTATGCGACCGTGCGTCAACTGCAGCGATTATTCGTCAACAGTGCCTAACGCGTCGTGCACCGCCTGGATGATCTCGCCGCGGACCGCGCCCGCCTTGCCGCCGCCGCCCACGGGCGCGAACGTAACGGCGAACTCCAACGCATTGTCGGTCGCATTGTGGTCGAGCACCACGCTCGGCGCGGGATCCGGCAGCACGTTGGGACTGGCCTTCACGGCGTCCTCGATCTTCTGCCGCGTGGTGGCCGGATCGGCGTCCGGCAGGCGGAAGCGGACCTGCGCCGTCGCCGTTGGCTGCGGGTAGATGCTGAAATTCCGGAGCTGCTGGCCCCAAACGCTGCCGTTCGGGATGATGACCTGCACGTTGTCGCTGGTGACGATCTCGGTCCAGAATAACGACAATTCCTTCACCGTGCCATCTGTGCCGGCGATCTGCACATGCTGGCCGATGCGGAACGGGCGGAAGATCAGCAGCATGACGCCGGCCGCGAGCTGCGACAGCGTACCCTGTAACGCGAGGCCGACGGCCAGGCTCGCGGCGCCCAGCACGGCAATGAGGCTGGTCGTCTGGATGCCGAACTGGGACAGCACCGCAAGCACGGTAACTGTGAGCACCAGATAGCGCACGGTGTTACCGAAGAAGCCTTGCAGCATCGTGTCGATCTGCGGCGTCCTGGCGAGCGATCGCACCACCAGCGCCTGGACGCGCCCAGCAATCCAGAAGCCCACGATCAGGATGACGATCGCGGCGATGACGTGCAGCGCGTTGGTGACGATCAACGGCACGATGAGGCGCACATCCAACATGAGGTGCTGCGGGCTCTGGTCGAGCATGGACGCATCCGATCTATTGATGTCGGGCCGGACACCGGCCAGCTCGCGCATTAGAAGTTTTGCCGAACGATCTGTAAAGTCGGAACAGCCTCAGAGCATTGTTACCGTGACCGGAACCGTCCCTCCCGTGTGGCGTGCCAGGTCGGCGCCAACATTATTGCGGACGTGGCATGTCCGAACAATCATTCATTGCTGATTCGCAGTGAATTGTCGTAGTTTTGCGGCGTGGCCGGAGCTTGGTAACGCGTTCTCAATGGCCGGCACGACCTGGCCATGCATCGCAATACCGGCCTTTGCCCCGTCATGCCGACCACCCGGTCAAGTGCCCGGTGGCAGGCTCCGGTCGGCATCCACGTCTTGCAGTGCCGCAGCGGAGGAAGACGTGGATGCCGACCGCACCGGGCACTTGACCCGGTGGTCGGCATGACGACATTATGCGACCGTGCGTCAACTGTAGCGATTATTCGTCAACAGTGCCTTACGCCTGCTCATAGCGTACCAAAGAGCCGTCATGGGCCTTGAAGATCAGGCCGGCCCAGCGATCTGCGCGCGTGTACCAGATCTGCATGTGCGCATCGCCCGAAACATCGTAGCGCTCCGCGGTGACGTCATGGCCCGCCGCTGCTTGCACCGGTCCCGGCCCCAGCGGCGTGACCGTCGGATGCAGCAACCGGCCATCCTGCGGATTGATCCAGGGGCTGCGCAGCTCTGCCGCGTTCCAATGCGTCGCAGGCAAGGCGTCGGGCGGCGCCAGGTAACGCTTGATCCTGTTGCCGGATACCCAAAGTTCCTGCCGGTCGCGCACCGCCTGCATCGAATCGTGCGTGCCGTCGTCGTTCGTATTCGCAGCCAGCCGGGCTACCTGCCCATCGCGCCACTGCTCGATTCCGTCCAGCTCGTAGCGGAACAAGGTGATCGGCCCGAATGTCACCGCGATCCGCACGGTGATGCGGATGTCCAGCCCGTTCGGCAGCGGCTTGAATGCCAGCACGTGCGTGCCGATGTCGCGGCCTTCCCGCATAATGCGAAAGCGGATCCGATCGTCGCGCGGTATCGCGTTCCCCTCCGGCGCGGCCGCCACGCAGCACGCGGCGGCGCCGAGCAGAAAACGGCGGCCGATCAGCATGCATGTCCCAGGCGCCACAGGCTCACGTCCACGCTGTGGGTGCGGAATCCAGCCTCGCAGTAGCTGAGGTAATACTCCCACATCCGCCGGAACCGGTCGTTGAACCCGGATGCGGCGATATCGGGCCACGCCGCCTGGAACCGTTCCTGCCAGATCCGCAGCGTCAGGGCATAGCTTTCGCCGAATGCCTCCATTGCATGCGGCGCCAGCCCGGCGCGTGCGATCTGCGCGCGCAGTGCGCCGGGGGACGGCAGCATGCCGCCGGGAAAGATGTAGCGCTGGATGAAGTCGGCGTTGCGGCGATAGAATTCGAAACGCGCATCGTCGATCGTGATGCTCTGGAACACCACGGTTCCGTCCGGACGCAGCCGGGTACGCAGCAGGTCGAACCAGGTTGGCCACCAGGCCTCGCCCACTGCCTCCAGCATCTCGATCGAGACGATGCGGTCGTACGCACCCTCGACGCTGCGGTAATCCTGCAGGCGCAGGTCAACGCGGTCCGCCAGGCCGGCACGCTGCAGCCGCGCCCGCGCGAAATCATGCTGCGCGGGGGACAGGGTCACGGCCGTTACGGCACAGCCCGCCGCCGCCAGGTGTTCGGCCAGTCCACCCCAGCCGCAGCCGATCTCCAGCACCGAATGGCCCGGCTGCACATCCAGCAGTTCCATGATGCGGTCGTGCTTGGCAGCCTGCGCGTCCTCCAGGCTCTGCCCTGGATCGCAGAACATGGCCGAGGAGTAGCTCATGCCCGCATCCAGCCAGCGCGCGTAGAAATCGTTGCCCAGGTCGTAGTGGTGGCGGATGTTGCGGCGGCTGCCCGCCGGCGTGTTGGCGCGCGCACGATGGCGCCAGCGATGCAGCAGACGCATCAGCCACGCACCGCTCTCGGCGCCGGGGATTTGCGCCTGGGATTGTTCGGTGCACTCGGTGGCGACTGGGGCGTGAGCCATTACCGCCTGCGCTCGCTGTGACCTGGCTGGGCAGGCTGCGCGCCTACTACGCCCATGACGATCCGGCGGCGGAGACGGGCAATTTCGTGGCCCTCGTCGTTGGTTGGAACGGACCGTTCTACCCGCTGTATGTGATTGCCATCGCCGGTCGCCACAGTGCCGCTCTTGCACCGCTGACCATGCTGGCGACACCGCTGTTCCTGGCGCTGCCCTGGTTGTCCCGCAGGTCGTCGCGCGCGGCTCGGTTCGGGCTCGTGCTGGTGGGGACGGCGAACACGCTGTGGTGCATCAAGCTGCTGGGGGAGGCGAGTGGCGTGGTGCTGTTTCTGCTGCCCTGTGCCGCGCTGGCAACATTGCTGTTTCGTCGGCGCGAGCAAACGTCGATGCTGACGGCAGTGGCTTTGCCGTTGGCCGCCTGGTTCATCCCGGCATCGATATTCGGTGCCGCACTGATACGTTTCAACGCGGCGGAGTTGGCTGGGCTCCATACGCTGAACGCGGCCAGCGCGCTGGTTCTTACGGCGGTGCTTGCAGTGCAGTTTTCACGTCTGCTGCAGCGGGTCGCTCGGTTGCCGGGTCCGATGCCGAGTGTTGGAATGGCTGACTCGGCATGAGGGGCGCGCAACCGATGCTCGACACGTCATGGCCGGGCCTGACCCCACGCGCCCGCCGACCTGCCGACCGGAGCTTGCCACCGGACGCTTGATCCGGTGGTCGGCATGACAGGACGGACATCGGAGCGTACGTCGCTCTTTTCGGCACGTGGTATCAGCACGGTGCAAGTCGATGCCTGGGTTTGTCGCACCCCCGAAACCGAAAGTAACTGCGTCGCCGCAAGGTGGGGCGGGAGCAATCGGAGGTGAACTATCAGTCCGTAGGATGGCGGGAGATCCGCAAGCATCGTTCGGAGCGCGCGGAGGGCAACCTTCCCGACCCCTGTCGGGGGAACTAACGCGCCAGGAACTGCGACAGCAATTCACTGACCCGCCCCGCCTGCTCCTGCTGCACCCAGTGTCCGGCGCCATCGATCAGGTGGCAGCCGACCATGTTGGTGCAGGCACGTTCTTGCATCCGCTCGAACGCACCCGGGCGTTGATAGACGCCCCAGTCGCTGGTTCCGGCAATGAACATCGACGGCACGTCGATCGTGCGGCCGGAGAACAATTCCAGCTCCGCGGTATCCAGGCCGCCGGTGCCGCGGCGATACCATTGCAGCCCGCCCTGGAAGCCGGTGCGTTGATATTCGCCGCTGTACACACGCAGTTCGTCGTCCGGCAGCCAGCGGCAGGCGGCGATTTCCGTCGCGGTTGGCATCACGTGCGCGACGGTCTGCGCCATGTCCTCATGCAAATCCATAATGTAGTAGGTCGGCATTTTCGCCAGTTCCGCTGCGGTCCAGCCTTGCAGACGGTATGGCTTGTTGTCCGGCCAGTCGGCACTTTTGTGATGGTAGTAGGCGCGCAGGAACGCATGCACGCCCTGCTGGCAGTGCAGCATGTCGTCGTTGGCGGGGCGCGTCGAATAATACCATTGGTAATGTTTGCGTGGCCGATCGAGTTTCGCCATCGCAGCATGGATGTCGTCGTTCGTTGCAGTTGGCGGTGCGCCGATCGGCAACGACGGCGGTCCGGCGAATGGCGCGCTCATCAGCGCGACCGAGCAAAATACATCCGGCCGCACCAGCGCGCACCATGCCGCAACCGGCGAGCCGAAATCATGCCCGACCACCGCGGCGACGGATCGATGGCCGAGGGCGCAAACCAGTCCCAGCGCGTCGCGCACCGCGTTCAGCATGCGGAACGACGCGAGATCGCCGTCGTAGCGATCGTCCCAGCCGGTGGTACGGCCATAGCCTCGCAGATCGGGTGCGACGACGTGATAGCCGGCCGCGGCGAGCGGCGGCATGATCTTGCGCCAGGAGTAGGCAAGTTCGGGAAAGCCGTGCAGCAGCAGCACGCAGGGTCGGCCTGCCGACTCGAAGCCGGCTTCCAGGATGTGGATGCGCATGCCGTTGATGCCGGACACGAAGCGCGAGCGGACGCCGCGCGGCAGCACGGAGTCCGGAAGAGGTGCGAGCTCGGGCATGAATGTTTCCCCTGTCATTGCGAGGATCGAAGTGACGAAGCAATCTTGATGGATCGGCGCACGCTGCGGCGTTCGGCCGCATCACGCGCAAGATTGCTTCGTCGCAGCGCTCCTAACAAGAGACTGGGACCTTCTGTCCAGGGCAATCGCATATGCCGGGAACCCCGCGCGGAACACCCGGGCAGCGCCCGTGCGGACCGTTGCAAGTTTAGATTTTAACACGGAGGAAGATCGAGGAACACGGAGTGCCACGGAGACACTTTCCCGATGGGAAACGCTGTAGCGAACGCCCCGTCTGCAATAGATTCTGTTGAATTCCACGGCTATGCAGGCAGCAGTACACGAGCACGGTCGCTCTGTGGCACTCCGCGGCCCTCGATCTTTCTCCGTGTTAAAATCTAAACTTGCAACGAACCGCACGGTCTTCGCGGCCAAAGCGGAGAGTCCCCGCTGCCGCTCTCCGCTGGCATCCGCCAAATGCGATTGCCCTGACCTTCTGTCATTGCGAGGCCGCTTGGCCGAAGCAATCCCGTTCGTTACGAGCTGCCGGCAGCTCGTCACGAACGGGATTGCTTCGGCCAAGCGGCCTCGCAATGACAGAAGGTCGGCGCGCTTCGGCCAAGCGGCCTCGCAATGACAGAAGGTCGGCGCGCTTCGGCCGAGCGGCCTCGCAATGACAGCAACCGTGCCGTCATGGCCGGAGGGGCCGGCCATGACGGGTTGAACCGCGCGACGGTGCGGTGAGATCAGGCCGCGCGCTTCTTCTTCTCGTCGTCCGGATTGATCGGATTGGGCGGCAGCTCGCCCTGCGGACGGGGGTTCTCGATGTAGTCGATCTTCTCGCCGTTGTGGAACTTGCCCTGGTTCCACGGGCCGCGGTGGTCGTCGCCCTGCGACAGGTTGAACACGACGTTGACCGTGTCGTCAGGCTTGATCGTGCCGAACATCGGGTCGTCGAGTTTGCCCATGCTGTCGAGCGCCTTCATGAACATGTCGGCATGGGTGATCTCGCGCGTCAGCAGATGCGTGAGGACCTTCTTGCTGCCGGCATCGTCGCAACGGTGGATCAGCGCTTCATAGGTCTGCCGCGCGCCGGCCTCGGATGCGATGTTGGCGCGCAGGTCGCGCACGACGTTGCCGCCCTCGTTCACATAGGCCGCGGTCCAGGCGCTGCCCTGGCTGTCCACCAGATGCGGACCGACGCCGCGCATCTGGAACAAAGGCGCATCGAAGACGGGGGTCTGGTCGATCTTGCTGGTGTGCTGGACGATGAGTTTGCCGACCATCTCGAGGTGGCTGAATTCCTCCATCGCGATGTCCTGCAGCATGTCGCGGATGGCGGCGTCGGTCACGTGGAACGATTGCACCCAGTATTGCAGCGCGGCGGTGAGCTCGCCCGTTGCGCCGCCGAATTGCTCCAGCAGGTAGCGGCCGAATCGCGCGTCGGGTTTGCCGACATTGACCGGCATGATGGTTTCTTTCCGGTGCAAAAACATGCAGTTCGTCTCCTTGCAGGGGGATGGCAGTCCAACGGGCGCATGAATACGCAGTTGCCGCAGGCGCGTTCACGAACCGGGTAGGTTCCCTGCGATCGAGGCGCACGCTACGTTGCGGCGGTAGGCCACACGGGGGACCGTCATCATGCTGCGTGAGGAACTCGTGTTCGTCGGCACTTGCGACATTGCCGGCCATGTGCGCGGCAAGGGATTTCCCGCGCGCGAGATCGATGCGCGGCGGCGCAAGGGCGTCGGCTGGACGCATTCCAACCTGATGCAGACGGCGTTCGGGCCGATCTGGGACACGCCGTTCGGTACTGCCGGCGACCTGATGATCGTGCCCGACGCGAAGGCGGAGGTGCGAGTCGATTTCGGCGACGGATCCGCGCCAGAGCACTTCTTCCTGGGCGATATCCGCAACACCGACGGCTCCCCGTGGGAGTGTTGCCCGCGCGAGTTCCTGCGCCGGGGCATCGCGGCGGTGACCGATGCGGCGGGACTGCATCCGATCGCCGCGTTCGAGCAGGAGTTTGTTTATACGGGGAACGAGGACCGGGCGGGGGATGCGTATGCGCTGGGGGCATTTCGCCGCGCGGGTGCCTTTGGCGAAACGTTTGTCGCGGCGCTGCGTGCCGCGGGCGTGACGCCGGACAGTTTCCTGGCGGAGTACGGTGCGCGGCAGTTCGAGGTGACCGTCGCGCCGGCGCCGGCGCTGGGCGCGGCGGACCACGCGGTGATCACGCGCGAGATGGCGCGCGCGGCGGCGCATCGGCTCGGGCACCGCGCGGTGTTCTCGCCGATGCCGTCGCCTGATGGCGTCGGCAACGGCGTGCACATCCACATGAGCCTGCGGGAGGCGACGGGGCGGCCGATCACCCATGATCCCGCGGGCGTGCTGGGACTCAGCGTGCCCGCGCAGCAATTCTGCGCCGGGATATTGCGCCATCTGCCGGCCATCGCCGCGGTAACGGCGCCGTCCCCGGTTTCCTATCTGCGGCTCACGCCGAATCGCTGGGCGCCCACGAAGATTGATATCGTGCAGCAGGATCGCGGTGCGGCGCTGCGTGTCTGCCCGGTGTTCGCGGCGGCGGGCGAGGATGATGTGGCGCGGCAGTTCAACATTGAATTCCGCGTCTGCGATGGCGCCGCGTCGCCGTATCTGGCGCTGGCCGCGGTGCTGTTTGCCGGCGCTGACGGGCTGCGCCGAAAGTTGGAGCTGCCGGCGCCATCGGATCATCCACCGGCGCTGCCGCATTCGCTGGGCGATGCGTTGAAGGCGATGGAGGCCAGCGAGGCGGTGCGGTCGTGGTTCGGTCCGGTATTTTTGGACGCTTACCTGCGGCACAAGCGATCCGAGCTGGCGCATGTCGGGGAATATGCGGTGGCGGAACTGTGCCATCGTTATGCGGAGGTCTATTAGCTTCCGTGTCTTTGTGAGTTGGCCACCGGCCTTCGGCCGACCCGCCCTGGATGAAACGGCGTCGGCGGCCTGACGTAGGTTCCCCCCTCCCCTTGAGGGAGGGGGCTAGGGGGAGGGGTCGAAACGTAAGCATCGACCCCTCCCCCAACCCCTCCCTCAAGGGGAGGGGAGAACATTGTTTCTTGTGAGGAGCGCAGCGACGAAGCAATCTCGTTCGGGATCAGCGACCCCGGACTCCTCGTGAACGAGATTGCTTCGTCGCTGCGCTCCTCGCAATGACAGAAGCCCGACATGACCGCAGGCCGGCGAGGCGCTCCCGCCGCTTGCAGCCTTCCGCACGCACGTTCACACTCCCTGGCATCGAAATGGGGCCCTGGCATCGAAACGGGGAAACCGTTTCGCAAACCGGGGGAATGTCCACCATCATGCCTGACGCACCAAGCCGCTTTTCCGGTCTTACGCCGCTGCTGTCGCCGCGCTCGGTTGCCGTGTTGGGCGCCTCGACCGATCCCACGCGCATTGGCGGGCGGCCGATCGCCTATCTCAAAACGCAGGGTTTTGCCGGCGCGATCTATCCGGTGAACCCGAACCGCGCCGAAGTGCAGGGCATCAAGGCCTATCCTTCGGTCGCTGCATTGCCGGAAACCCCGGACGTGGCGATCGTTGCGGTGCCAGCGGAGATCGCCACGCAGGCGATCACCGACCTGGCGGCGCGCGGCACCAAGGCAGCGCTGATGTTCACGGCGGGCTTTGCCGAGGTGGACGACGCGGGCGCGGCAGCGCAGGCCAACCTGGTGAAGATCGCGCGCGCCGGCGGCATGCGCATCCTGGGACCGAACTGCCTGGGCGTGTTCGACGCACGCACATCGTATTACGCGACATTCTCCACATCATTCGATTCCGGCTGGCCGGTGCTGGGACGGATCGGCATCGCCTCACAGTCGGGCGCGTATGGCACGCACCTCTATACGCTGGCGCGCAATCGCGGCATCGGCGCGTCGCTGTGCATCATGACGGGGAACGAGGCCGACGTGACGGTCGGCGAATGCATCGGCTGGCTGGCGGAAAACCCTGAGATCGACGTGATCACCACGTATCTGGAAGGCATCCGCGAGGCACCCAACCTGATCGCCGCGTTGGAAACCGCGCGTGCGGCGAAGAAGCCGGTCATCATGCAGAAGGTCGGGCGCAGCGAGCTCGGCGGCAAGGCGGCGAAGTCGCACACCGCGTCCATCGCCGGCGACGACGCGGTGACGGAAGCGGTCATGCGCGAATTCGGCGTGATGCGCGCGCGCAACTCGGAAGAGATGCTGGACATCGCGCACACCGCGACGCGCAGGATCTATCCGGTGAAGAACACGCTCGGCGTCATTACCGTGTCGGGCGGCGCCGGCGTGCTGATCAGCGACGTCGCCAACGATGTCGGCCTGGCGATGCCGGAGATGCCGCAAGCGTCGCAGAAATACCTGCGCGAGCTGGTGCCGTTCTGCGCGCCGCGCAACCCGATCGACGCGACCGCGCAGGTCGGCAACGACGTATCGCTGATCTACAAGTTCGCCGAGGCGGTGCTGCGCGACGGCGGCTATTCGTCGATCCTGGGGTTCTTCAGCATGACCGCGTCGTCGCGCCGCTGGCCGCTGACGCGCGAGCAACTGAACCTGGCGAAGGCGAAATATCCGGACCGGCTGTATGCGCTGTCGATCATCGCGCCGCGCGACCGGATCGAGGAACTGGAAGCCGACGGCTGGATCTGCCACGAGGACCCGACGCGCGCGGTGGTGGCGATCGACGCGATGGGCAAGTTCGGTACGGCGTTTGCCGCACCTCCGCCGGCACCGCCGCCGGTGGTGCATGCGGTGACTCTGCCCGATGCGACGCCGTCCGAGGCTGAGGCAAAGCGCCTGTTGGCATCAGCGGGAATCGTGTCGGCGCCGGAGCAAACCTGCACCAGCGCGGATGAGGCGGTCGCGGCGGCGGAGATGTTCGGCTTCCCGGTGGTGATGAAGATTCTGTCGCCCGACATCATGCACAAGTCGGAGATCGGCGGCGTGCTGCTGGGGGTTTCCAGCGATGCAGCGGTGCGCGACGGCTACGATCTGCTGCTGGCGCGGGCGAAGCGCGCGGCGCCGGATGCGCGCATCGAGGGCGTGCTGGTGGCGAAACAATTGCAGGGCGGGGTGGAATGCATCCTGGGCATCCATCGCGATCCGGTGTTTGGGCCGATCGCGATGTTTGGGTTGGGCGGCATCTTTGTTGAAGTGATGAAGGACGTGGTGTTCCGGCGCTGCCCGTTCGGCGACGACGTGGCGGAGGCGATGATCCGCTCGATCAAGGGCGCGCCGTTGCTGCTGGGCGCGCGCGGGCGGCCTCCGGTCGATATCAAGGCGCTGGCGCACATGCTGGCGCGGCTGTCGGCGTTTGCCGCGGCGGCGGGGCCTCGGCTGCAATCCGTCGATCTGAACCCGGTGTTCGCGATGCCGGAGGGGCACGGCGCGTTCGCGGTGGATGCGGTCGTGGAGGTGGGGTGAGCGTACGAGGCTGCCCCTCCCGTCTTGGCGGTGCCGGTGATAGGGTGCGGCGTCATGGACAGTCTCTACGACCGGGATCTGGTTCTTTGGGCGGCGCACCAGGCACGCGAATTGCGCGCCGCGGCTGATGCCGGATGGAACGCGCCGATCGATTGGGAGAATGTTGCTGAGGAGATCGAGAGCTTGGGCAAGGCCGAACGCCATGCGCTGGCGAGCCATATCTCGATCGTGATCGAACATTTGTTGAAACTGCAGGTGTCACCCGCGACGGAGCCGGTAAGGGGCTGGCGTGATTCGGTGCGGCGCGCGCGGCGGGAAATCGAGCGGCTCTTGCAGGAAAGTCCCAGCCTGCGTCGCGAAGTTCCTTCGATCATACTGCGCGAAATGGCGGCTACGCGTGCGCTTGTGCTGGCGAACTTGCAGGATTGCGGCGAGGAACCGGTGGTGGATGTCAGCGGCGTCGCTTATGACGAAGGGCAGGTGCTGGGCGACTGGCTGCCGGAGCGCGGCTGACCCCTGTTCGGGAAGGTGAATGGACGCCGGCCGGAACCTGCCCACCTGCACGCCGGGTGTCAGGCCGTTGGCGGGATCGCCCGAGGCCGGAACAACGCGTCCTTGCTAACGAACAGCATCCGCCGGCGGAACGCCGTCGGGCTTTCCACGAACAAACGCGCCTTCAGCGATTGCAGGCCGCCCGCGAAGAACGGGCGTTCGAGATCCAGACCGCGCGTTTCGGCCCAATTGGGGATTTCCAGATCATGGCAACGCGCGAGGTGCTCGCCCACGGCGGCGAGATACGCGTCGCGCAGCGCGTCCAGGTGCGGCGGCGGATCGTCGATGGCCGCCTGTCGCGTTTCCGGATTGGCGTAGAACGCATCGAGGAACTCGCGCAGCGCGGGATCGAACGCTTGCTCGTCTGCTGTGACTCGGGAAGCCACCTCGGCCAGGGTGCGGGGACGCCTCGTGAGCGCGTTCATGGTTTCACTCGTTCTCGTGCCGGCTCGGCGATGGCAGTGTGCCGCCACCTAGAATCTCTTCCAGTCCGAAGCGGACCTCCAGCATATTGGCAGGATAATATTCCGCCACAAGGTCGAGGCCCTCTTGAACGCTTGTAATGCCGATCTCATGAGCACGTGCGCGTATGTCGGCCACATCCGGCGTTTCCTCGACGCCGCCGATCCGCATGGCCCGGCACTTCATCGCAAACAGATAGCGTGGATTTGCCACGCTCACTCGCAGACCGGGCCGGTCTTCGGAGGGATATGTCGCGAACAGGCGTTTGGCGTCGGGCGTCGCATCTGCGGCACTCAGGAATCCCTTTACGCCATCATTGAGCCAGTCGTGATCCCAGCCGTTTTCCTCGGCAATCGCTGCCGCCAGCCGACGAACGGTTTGTCTTTCGCCTTCGAAAACCGCATCGACATCGCGCGTTGCGATCCGCCAGTCGTAAGTCAGAATCAAAGCCGAACCGCCGTAGATGGCGATCTCCACAGTCTTGCCTTCTTCGTAAGCCCGCCGCCCAAGTTCGCGTAGAGCCTGCTCGAGCGACTGCCGGTTGAACGGCTTTGCCGGGGCCATGTTGCACCTCGCCTGTCGGCGCAGCTTAGGGCAGCGGGCTATCGCAGCCCAATCAGCTTTGGTCAGGCCGCCGGTTGAACTTCGGTCAGCAGCCGCGCAGTCTCCGCCCCGCGCACCTTGGCGATGTCGTCCTGATACTTCAGCAGCACGCCAAGCGTGTCATCCACCGCGGCGGGTGCGAGCTCCCGTGTGTTCAGGTAGGTCAGTGCCTGCGCCCAGTCGATCGTTTCGGCGACGCCGGGGAGCTTGAACAAATCCTCGGTGCGCAGCTTCTGCACGAATGCCACCACCTGCGCGGCCAGCGCCTCCGGCACGCCGGGCGCCTTGGCCGCCAGGATGGCGCGTTCGCGGGCCGCGTCGGGGTAGTCCACCCAGTGATACAGGCAGCGGCGGCGGATCGCGTCGTGCACCTCGCGGGTGCGGTTCGACGTGAGGATCACCACCGGCAGGGTCTTCGCCTTCACCGTGCCGAACTCCGGCACGCTGATCTGGAAGTCGGCGAGCAGCTCCAGCAGGAAGGCTTCGAAGGGTTCGTCGGCGCGGTCGAGTTCGTCGATCAGCAGGACGGACGGCGGCAGGTCGGGGTCGATCGCCGACAGCAGCGGTCGGGCGAGCAGGAACTCGCGGGTGTAGATGTCGCGCGAGAGCTCGTCGCGGTCGGTCTGGCCGGCGGCCTCCGCCAGGCGGATCGCCATGAGCTGACGCGCGTGGTCCCATTCATATGCGGCGGCGGCGATGTCCATGCCGTCGTAGCATTGCAGCCGCACCAGGCGGCGGCGCAGGCCGGCGGCCAGCACCTTGGCGATCTCGGTCTTGCCGGTGCCCGGCTCGCCTTCCAGGAACAGCGGGCGCTGCATCGACAGCGCGAGGTGGACCGTCGTGGCGAGGTCCCGGTCGGCGATGTAGCCCTGGTCGGCAAGCAGCTTCGCGGTGTCCGAGACGGACGCGGGCAGATCGGCCACTAGAAGATGCTTCCGATGTACAGCAGGACGAGGAAGAGGAAGACCAGGCCTCCGATCCAGGCGGCTGTTGGCAGGCCGAACGGCTCACGTGGCACGAGCGCGGATATCGGGACGGCGGAGGGCATCGGGGGCGGCGGGATGGGGCGCGCGGGGGTCGGGCGGGATGGCGGCTGGTGCTCGGCGGGGGCTGCCACGGGCATGGGGGCCGTTGGGGCGGCGGGTGTCGGCACTGGGGGCGCGACGGCGGCGCCGAAGCGGTCGAAGAACTGGTCGGAGATCTGCTTGGCGGAGGCATCGATCAGCCGGGCGCCGAGCTGGGCGATCTTGCCGCCAACCTGAGCGTGGACCTCGTAGGTCAGGATCGTGCCGCCGGCGCCGTCATCCGCCAAGTGGACCTTGGCGCCGCCCTTGGCGAAGCCGGCAACACCGCCCTGGCCCTCGCCGGAGATGGTATAGCCGTTCGGCGCATCGATGTCCGACAGCGTCACGGCGCCAGTGAAGCGGGCGGAGATCGGGCCGATCTTCAGCGACACGGTGGCCTTCATCGTGGTGTCGGAGGTCTTGTCCAGGCTTTCGCAGCCCGGGATGCTGGCCTTCAGCACCGCCGGATCGTTCAGCGCGTCCCACACGACTTGCCGTGGCGCCGAAATGCGGCGCTCGCCCGTCATATCCATCGAATTGAGTGTCCCTGTCCTGCGCGGCCGGACGTTACGTCCGGGGTTCAGGGCGTGCAACCGAGGCGGCGGGGTGGAACGGCATCACGGTTTTGCGGGTGGCGGGACCCTTGCCGCGTAGAGCGAGGGAGAGAATCGTCAGGTCTGGAGGCCCATGAACGCCCCCATTTGTGACGGGTTGAACGTCTCGGCCAGGCTCATGGAACCGGCAACGCCCGCGGCGACGTGCGACGTGGCACTCTCGAACGTCACGGTGAACATATCGGCGGCCGTCATGTGCAGCGAGTCGGTGGCGATGATCGCGATGCCGATGGTGCCGCTTTGTGCCGCGGGAACCGTGCCGAACAATTCGTCGTTCGCCGGGTTGAAGTGCAACCATGACGTGATGTTCGGTCCGCTGACCTCGTAGGCGGCGAACGTCATCTTCAGGCCGAGGCTGTCGGTGAACGTGTTCGTGGGCAGGATCACCGCAACGGCCTGGTTGTCGGTCCAAACCTGGTTGGGAGTTGGCTGCGTGACGGCGATGCCGAAAAACGGCGTCGGCGGTGCGGGTGCAGGCCCCGGCGCCGGGGCCTGCACGGCCGCGGCGAATGTGTCCGACGCCGACAGGCCGCTGGCGTCTGTCGCTGTCACCTTGAGGCTGAGGCTCTGCGCCGTTGTCGGTGCCGTGCCGCTGAACGTTTCCGTCGCCGCATTGAAGGTCAGCCAGCTCGGCAGCGCCTGGCCGTTCGCCTGGGCGGCGGTATAGGTCAGCTTCTGGCCCTGGGGATCGGTGAAGGTATTGGCCGGCAGCGTCAGCGAGACCGCCTTGCCCTCGGTCCAGGTCTGGCTTGCCGTCTGGTCCGTCACGCTCGGCGGCGCCACGACGGTGACCGAGAACGTGTCTGACACGGACAGCAGGCTGGTGTCCGTCGCGGTCACCTTGATGGCAAGCGCTTCTGCCGTGGCCGGGGGAGTGCCGCTGAAGGTGTCGGTGGCGGCGTTGAATGTCAGCCAGGATGGCAGGGCCTGGCCGTTCGACAGGGTGGCGGCATAGGTCAATGCCTCGTTCTGCGGGTCCCTGAACGTCCCGGCCGGCAACGCGAGCGACTTCGCGGCGCCGCTGTCCCAGGTCTGGCTGGCGGTCTGCGCGACAAGCACCGGCGGCGATGGCTGTGCGCCCGCGACCGTGACCGCCAGCGACTCCCAGTCGCCCCAGAACAACCCATTGAACGCGCGCAATTCCAGCGTGTCGGTCGTTGCGGCCGATCCGGCGACCAGCGACACGGCGGAGAGGGACCCGTCGGTCAATGCGCTCGCGGCGGAATGATCGCTGTACGATGTGCCGCCGGCCGTCAGGCTGTCCGCCGCCGACGTGTCGTAGATCTGGTACGACGTGATCGTCCGGTTGCCCGGATCGGTCACGGAAAACAGCGACGCCAGCGATTGCGAGGCCAGCAGCGCCAGGCTGTCCGCCGCCACCTTGTCGGTGACGATCGGCGTGTCGAGCTCGTAGATCACCACGGACGACGCCGCCACGCCGGACCATTCCTGCGACGCGGCGTGCGGCGCGGCGATGATGACATCGCTGCTGGACCCGTCGTTCGCGGAGTTCTGAACCTGCCCGCTGCCGTTCACGTAGGTGATGTTGTCCACCAGCATCGCACTGGCACCGGAACCGGAGACGCAGGTGGTGATGTGCCCACCGCCGCCTGGCGTGCCGATGACGATCATCTCGCCCTCGGTCACCATGGACTGCCAGTTGCCGGACTGGCCGGCCGGGCCGTCATAGGCAACGATCCACTCGCCGTTCGCCTGGCCAGGCAGGCCGATCAGCGTGCTCTGCACTGGCAGCGACGCGCCCGCCTCGGCGGAGATCGTGCTGGCAAGCACCCAGCAACCGTCCATGTTCCAAGCCTGGCCCACGAAGCTGTCGGCGACCGAGGCGATTGAATCGGGGGTGGCCTGGGAGGGAGCGGTTGTGGTGAACTTTGGTTCGGTGGCGACCGTGACGCTGCCGAGGTAGCCGGACGGGTCCACCTGCATCATGCTGACGGCGTTGCTCGCATACTCATTCGCCAGGATGAAGCTGCCGGCGCCGAACAGGGAGAGGTTGGCGAGGTCGTCCAGGCTGCCGGAGGAATTGTAAGTGAGTTGGTCGAGATAACCGTAGGTGCTGTTGAAGTAGCGTCCGGTCGAAGCCTGGTAGGTGAAGACGATGCCGGCACCTCGCCCGTCGCCGCCGATGTTCGCCAGGCTCAGGGTGTGGCCGTTGCCGGTGAGAGTACCGGTCGCGCCCGACGCCCCGGCGGTGTACTCGTTCCTGTCGAGTACCGTCAGCACCAGATACAGCGGGTCGGTGGCCGCAGGTGTGACGGTGAACATCTGCGACAGGCCGATCGATTCCGCGGTCTGGTCAACGAAGGCGGACTTGTTCAGCGTGACAGCCATGGCAATGCTCCTGCGTCAGCGCGGGCGTCGCGTGCAGGCGCGGCGTCATCCGGGCGAACGTCCTTTCGGCGCGGCGGCGCCGGCGAGCGGGCCGGCTTTCGGGCGCACATCGTTACGTCAGTCGGACGGAGCGCTCAAGTCAAAGCGCGCGGTCGGCGCGCGCGCGGCCGGATCACCCGTCCCTGGAACCGCGGGAGCCGAGGCGTTACTGCCCGTGCTGCCATCGCCACGATCGGGTGCGCTTTTCGCTCCGTGCGTGAGTGGTTTTAGCGCCGATGCCTTTCGATCCGGTTAACGCGGCTTCGTTGTCACGCTTTCTTACAAGACGCGCGCCGGACCGTCGCAGTTGTCCTTCAACCGCGCGATCGGATAAATCCTGGTGCAGCCATCCCGGAGTGCATGCGCATGACCTACCTCGTCGCCGCCGACCTGCCGACAACCCCGGCCGGGGAGCGCTTCCGCGCGCTGCTGGCGCGGCCCGGTATTCTGCGCATGCCTGGGGCGCATAATGGCCAGGCGGCGTTGCAGGCGAAGGAAGCGGGGTTCGACGCGCTGTACCTGTCCGGCGCGGCGATGACCGCATCGATGGGGCTGCCCGATCTCGGCGTGATCACGGTCGATGAAGTGTGCTTCTTCATCCGGCAGATCGCGCGCTCCACCGGGCTGCCGCTGCTGGTCGATGGCGACACCGGCTACGGCGAGGCGCTGAACGTCATGCACATGGTGCGCTGCTTCGAGGATGCCGGTGCCGCCGCGGTGCATATCGAGGACCAGTTGCTGCCGAAGAAATGCGGCCACCTGAACGACAAGAAGCTGGCCGACGCGCACGACATGGCCGCGAAGATCGCCGCCGCCGCGAAGGCTCGGCGGCACTTGTTCATCGTCGCCCGCACCGATGCCGCCGCGTCGGAAGGGATCGACGGCGCGGTGGCACGCGCGAAGCTGTTCATGCAGGCCGGTGCCGACGCGATCTTCCCCGAGGCTCTGGTCAACGCCGACATGTTCCGCGCGGTTGCCGAACGGCTGCCCGGCGTGCCGCTGCTGGCGAACATGACGGAGTTCGGCCGCACGCCGTTCTTCACCGCGAGCGAGTTCGAGGCGATGGGCTACAAGATGGTGATCTGGCCGGTGAGTTCGCTGCGCGTTGCGAACAAGGCGCAGGCGGAACTATACGCGGCGATCATGCGCGACGGCGGCACGCAGAACATGGTCGATCGGATGCAGACGCGGTCGGAGCTGTACGCGACGATCGGGTATCACGATTACGAAGCGCTGGATGCGTCGATCGTGACGACGATCGTGCCGCAGGCGATGCCGCAGGGGAGGTGAGGGCGCGGCGGACTCGCGGTACGTTCGCGGGTGTTGTAGGGTATCAGTCATGCCCGATGATCTGTATGAGCGCGACATCCTGACCTGGTCGGAGCAGCAGGCTGAGCTGCTTCGGCGCATGGCGCGTGGCGAGCGCGTGAACGAACTCGATTGGGCGCATGTCGTTGAGGAGATTGAGGACGCGGGACTGTCCCAACTCAACGCGGTGTAAAGTTTCCTTGTTCAGCTTCTGGTGCATCTGCTCAAGGTACACGGGTGGCCGGACAGCACGTCTCGGGTTCATTGGCAGGTGGAACTCGTGGCCTGTCAGCAGAATGCGGCGCGACGGTTTGCGCCGTCGATGCGGCAAAGGGTCAATGTCGCGCGGCTGTACCAGGATGCGCTGCAGCAGCTTGACGGCGTAGCGTTCGACGGCGTTGCACCGCGGCCTTGGCCGATGGTCTGCGCGTTTACGTTGGATGAGTTGCTGCATGATCCGCGCGCGGTGCTGGAGACGCGGCTCGTAACCCAGGATTGAGCTTGAAGGGCGGTCCGAGTGCGGTGCTACCAGCGCCGGTGGATAACCAGCGCCTCGGTGGATTCGACAAGCCTGCGCGCGTGCAGCGCTGCCGCGGTTTCCTCCTGCAGTTCCGGCGTTTCGACAGGCTTGGACGAATCGAGCGGCACATACTCAAGCGCCGCCGCCACATCGTCGATACGCCAGCGCATGCCGCGATTGTTCGACACCAGATTGAAGATACCAAATCGCAGCGTATCCGGCGCGAGCACGGCTTTTTCGAAGCCCTGGCACAAATCGCGGTCGGACAGCCACATAAGCTGGCCCCACAGGCCCCAGCCCATGTGGATGCCGGGGCGGTTGTCGTGGTCCCGCTGGCAATAGCCGATGCGGAATGCGATGAACGACAGGCCGCGAAGTTCGCTGGCGGCACGGCCGATGCGCTCGCCGGTAAGTTTGGAAACGCCGTAGGGGTTGACGGGGTAGGGCTCTGTGGCGGCGTCGAGCGGTGCGGTCGCGAACCGATGGCCGGCGAGCACCCAGTTGGAGCTGGCAAAAACCACGCGGCGCACGCCGGCGCGGCAGGCTGCCTCCACCACGTTCTGCGTTGCGTCGATGTTGTTGCGGATTGCGGAGTTCCACGTCGCGCGCGGGCTGGGGTCGCCCGCGAGATGCAGCACGGTATCGACGCCGGCGAAGCGGCCGGCCCAGTCATCGCGGAAGGTTCCGAGGTCGGCCGTTACGATTGCATCGTCCCCGCGGGGGTCGCGATCGAGCAGGGTCAGCGGCCAGCCAAGGGCTTGCATGTGGCGGCGGAGACGGGAACCGAGGGCACCCGCGCCGCCGGTGATCAGGACGTGTCGCATGGCGGCCTCGCGGGAAGCTGGACGCAATTGAGTCAAGGCTCCTCCCTCCCCTGGAGGGAGGGGGTAGGGGGGGGTGCGTACATCGTCGATCAACGGATGCACGTACCCCTCCCGCCAACCCCCACACAAGGAGAGGGGGAAGCGTGCATCAATAGTTCCATACCGTGCCGTCGGCCAGACGACAGATCGGCAGGCAGGAACGGACATACGGAAAACGCGCCGCGGCGGCTTCGTCGATATCGACGCCGTGGTCAGCGTCGCCCGGCTGCCGGCGCGGGTCAGGCCCACCGTAATCGCGACGCCGCCAGCAGCGCAATCGCCCCGAACAGCAGCCCGAGGCTCGCCGGCTCCGGCTCCGGCACAGGTCCGGCGGACAGGGCAATCAGGCTGCCGCCGCCCGCCAGCGCATAGTCCAGGCCATCGAGGTAGCCGTTTCCGGCCGCGTCGGGATCGTAATAGATGTTGTAGCCGTCACCGGTAATCCAGCTCTGGATGAAGTCCGCCAGGCTGCCGCGGGAGAATCCGTCCAGCAGCAGCGAATCGACATACATCGCGCCGGTGCCGCTCTTCGCGTCCGCCAGGGTCAGCGACTGCCCGGTCGCGACCTCCAGCGTGCCCCAGGCGAAATTGTTGGTCAGTCCGGCGGTAGTGGCGCCCAGCTCCAGGCCGTACAGGTCCAGCGTGTGCGCGTTGCCGCCGCCGCCGATGAAATCCAGCTTCGCCGCGGTCGTGTTCCAGTCTGTATTGTTGGTGGTGTTGCCGAGTAAGCTCTCCTGCAACTCGTACACGTCCCCCGCCGAGGCAACCACGGCGGCGGAGCCGTTGTTGGTGAAGTCGGTCGTCTCCAGGATGGTGGGGTCGGTGATCAGCGTGCCGCGGTTAACCAGCCCGCCGAGATAGCTCACGGTCGATCCGTTGACCGCGATCGTGCCGCGCGACGTGTTGGTGACTGTCCCGAAGAATGTGACGGTCGCGTTCTGCACCTGGACGCTGGAATTGTTGGTGACGGAGCCGAGCACGTTGGACGTCCCGTTTGCAAGGCTGAGCGAGCCGTTGTTGCTCAGTCCGCCGGTCGCGACGGTACCCTGGCCCTGGATCGCGCCGACATTGGTCAGCGCCTTGCCGCCATTGTCGAACGTGCCGCCGGTGAGCGCGATCGTGCCGTCGTTGCCGAGGAGGCCGGCGAGGCCGGCCGCCGCCAGCACTTCGGTCCCTGTCGCCGACTCGATCGTCCCGCCGGCAAGGTTGCTCACCGCGCCGTTGAGCTGCAGCGTGCCGCCGTTGGCGCTGATCGTGCCGGTGTTGTCGATCGCGCTGCCGAGCATCCCGTGTCCATAGATCGTGCCGGTGTTGGCGACCTTGCCGCCCACGAGGTTGGCGGCGTCGTTGGTCAGGTGGATCGTGCCGGCGTTGTTGAAGGCGCTCGTGATGTTGGTGTTGCCGGTGTCGCCCAGCAGCAGCGTGCCGCCGGCGTTGTTGGCGAACGCCGCACTGATCGTGCCGTGACCGGCGATCAGGCCGCCGGCATCGTTGGTCAACATGCTGGCGTCGCCGGACACGCCGCTGCTGCTCAGCGTCAGTGTGCCCTGGTTGCTGAGGGCGCTGCCACTCAGGATGAGCAACCGGCCGGAGCCGACGTCGATCTCGCCATAATTGACGCTGGTGACAGGAAGGGACGCCAGCGTCAGGTTGCCGCCGCTGACCGATACCTGCAGGTTGTTGATGAACGGGCCGCTGCCGGTGATGGTGCCGAAGCCGCTGATCGACGCATTGTTCGTCACGCCGGCGCCCCCCAGGCTGCCGCCGTTCAATGTCAGCGATCCCGAGTTGTTCAGCCCGACGTTATTGGAATTCGCTGCGGCGCCGGCGTTCACCGTCATCTCGCCGAAGTTCAGGATACCATTGCCGGCGGTGAATGCGCCGTTGATGTTCGCCGTGCCGTTGTTGGTGAGATTGCCCGCGAACGAGCCGCCGCTGTAGTTGAAGGTCTCGCCCACCTCGTTGTACAGGTCGCCGGTCACGCCGCCGGCAGTCTGGTTGAAGGTGGTGTAGCTGAGTGTGCCGCGGCTCACGTTGAACGTGCCGGCGTTGGCGATGGTGGCGGCGGTCACCGTGCCGCCATTCAGGGTGACGACGCCGGCGCTGTTGTTGGTAAGCGTGCCGAGCGAGACGGCGTTGCCCAAGTCCTGGGTCAGCGTGCCGCTGTTGCTGATGGCGAGACCGTTCAGCGACAGGGTAAAGCCGTTGTCGGTGATGCTGCCGTTGCCGAGCGGCTGGGTGCGGCCGGACGGATTGATGACGCTGGTGGCCGGGATGATCTGGGCGATACCGGCCGCTCCGTTGAAGCCGGCAAACGTCGTGCCGTAGCCGCCGGTGCCGCCGGCGACGTTCGCCGCCAGCGAGCCGAGGGTGTAGCTGTCCGGCACCACCAGGATGCGGCCGCCGCCGCCGCCGCCGCCGCCAAGGCTCGTCGATCCCGAGGAATTCGCACCGCCACTGCCGCCGGCGGCACTCACGGCGCCGACGACCGCCACTGTCGAGCCGGCGAGAATGATTCCCCCACCGGAGCCCGCGCCGGCGGAGCTGCCCGCCGGCCCGGAACCGCCGGCAACGCTGGCGCCCCCGGCAAGCGAGAGGGTGCCGGCCGCCACGAGTTCCACGGCGCCGCCGCCGGCTGTGCCCGAATAGATGTTGCCGCTGCCGCTGCCGCCACTGCCGCCTTGCAGCGCGGTCTGCAGGTTGCCATAGCTGGGCCCGCCGCCCTCCGAGTAATGGGCATCCTGGCCGCCGACGCCGCCAAAGCCGCCGCCTGCGGCATCGCCCTCGACGGGGTCGGGGTCGCTCACGAAGCTGCCGCCGCCGGGCCCACCGCCATTGGTCTCTACCGCGCCGCCCGGGGCGCCGCCCAAGGCGCCGGTCGGCACCAGGAAGGGCGCATTCTCCGTCAGGCTGCCCTGCGACAGGATTGCCAGCGGCGCGCTGCCGGTCATGCTGATGGTCGCGCCGCTGGCGATCAGCACGTTGGAGAAGTCGAACACCGAAATGTTCGGCCCGCCGCTGCCCTGCGGCTGCGACTGCAGCACCCCGGTGAAGGTCGGCCCGCCGGATACGCTGAGCGTGTTGGTGTCCGTGTTGATCGTAATGGTCGCGCCATCCGCCACGTTGAGCGTGCCAAGCGAGGTATAGGCATTGGGGTCGAGCGGTTGCTGTGCGGCGGCCGGTGCGGGCCGCAACGATGCGACGGCCGCCAGGACACACGCGAGAGCGCACACGCCGGCGCGCACCCCGCGCCGGGCAAACAAGGCTGGCATCTGATTTTCCCCCATGCTGGCGGCTTTGCCGCGCCGCGTCTCGTGAGCGCAACGGCACGGCGCCCGGTGTCCGTGCTCCGGCGAGCCCCGAGGCGCTCATGCGCAACGTCCGCCTCGGGCGGGACCTTTATCGAAAATTTGACCGACGGGAATAAGGCGTTTGCCTCATTGCAATCTGGTGTGTATTCTACCAAGGTGACTCATTTGGCGCATCGCGACGTTGATGCAGTTCTCCGGGTTCTGCCCGAGCTCTACGCCGCGCAAGGCCTGCTGGATTTGGGTGGACGGGCGCTTCGGGCGGTGGCGGCACTCGTGCCGGCGGATCTGATCGGGTACGATCAGATCGATCTGACAACGGGCAGGATCGTCAGCCGGTCGGAACCCGTCACATCGCAGTGGCAGGCGTTGCTGGAAGTGTTTGCCGCACATCACGCCGACCATCCATGCAAGAACGACTACGAGCGCACCGGCAGCGGCCACGCGCGGTTGATCAGCGATTTCTGCCCGGTAGCGGAATGGGAAGCGAGTGGACTGTTCAACGAATGCTATCGTCCGCTGGGGCTGCGCGATCAATTGTCGATTGCACTGACGCAGCCGACTCCCGGCTTCGTTGTCGCTGTCGCCCTGAATCGCCCGCGCCGCAATTTCACCGCGCGGGACAAGGCGGTGCTGGAGCTCGTGCGCCCGCACCTGATGTCGGCGTATCGCATCGCGCACCGCTTCGATCGGTACGAGGCGCTGCTGCAGGGACAGGCCGAGGCATCGCCGCCGACACCGCGGCGCTGCGGAACGGTACAGGTGCAGATGCCGCGGCTTGCCATCGCGGCGCTGGAGGGAAATGCGAGGTCCCTCATGGAGGATTTCTTCCCGGGCTGGGGCCGCGCTCCCGGCGCATTGCCGCAGGAGCTCGCCGGGCCGCTGTCCGCGCTGCTCGCCCGGCACGGTCAATCCGCGATGCTCCGCTGCTCGCGGACATTCACACTGCCCGCGCGCGGCCGGGTGCTTGAAGTGACGATACGCCTCGCCGAACCGGCGACGCTGCAGAACGGCTCGGAAGTCTGTCTGCTGCTCGAGGAAATCGCGAGCGCCACGCATGGCGAACTACGACGCTCGGTGCTGTCGCGGCGAGAGCAGGATATTTGCCAGCTCCTGCCTTTGGGTTTGTCGAATAAGGAGATCGCCGTACAGCTTGAGATTTCGCCCAAGACAGTGGGCAAGCATCTCGAGAACATCTTCACCAAGCTTGGCGTCAGCAGCCGCGCCGCTGCCGTTGCCGCCGTGGGCCGATAGGGTGACGACGGCCGTGCAATACTACCGCCGCCGCTTCGCCGCGTGTGCCGCACCGATCGCACCGCGCGCCCAGTCGAGCAGCTCGTCCGGCTGATCGAGCAAACCCTCCGGCACTTCGTAATACGCGGTCAGGCTGACCGATCGCCCGGCGCGGTTGTAAGTGAACGGACCGCTGCCGGCGTCTTCGAACTTCCCGCGCGTGCGGTCATCGACGCGCAGATAGAACGCCTCGCGCACCAGCAGGCCGAACATCACGCCGCTGTGGAACAAACCAACGCCGCTGAACATGCGGCGCGGCAGCGGGCCCAGCGGCGCCAGCAGATCCAGGATGAAGTCCTGGTATTGCTGGCTGACGCCGGGCATTCAGCCGACCAGCGTATAGGCGGCGAGGATCGCCACGCCGCTGATCGCGATCATCGCGTGGATGCCGATCGGGCCGCTGGTCAGCCTGCCGCGGCGCCGGCGGATCAGCGGCAGCACCAGCCCCATCGCCAGCGCGAGCGTCAGCAGCACCGCGGCGATGCCGCCGAACGGGCCGACGCCCAGCGCCTCGCCCCGCGGCGGGCCGCGCAGCGCGAGCGCCAGCGTGGCCAGCGCGGCGGTGCCGAGCACGCCGTGCAGTGCGCCGAGCCGCCAGCCTGGCCGCGGCGCGCCCGGGCGCAGGTGCAGCCACACCAGCACCGCGCCGAGCGCGGCGGCGATCAGCACCAGTGCGAACGACAGCGACAGCATGATGCATGCGACATGGCTGGTCCTTCCCGGCACGCGGACGCTCGGCCGCGCGCCGGGTGGCTGTAGGACAAGCCGGCGGTCATGCCAACGGCATCAGGACCGATCGATGCGGCAGGAGAAGCAGCCGCGCCGCGCGTTGTGGGCGTGCAGGAACGCGATTTCGTCGCGGCGGAAGAAGCGGTCGATCAGCGCCTCGAGTTCGGTGCCGTCCGCCACCTCGGCGTCCAGCATCATGCCGTCCGCGTCGTAGGCGCGTACCGACAGCAGCCGCGTGCTCTGCTGCGCCGGCATGTGGTTGACGAAGCTGGCGGTCTCGCGGACGCCCTCGCGCACAAAGATCGGGCCGGCGGCGCGGTACGGCGAGCCGGGTGCGGCCAGGTGCGTGTAGTGCAGCAGGATCGACGCCTCGCCCGGCTCGGCGTCGCGCAGGCTGACCCGGCAGGGCGGCATCGATGGCGCGAAGTCGGGCGTGGCGACGACGCGGCGCGCGCCGTGGGCGAGCAACTCGTCGTCGTTCATGGCGAAGAACGGGATGAACGGCTCGGCCGGCAGGCCGGAAATGCGGAAGTTCATCGGGGTGCTCCTGGATGTTGACGCACCCTGGAGGCGCGTTTCGCGGCCGCGCGTGCCATCCGGCGATTGCGGCGGGTCTAGGCCGGGGCTGCTTCGATCCGCAGCCATTCGCGCAGTGCGGCGCGCGGGGTGACGAGGTCGGCGAGCGTTCGCCCGTCCAGTACCGCCAGGAACGCGCGCACGGCTTCATCCAGCACCCCGGCCAGGATGCAGTCCGGCTGGATGACGCAGGTGGTTTCGGTGCCGAAGCAGGGGACGATGGCGAAGTCCGCCTCGGTGCGGCGCACCACCGCGCCGATGTTGATCTCCTTGGCCGGGCGCGCCAGGCGCAGGCCTCCGTGCTGGCCACGGACGGTCGTCACGTCCCCCGCGGTGGCGAGCTGGTGCACAACTTTCATCAGGTGGTTGGTGGAGATGCCATAAGCGTTGGCAATGTCGGCGATGGTGACGAGGCGCTCAGGACGGACAGCCAGGTAGATCAGGGTGCGCAGCGTGTAGTCGGTGAACAACGTCAGCCGCATCTGCGCTCCCCTTCGTGCCCGGGCCTGCCGTCCGGCCCGATATATCCGAGCCTTCAGGAAGTTGCATTTGTTACCTTCAGGGCGCGAAGCAAATCCTGTACCACAGCGTGGAACATCGCCTCGGTGAGGCGGCCGGTGTTCGTGTTGAGGCGGGACACGTGGTAGCTGTCGGCAAGGTGCAGCCCGCCGGGCAGGGTGTGGCGTGCGCCGTGGCCGAAGCGGACATGGCTGGCACGCAAGCCGCGTGCGCGCAGCACGGCGGCGTGGGCGACGCCGCCGAGGGCCAGGATGCCGGCAAGGCGCGGCATGGCGACGATCTCGGCAGCGAGAAAGCCGTTGCAGGCGGCGATCTCCGCCGGTACCGGCAGGTTGCCGGGGGGCACGCAGCGCACCGCGTTGGTGACGCGGCAGTCGTGCAGTGTCAGGCCGTCGTCGGGGGCGGCGCCGTAGCGGCCGGTGGCCAGGCCGAACTGCAGCAGCGTCTGGTAGAGCAGGGTGCCGGCGAAGTCGCCGGTGAAGGGGCGGCCGGTGCGGTTGGCGCCGCGCACGCCGGGGGCGAGGCCGACGATCAGCAGGCGGGCATCGAGCGGGCCGAAGCTGGGGACCGGCGCGTTGAACCAGCCGGGATTGGCGGCGCGGTTGGCGGTGCGGTAGTCGCGCAGGCGCGGGCACAGGGCGCAATCGCGCGCGGGGGCGTTCGGCTGGTTCACGCGGGGCAGGGGGCGGCTGGGTTCAGTCGCAGGCGCAGCCGTCGGTTGGGCCCTGGTCGCCGCGGGTGACGTGGTGGTCGATCCACTCGGCGACCAGGCGGCGGGCTTCGTTCAGCGAGGCCTCCGGATGGTGGATGCGGTAGAGGGAAGTGCAGGCCTGGAAGGCTTCGAGGTCTGGGGAGCCGATCTGGCGGAGCTCGCGATAGGCGGTGATGACGGCACGCTCGCAGTTGCGGGCGATTCCTGGGACGTCGTAGCCCATCGGGGCGGGCGCTCCTCTGTCGTTGTTGCGAATGATTCGCAATTGATTTGGGTAGGATAGGGGGGTGTGCGGTTGGGAGCAATACGGGGAAGTACGGGGGACAGGGCAACGGTATTTGGCGGATGCCAGCGGGGAGCGGCGGGGGGATTCTCTGCTCTGGCCGCGAAGTCCGTGCGGTTCGTTGCGAGTTTAGATTTCAACACGGAGAAAGATCGAGGGCCGCGGAGTGCCACGGAGCGACCGTCCTCGTGTACTGCTGCCCGCATAGCCGTGGAATTCAACAGAATCTATTGCAGACGGGGCGTTCGCTGCAGCGTTTCCCACCGGGAAAGTGGCTCCGTGGCGCTCCGTGGTCCTCGATCTGCCTCCGTGTTGAGAATCAAAGTCGCAACGAACCGCACGGGCGCTGCCTGGGTGTTCCGCCGGGATTTCCGGCATATGCGATTGCCCTGGTGTGGCGGATGGTAACGGGACGATGGGTCGCACGTGCCACCGAATGCGAGGGTGACGGTTGCGATGCAGAGGCACGCCGGCAGACATGGCGAGCCACGGCGAGGGCTGTGCGGCGTTACGGCAAATTGTTGCGTGTGGTTAGCGATCGAGGCCAAGGCACGGTTGACGAATAATCGAATCGGTTGAGCGAGGCACCGGCCTTTGCCCCGTCATGCCGACCACCGGGCACTTGACCCGGTGGTCGGCATGACGACATTATGCGACCGTGCGTCAATTGCAGCGATTATTCGTCAACAGTGCCT
>DASXFW010000249.1:0-6792 GCA_036489395.1 Acetobacteraceae bacterium | reverse complement strand
AGGCACTGTTGACGAATAATCGCTGCAGTTGACGCACGGTCGCATAATGTCGTCATGCCGACCACCGGGCACTTGACCCGGTGGTCGGCATGACGGGGCAAAGGCCGGTGCCTCACTCAACCGATTCGATTATTCGTCAACAGTGCCTTACGGCCCCTGGTATAATACCAGGTGCCGAAATGGCTGACTCTTCGGCGCAGTCGTGTCTCCACCTCTCCCGCCAGGCGGGAGAGGTGGAAGTTTGCGCCATAGTCCCGTCGGCTCAGGCAAATTCAGGTGTCAACTCCGCGACCATTTCCAACTGGCCGACGGTTTCCTTGCCGAACAGCAGCGGCACGAACGCACCGAGCAACGCCACGACGACGATCGTGCCGAAGAAGATCGTCGCCGAGGCGGTGTACGGTTCAATCAGGAACGGTGCGAGCACGCCGGCGAATATGCGGCCAAACGCCTCGCCGAAGATGTGGCCGCGGCCGCGCAGCGCCGTTGGGAATTGCTCCGACAGATACACACGCGTGGCGGAGAACGACGACAGCACGGTGAAGCCGGTGATCATTGCGCCGGCGCTCATCAGTACATTGGCATAGTCGCCGGCGAGATGTGCGCTTGCCATCAGGATGAGCCCGGGGAACGAGCCGGCGAGCGCATAGGCGATCGTCCAGCGCCGGCCGATGATTTCCATCAGGTAGGCGGTGAACGCCTTGCCGGGGATCGTTGCCATGAACACCAGCGTGCTGATGCCGAAGCTGGTCGTTACGGCCGCGCCCTGATCGTGCAGTGCCTTCGGGAGCAACACGGCGATCAGGTAGTACGCGGTGCCCGCCGCGGCGCCGGCGATGATGCCGACGGCAGTGAAACGAAGCTGGCCTCGCGCGAACAACGCCCAGAACGGCGGGAGCTCCTCGCGTACGGTGGCCACGTTTGTGCCAAGCGCCTCCACGGTCAGCGGTGCCACGCGGTTGCCGGATCGCCGGACGACCTGGTTCACCGCATCGACCGCCGCCTGCACCTCGCCGCGCCGCAGCAGCCAGCGCCCGCTTTGCGGAATGACGAAGTGCACGATCACCGGCACGACGAACAGCGCCAGGCCGCCGGGGAGTGCCGCGAGGCGGAAGCCGTTCGGCTCGTCGGCGAGCAGGAAACTGACGAACGGCAGCAGGGTGAAGGCGCTGGCCAGCATGATCTCGTAGATCGCGCCGTAGGTGCGGCGGTGCTGCGCCGGCATCAGCTCCGCCGCGATCGGGAACGCCGCGGAGATGGCGAAGCCGACGCCGATGCCGGTGGCCATGCGGACGGCGATCAGTTGCGTGCCGTCCTGGGCGAACGGGATCAGCAAGGTGAAGAACGTGGTGACGATCACGCCGATCTGAATGACCGTCTTGCGGTTCACGTGGTCCGAAATCGCCGAGGCGATGAACCCGCCGACCACGACCATGAAGGTTGGTGCGACCGCGAGCCAGCGGACTTCAGAACCCGTCAGGTGCAGCGGTCCCCTGGCGAGCACGAGCAACGTGCCGCTGAGCGCGAGGTCGTAGCCCTCGACGAAGCCGACGAGGCCGAGCGCCACGATGATCAGGATGTGGTAGCCGCCGAACGGGATGTTATCGAGCTTGTTGCCGAGGATCCGGCTGGCCGGACTGCCCGACATTCTGCTGGTGGACGACGCAGGCATGATTTACCTCCCAGGTTGATGAACCCGGGGAACCGTGCCGATCACGAACGCGGCGAGGCCGATTCGATCAGTGTCACGTGTCGCAGCAAATTACGCCGTAGATTCTCCGTCCGTCAGGCTGCCGTCGTCGTGAGCGGCGCAAGGTGCCGCCGAGTTGACGTGATGCTTTCCGAGACGTTGCAGGAGCGGTTGCGTTCCGCTTCCCATCTGCTGTGCGCCGTATTGGCGCACGCGGGCGGGAGGTTATGCCGGGTGTTGGCGTTTGTCACGCGGCACCCGCCAGTCGTCATGGTCGGGCTTGACCCAGCCATGACGGGTGGGTGCGCGGAGGGGGGAGCCCTACGCCATCCATTCCGGCAGCGGCAGATTCTTCGACCGCAGGAACTCCAGATTGAACAGCTTGGACTGATAGCGGGAACCCCCGTCGGCGAGGATGGTGACGACCGTGTGCCCCGGCCCCAGCGCCTTCGCCACGCGCACTGCCGCCGCGATGTTGATCCCCGACGACGTGCCGACCGACAGGCCTTCGTGGATCAGCAGCTCGTAGATGTGCTCCAGCGCCTCGCTGTCCGGAATGCGTTCCGCGTCGTCGATCGGTGCGCCCTCCAGATTGGCGGTGACGCGCGAATTGCCGATGCCTTCGGTGATGGAGCTGCCCGCGATCGACAGGTCGTTGCTCTTGATCCAGCCGTACAGCCCGCTGCCTTCCGGATCGGCCAGCACGATGCGCACCGACGGCTTGCGCGCCTTCAGCGCCATCGCCACGCCCGCCAGCGTGCCGCCGGTGCCGCATGCGCAGGTGAACGCATCGACGGCGCCGTCCGTCTGGTCCCAGATCTCCACGCCGGTGGTGCGTTCGTGGCCGGCGCGGTTGGCGACGTTGTCGAACTGGTTGGCCCAGACGGCGCCCAGCTCCTCCGCCAGGCGGCGGGAGAAATGCACGTAGTTGCCGGGATCGCGATACGGCTTGGCCGGTACCAGGCGCAGGTCGGCACCGATCATGCGCAGGAAGTCGATCTTCTCCTTGCTTTGCGTCTCCGGCATCACGATGACGCTGCGATAGCCGCGCGCGTTGCCAACCAGCGTGAGGCCGATGCCGGTGTTGCCGGCGGTGCCTTCCACCACCGTGCCGCCGGATTTCAGCACTCCGCGCGCTTCCGCGTCCTCGATGATGAACAAGCCGGTGCGGTCCTTTACCGAACCGCCGGGGTTGAGGAACTCCGCCTTGCCGAGGATGGTGCAGCCGGTCGCGTCCGACGCGCGCCGCAGCTTGACCAGCGGCGTGCTGCCGATCGCCGCGGCGAGATCGTCGTCCCAGCGGGAGCCGTGATACAAGCGGGTCATCGCGTCCTCATGCAGCGGAAGGGAGTCCTGAGATGGTTGACAATGTGCCGCCCGGGCGGGTCTGGGAAGTCCTGCAATCCGATCCGCAGGCGCAGTTGGTCGATGTGCGCACCGATGCGGAATGGAACTTCGTCGGCGTGCCGGACCTTTCGCCGGCGGGCAAGCAGGCGGTGCTGATCCAGTGGCAGGTGTATCCGGCGATGCAGCGCAACGGCAGCTTCGTCGATCAATTGAAGGAGGCGGGGTTCACGCCGGACAACCACATCTATTTCATCTGTCGCAGCGGCCAGCGCAGTTACGCGGCGGCACAGGCGGCGCAGGAGGCCGGGTTCCCGAACGCGTACAACGTGGCGGACGGGTTCGAAGGCGGCCCGGACGCGGCAGGCCACCGCGGCGTGACGGCGGGATGGAAGGCGGAAGGGCTGCCCTGGCGGCAGCGGTAGGGCGGGCGGCAAACGTTGTCGGCGACGGCGCCTCCCTACGGCGGGAGGACGCAAGCGGAATATGATGCGCTGGCGATGGACCCGGCGCATGGCGGCCGAGCCGACCGCAAATCGGCGCGCGAACGCACCATTGGCCTCGCGCTGGAAGTGCTAGGCGAAGTACCTGCCCTGATCCACAGAGACCCTGCCGGGCAGGCGGATTTTATCGACGGCGCGGGTCAAAAATGGGACGTGAAAGGGTTCAACTCCGCCTACCCGCCGATCGGTGGAGGGTTCGACCTGCAACGGGATGCGGACAAAGTGGACAAATCGTTGACGGCCGGAGAACATGTGATGCTTGATACCGGTAAGCTGTCACCCAATGATCTTCAGGATCTGCGGGATGAGGGGCTAAGGCGAGGTTGGGGTCAGCGAGTGAAGTGGTGGCCATGAAATCGAACGATCTCCGCGAGGCCCTGGAACAACACCGGCTCTGGTCATCGTCGTTGGGTGAGGCTGGTCGGCAATTCGTTGCCGAACATCTCGATTTCATGCAACTTGATCTCTCTGGTATCGATCTGTCGGGCGCGGAACTTCCACAGGCAAATTTCTTTGGGTGTTCGCTGCGTCATGCCGACCTGTACAATGGAAATTTCGCCTCCGCGCGATTCACGGATACCGACCTGACGGACGCCGTCCTGGTAAAGGCCAATCTGGACTATGCGAATTTCGCGGGAACCAAGCTTGTGCGAGCGAATTTGCGTCGCGCAAGCTTGATCAAGGCATCGCTGGTCAAGGCAGACCTCGATGGTGCGGATCTTCGTGGTGCGGACTTTGAAGGTGCCAACCTGACTGATGCTGATCTGAGCCAATGCCGGCTTGAGGGAACCATATTTTTGGCAACGAAGCTGGCACGCGCCCGACTGCATGGCGCCACCGGCGTCGATGCGGCACGGGCAACAAGCATCAACATCGGGCGGCTGGTAAAGGGCGACGCGGCAAGCAGTTGGTTGCGTACGGCAAGCCTTTAGGCACTGTTGACGAATAATCGCTATCGCTGCAGTTGACGCACGGTCGCATAATGTCGTCATGCCGACCACCGGGTCAAGTGCCCGGTGGTCGGCATGACGGGGCAAAGGCCGGTGCCTCACTCAACCGATTCGATTATTCATCAACAGTGCTTTAGAGCGTGATGACCGAAGGCGGAACCGCCGCAGGTCTGCATCACGCGAACGGAGGGCTGGGCCGGGATCGGTGCGCACTTGCGTGGTCATCCTGCTCCAGCGCCGCGCATCGAAAGGGACTATTGTTAGCAGCTCTGTGTACGGTTCGGCGTGGCGGTCCGCCGTAGAATCGGGTCCGCTCGTTCCGGACCCCAATTTATTGACTCAGGTCAATGCGACCCCGACCGCCGTGTGAAACACCACCTCCTGCGGGATCGCCTGTGGCGATGCCCGAGCGCCTCGCTGTCCTTCGCAGGAGAATCCGCAATGAACGACCAACCGCAATTCCTCAGCTCGCCGCGCAGCAGGCTGCGCGCGCGCTATGACAACTTCATCGGCGGTGACTGGCGTGCCCCCGTAAAAGGCCGCACCTTCGCCGACCACAGCCCGATCGACGGCACCAAGCTCGCCGACTTCGCCCGCTCCGACGCCGCCGACGTCGAACTCGCGCTGGATGCCGCGCACGCCGCGCGCGACGCCTGGGGCCGCACCGCCCCCGCCGAACGCGCCCGCCTGCTGCTGAAGATCGCCGATCGCATCGACGAAAACCTCGAGCTGCTCGCCCATACGGAGACCATAGACAACGGCAAGCCGATCCGCGAAACGCGGGCCGCCGACGTGCCGCTGGCCGCCGACCATTTCCGCTACTTCGCCGGCTGCATCCGCGCCGAGGAAGGCACCCTGGGCGAACTCGACAACGACACCGTCGCCTACCACTTCAAGGAGCCGATGGGCGTGGTCGCGCAGATCATTCCCTGGAACTTCCCGCTGCTGATGGCGGCATGGAAACTGGCGCCCGCGCTGGCGACCGGCAACTGCGTGGTGATCAAGCCTGCGTCGGACACGCCGCTCAGTCTGGGCGTGCTGATGGACCTGATCGGCGACGTGCTGCCCCCAGGCGTGCTGAACGTGTTGTTCGGGCATGGCTCGGAAGTCGGCGCACCGCTTGCCGCCAACCCGCGCATCGCCAAGGTCAGCTTCACCGGTGAGACCACGACCGGCCGGCAGATCATGCAATACGCGGCCGAGAACCTGATCCCCAGCACCATGGAACTCGGCGGCAAGTCGCCGAACATCTTCTTCGCCGACGTGATGGACCACGACGACGCGTTCCTCGACAAGGCGCTCGAAGGCTTCACCCTGTTCGCCTTCAACAAGGGCGAGGTCTGCACCTGCCCCTCGCGCGCGCTGGTGCAGGAGTCGATGTTCGACAAGTTCATGGAGAAGGCAGTCGCGCGGGTCGGCAAGATCAAGATGGGCCACCCGCTCGATGCCAGCACCATGATGGGCGCGCAGGCGTCGAAGGGTCAGTTGGAGAAGATCCTCGCCTACATCGACGTGGGCAAGCAGGAAGGCGCGAAGCTGGCGATCGGCGGCGAGCAAGCGCATCTCGGCGGCGAACTGGAGAATGGGTATTACGTGAAGCCGACGGTGTTCGTCGGTCATAACCAGATGCGCATCTTCCAGGAGGAGATCTTCGGCCCCGTGCTGTCCGTCACCACGTTCAAGGACATCGAGGACGCAATCCGCATCGGCAACGACACGGTGTACGGGTTGGGCGCCGGTGTGTGGTCGCGCAACGGCACGGCGGCGTATCGCGTGGGCCGCGAGATCAAGGCCGGACGTGTGTGGACCAACTGCTACCACCTGTATCCCGCGCATGCGGCGTTCGGGGGATACAAGCAGTCGGGTTACGGCCGTGAGACTCACAAGATGATCATGGACCACTACCAGCAGACCAAGAATCTGCTGGTCAGCTACAGCCCAAACGCGCTTGGCTTCTTCTGAGCCCGCTGTGACGCCGTCTCGGGTGCTGGTCACCGAGGCCGCCGCCAGCTTGGTGCGACAGTTGCGGGACCAACATGGTCCGCTGCTGTTCCACCAGTCCGGTGGCTGTTGCGAGGGGAGCGCGCCGATGTGCCTCCGCCGCGGCGGTTTCCGTGTCGGGGCGCGCGACGTGCTGCTCGGGGTGATCGAGGGCTGTCCGTTCTACGTCAGCGCCGAGCAGTTTCCTTATTGGGCACATAGCCAGCTCACCATCGACGTGGTGGCCAATGGCGGCGACAGTTTCTCGCTGGAAGCCGCCGATGGGGTGCGTTTCATCACGCGCTCGCGGGTGTTCAGCGATGCG